>JBOHBN010000027.1:0-4482 GCA_050698355.1 Streptosporangiales bacterium | reverse complement strand
GTGCCGTCCTGACCAGCACCGACGCCCGGCGTACGCAACGCGCGTGCGACCCCGCGGGCGGCGGCCTGGCCGAGCCTGGCAAGCTCCGCGCCGGTCTGCTCCCGGCGGTGCGGTCGGGTGCTCACGTCCCCGGCCGCGCCCGTCGCGACCACCGTCCAGTCCGGCGCGCCGGCACCGAGTGCCGCGGCCAGGGCACGGCGGCAGGCGCCGGCGAGGTCGGCGCTCACCAGCCGATTGTCCGCGCCGAGCACGGTCGGGTGGACCGGCAACACCGCGACCACGCCGTGCGGCCGTCCCGCACGCCACCCGGCCAGTACCGCGAGCGGCACGGTGCACCACGGTCGGCGGCCGCTGCGCTGCCCACCGACACCGCGCAGTGTCGTGTGGTGCATGGCCAGGTCGACGCCGACCTCGGCGTCGACGGCGTCCGTGACCGCGCCGATTGCCTCCTGCCGCAACCGGCCCCGCCACGGCTCGGGGGTACGGCTGCCGCCGGGCGTGCAGCCGGTCTCGGGCCCGGCGTGGGTATGCGTCGCCGACAGCCACACGGTCTGCGGCCTGGCGCCCGGCACGGCCGCGACGACCGCGTCGCGTACGTCACCGGCCAGGTCGGTGTTCACGCAGGGCAGGTCGGCCACCACCCAGACGAAGCGGGTCGTGCCGTCACCGATCACGACGGCGTGCACCTCGAGCGGGTCGAGCACGCCGGCCGCGCCGCCGACACGGTCGTCGTAGCCGCCCATGGGCGTGCCTGCCGGCACGGCGATCTGCCGCACGCCGTGCCCCATCAGGTAGGGCGCCGGCCGCGCCACCTCAGGCGCTCCGCGCCGCGGTGTAAGAACCCGCCGGGTGCAGGTCGACCGCCATCCGGTACCGGTCGCCGCGGGCGACCGAGGTGCCGTACTCGATCACCCGCCCGCGCCGGTCGTAGGTGACCACGCTGCTCTTCAGGCACGGCTGGCTGGTCGGGATACCGAGCAGCTCGGCGTCGGCCGGGCCCGGGAGTACCGGCTCGACCTCGAGGCTCCCGGTGATGATGTCGATGCCGTACCGCTCGTGCAGCAGCGCATACCAGGAGTCCACGAGCATGTCGGTGGTGAGGCCCGGCACCAGCTGCGCGGCGACGTACATCGCCTCCACGCACATCGGCGTGCCGTCGACCAGCCGCAACCGGGTGAGGCGGAGCACGTCGTCGCCGACGGGTATGCGCAAGTGTCGCCCGAGCCGTACGGTCGCGCGCAACCGGCGCATCTCGACCACCCGGGCGCTGGTGGAGAACCCGCGCCGCCGCATGTCGGCGGAGAACGAGAGCAACCCGAGCGGACGGGAGATCTTCGGCTGCAGGATGTATGTGCCGCTACCGTGCTGGCGCTCCAGCAGGCCGTCGACGATCAGCTCGTCGACGGCGCGGCGCAGCGTCATCCGAGCGACGTTCCACTCCGCCGCCAGCCGGCGCTCGCCGGGCAGCGTCGCCCCGACCGGAAGCCGCTCGACGAGGTCGAGCAGCCGCGCCCTGACCTCGACGACCCGGCTCGGCGCCTGCTTCGCCTCCATGGCGACTCCCACCTTGCCGGCCCGCGGCGTTACCGGCCGTCCCAGTCTTGTCGGTGCGCCGGCATCGCACCAGCCGGGGTGGCGAACCGTGGTAGACCACTCTAGCCGCACTGGCCCGCCAGGTCCGCTGTGAGCAGGGGTCGACGGCGAACGAGACCGCATACTGGTCTACTGTTGTTAACCGGCGTTCATCCCCACGGCGCGGGTCGGGCACCTGGCCGTAGTCCCCGTCCACAGCCCGTACGCCTACCTCCACGGCCGTAGCGGGCTCCAGGTAGCCTGGGCCCTGTTCAGCGGAACCTGACGCACTGTTGAAGAGGCGATGTCCGCCGTGTCCCAGTCCCCGAGAGAGTCGAAGGACGACCCGCTCAGCGACTTCGGCCCCAACGAGTGGCTGGTCGACGAGCTCTACCAGCAGTTCAAGGAGGACCCGCAGTCGGTCGACGAGCAGTGGCGCGACTTCTTCGCCAGCTACCAGCCGCGCGACGGCGCGACGGATGGCGTGTCCGCCGGCAGGTCGAACGGCGAGACGACGCGGGCCAGCCAGTCGTCCCAGTCAAGCCAGCCGAGCCAGCCGACGCAGACCACCGAGCCTGCGCAGTCGGCCCAGCCGAGCCAGCCGCAGCAGAGCGCGTCCGCACCTGCGCAGCAGCAGGCCGGCACGCAGCAGGGCCGGGCGGAGTCGCGTACCGCTCCTTCCGAGCCTGCTGAGAAGGCGAAACCGGCCGCCAAGCCGAGCAAGCCTGCGCGGCCGGACCCGGACCAGCGGGCGGGAGACGAGGAGTCCGGCGACCGCGCGGAGGAGATCGACCCCACCGCGTCCCGCGAGTTCCCGCTGCGCGGCGCCGCCTCGAGGATCGTGCAGAACATGGCGGCGAGCCTGCAGGTCCCGACCGCCACGAGCGTGCGTTCGGTCCCGGCGAAGCTGCTCGTCGACAACCGCATCGTCATCAACAACCACCTGCGGCGCGCCCGCGGCGGCAAGATCAGCTTCACCCACGTGATCGGGTACGCGGTCGCGCAGGCGGCGGCGGCGATGCCGCAGATGAACAGCTCGTACACCGAGTCCAACGACAAGCCGGTGCTGGTCCAGCCCGAGCACGTCAACCTCGGGCTGGCGATCGACCTGCAGAAGAACGACGGCAGCCGCACCCTCGTCGTGCCGTCGATCAAGGCCGCCGAGATGCTCGACTTCGCCGCCTTCTGGCGCGCGTACGAGGACATCGTCAAGAAGGCCCGCGACAACAAGCTCGCCATCGACGACTTCGCCGGCACGACGATCAGCCTGACCAACCCGGGCATGATCGGCACCGTGCACTCGATGCCCCGGCTGATGCAGGGGCAGGGCTGCATCATCGCGGTCGGCGCGATGGAGTACCCAGCGGAGTTCCAGGGCGCGGCGCCGGAGACGCTCGCCCGGCTCGGCGTAAGCAAGACGCTCACGCTCACCTCGACGTACGACCACCGGATCATCCAGGGCGCGGTGTCAGGGGAGTTCCTCCGCTACGTGCACGAGCTGCTGCTGTCCGACGAGTTCTGGGACGACATCTTCCGGTCGCTGCGCGTGCCGACCGTCCCGATCCGGTGGGCGCCCGACCTCGCGGCCAGCCACGAGGAGGACATTCACAAGCAGGCTCGCGTGTTCGAGCTGATCCACGCGTACCGGGTCCGCGGTCACCTGATGGCCGACACCAACCCGCTCGAGTACGAGCTGCGCAGCCACCCCGACCTCGACATCGGCTCGCACGGCCTCACCCTGTGGGACCTCGACAGGGAGTTCGCCACCGGCGACGCGTTCGGCGACCAGCCGATGATGAAGCTGCGCAAGATCCTCGGCATCCTGCGCGACTCGTACTGCCGCACGGTCGGCGTCGAGTACATGCACATCCAGGATCCCGACCAGCGCAAGTGGATCCAGGACCACGTCGAGCACAAGCACGAGAAGCCCGCCCGCGAGCTGCAGCTGCGCATCATCAACCGGCTCAACGTCGCCGAGGCGTTCGAGACGTTCCTGCAGACCAAGTACGTCGGGCAGAAGCGGTTCTCCCTCGAGGGCGGCGAGACGCTGATCCCGGTGCTCGACGCCGTCGTATCGGCCGCCGGGCAGGCGGAGCTCGACGAGGTCGTCATCGGCATGGCGCACCGTGGGCGGCTGAACGTGCTGGCCAACATCGTCGGCAAGAGCTACGCGCAGATCTTCCGGGAGTTCGAGGGCAACCTCGACCCGAAGAGCGTGCACGGCTCCGGCGACGTGAAGTACCACTTGGGCGTCGACGGCGAGTTCGTCGGGCTCGGCGGCGAGAAGATCGCGGTCTCGCTCGTGGCCAACCCGAGCCATCTGGAGGCGGTCGACCCCGCGCTCGAGGGCGTCGTGCGCGCCAAACAGGACATCATCGACAAGGGCCAGACCGGGTTCACGGTGCTGCCGCTCATGGTGCACGGCGACGCCGCGTTCGCCGGCCAGGGCGTGGTCGCCGAGACGCTCAACCTCTCGGAGCTGCGCGGCTACCGCACCGGCGGCACCGTGCACGTGGTGGTCAACAACCAGCTCGGCTTCACCACCGACCCGAGCGCGGCACGGTCGAGCGTCTACGCCACCGACGTCGCGCGCATGGTGCAGGCGCCGATCTTCCACGTCAACGCCGACGACCCCGAGGCCTGCGTACGCGTGGCACGGTTCGCGTTCGAGTACCGGCAGACGTTCCACAAGGACGTCGTCCTCGACCTGGTGTGCTACCGCAAGCGCGGCCACAACGAGGGCGACGACCCGTCGATGACGCAACCGCAGATGTACGACCTCATCGACGCCAAGCGCAGCACCCGCAAGGTGTACGCCGAGACGCTGCTCGACCGCGGTGACATCAGCGAGGACGACGCCAACCAGGCGTACCGCGACTACCGCGCGCAGCTGGAGAAGGTGTTCACCGA
>JBOHBN010000026.1:0-3491 GCA_050698355.1 Streptosporangiales bacterium | reverse complement strand
CGCGTCGGTTGCTGGCGGGGTCCAGTGCACGGTCCGGGCTCCTGCCTTGACCATGGATCTGGCTGGGGTGAGGCGAAAGAGGGCGTTGCGTGCCGACTGTCGCCATCCACCTTGGAGGCCGTCACTGAGGCGGGCGAGCATCAGTCCCTGCCGGGCGATTTGTCGGCACCGTGACCGGCGGGCCCGGTCGAACATGGCCATCGCGGCGGCCAGGTCGCAGCCTGCCGTTACCGCCGCTGCGATCATGCGTCCCACACAAACACCGTCCTCCAGCACGGTGGCGGAGCCGTGTCCGCTGTTGGGCACCATGGCGTGGGCCGCGTCGCCGACCACGACGATCCGGCTTCGGATGTAGGTGGGCAGGCCACCGGGCAGGTGATAGATGTCGTTGCGGATCAGCTGGTCGGTGGTGGTCGCCTGCACGGCGGCGCGCACCTGCGGTGGCCAGTCGGAGAACAGGTCGCGGCCGGCGGCCAGCTCGTCATCGATGGGCACCGCCTCGGGGTACAGGAAGTTCCCCCACCAATACACCTCGGTGTCGCTGACCCGTAGCGCCCCGAACGGCGTTGTCCGCGTACGACCTGACGTCCACAGGTAGGTACGACCTCATATCCAGAGCATCCGGCGTGTCGTAGCGACTGCTGGTGTGAGAGGTGATCACCCTCCGACTCGGAAGCGATCAAGTTGCCGAGTCGGGAGGGTGATCGGCCTCCATGATCCTGGATGGAGAAGGTTGGATGGAACTACGCAGGTACCGGGCGTTGCATCAGGCGGGGGTGAGTATCTCCGCGATCGCCAGGGAGACGGGCCGGGACTGGCGGACGGTGCGTAAGTACCTCGCCGAGGACGCGGCTGCTGGCCCGCCGGCGGCGCCGCCGCGGGCGGGCACGCAGCCGCGGAAAATCGACGCGTATGCCGGTGTGGTGGACGCGTCGCTGCGCGCGGATATCGAGCTGAAGGCGTCGGTGATCCATGAGCGGCTCGTCGCGGAGTACGGCTTTGCTGGCCACTATCAGCGGGTGAAGCTGTATGTCGGGCAGGCCCGGCCGCGGATCGCCGCCGAGCTCGGTGTCGACCTCGATCCCAGCGGTGGGCTGCACCGCCGGTTCGCGGTCACCGCCGGGGCGCAGGCGCAGGTCGACTGGGGCGACGAGGGCGGCATCCTCGCGCACGTCGGGATACCGAAGGTGTACTCGTTCCACCTGACGTTGTCGTACTCCAGAGACACGTTCTGCTGCTATGTGGCCAGCGCGGATATCGCGACGTTCTTCGAGTGTCACCGGCGAGCGTTCGCGTTCTTTGGTGGGGTACCGGCCAGCATCGTCTATGACCGCACCAAGACCATCGTCAAGCGGCACGTCGCGCCGGGTAAGGCGGTGCCCATCCACCCCGAGGCGGCAGCGTTCGCCGACCACTACGGCTTCGCCATCGACGTGCTGGCCGCGCGCCGCCCGACCGGGAAGGGCCGCGTCGAGCGGCAGGTGAACATCGTCCGCGAACACGTGCTCGCCGGGCGGGTCTTCTGCTCACTCGCCGAGCTAGACGCCGCGTTCACCGGCTGGGTACCGATCCGCAGGAGACAGATCCACCGCACCCACCACGAGGTGATCGGGGTGCGCGCCACGCGCGACCATGCCGCGCTCGCGCCGCTGCCCGCCCAGCCCTACCTCGTCGCCGACACCCACACCCGCAGGGTTGGCCGAGACGCGCTGGTCTCGTTCGACGCGAGCATGTACTCGGTGCCGGCCAGCCAGGTGCGCGCCGGGCAGCGAGTGGAGCTGCGCGTGTCCGGCGACACCGTCGCGGTCCACGCGCTCGCCGGCGACGGCGGCGAGCTGCTCGCCGTTCACTCCCGAGCCAGGCAGCGCGGGCAGTGGGTCATCGACGAGCAGCACTGGGCGGGCCTACCCGACGGGCACACCCGCGCGGTCACCCTCGACTCCGGTCCAGACACCGCCGAGCACGCAGGCCACACGGCGGCGCCGGACCCGCTGGCGGGTCTGCTCGCCCGCAACCACGCTGCGGCCACCGAAGTCGCGACCCGGCCACTGAGCGTCTACCAGGCCGCCGCGCTCGGCGCGGTGCCGCGGCAGCACGCGGAACGGAGTCACCGATGACCACACCCGACACCGACCGAGTCGTCGAGCTGCTCGAGATCTGCGACGAGCTGCTCCGCTATGCCGACTGCGTGACCCGCGCCGAACTCGACCACACCCTCCTCGCCCGCGGCATCACCGGAGGGCCGGAC
The DNA here is from genome assembly GCA_050698355.1 of Streptosporangiales bacterium. GTDB lineage: Bacteria > Actinomycetota > Actinomycetes > Streptosporangiales > WHST01 > JBOHBN01. The sequence continues at coordinate 1,243 of JBOHBN010000026.1, read as the reverse complement.
TGGCTGATCGACACCCTCGGGCTGACCGCCCTTCAACTCCGCACCTCCCAGGAGGACCCAGATGAGTGAACTGACCTGCACCCGCATCGCCACCCACGCCACCAAACTCGGCCTATCCCGCCTCGCCGAACAGGTCACCGACCTGACCGGCAGGGCCGAGGCCGAACAGATGGGCTACCTAGACTTCCTCGACCTCGTCCTCGAAGACGAGCTCGGCGTGCGCGAGTCCCGCCGCTACGCCAACATGCTGCGCCTGTCCGGGCTGCCGCACCACAAGAGTCTCGACGAGTTCAACTTCGCATTCCAACCCGACCTCGACGCCCGCAAGGTCCGCGACCTCGCGACCTTGGCGTTCGTGCAGAACAAGGGCAACGTCGCTCTCCTCGGCCCACCTGGCGTCGGCAAGACCCACCTGGCCTGCGCACTCGCCGTCGCCGCCGCCCAAGCCGGCTACTCGATCCGGTTCACCACCCTCGACGACCTCGTCCGCCAGCTCACCACCGCCGCAGACACCAGCCGGTTCGACCGCAAACTCGCCGCCTACCTTAGACCCGCAGTCCTCGTCGTGGACGAGATCGGATACCTCCCCCTCGACCGCACCGAGGCAAACATGGTCTTCCAGCTGATCTCCCGCCGCTACGAACGCGGCTCGATCATCGCCACCAGCAACAAGGCCTTCAGCGAATGGGGCGGCGTCCTCGGCGACGACGTACTTGCCACCGCCATCCTCGACCGGCTCCTGCACCACTGCGACGTCGTATCCATCAACGGCCCCAGCTACCGGCTCAAAGACCGCGTGTCGAACCCCCACACCGAAGGAGAACCCATGCCATGATGCTCCCGCCGGGCTCTGCACGTGAGGTCGTACACCACTCTGCACATCAGGTCGTACACCGACAGGCGTAGCCGCCGTCGGCCCACACCAGCGTGATCGACGGCATCGCCATGCGGGCCCTGCCGAGGACGCGTCGCCCGCCGTCGCGGTCTTGCAGACTGGCCGCGGTGACCATCACCACCACCAGCAGGCCGAGAGTGTCGACGACGACATGACGCTTGCGGCCATTGACTTTCTTGCCCGCATCGAAGCCCCGCGAGTCGGCTCCGACCGTGTCGGCGCCCTTCACCGATTGCGCGTCGACGATCCCCGCCGAGGCGATCGGGTCCCGCCCCGCAGCGTCGCGGGTCGCGTCGCGCAACGCATCGTGGATGCGGTCGGTGGTGCCGTCGGCGTTCCACCGCCGGA
>JBOHBN010000025.1:0-6349 GCA_050698355.1 Streptosporangiales bacterium | reverse complement strand
CTCCACGACCACACCCTCGCCCAGACCTTCACCGCCGGCATGTACGCCTGCCGCCCACCCGGCATGCCCCACGGCCCCTGGACATCCGCCGACGGCTGCCTCACCTTCGAGGTCCGCTACCGCGCGGCGTGAAAGCCCGCGGACAAGCCTGAGGGAGGAGCCAGCGATGGGACCGTACACCGCCGCGGCGGACCCCGCCCGGCCGCGATGCGCGGCATCATGGGCGGCTTCGCCACCGGCGTCGCGGTCGTGACCACCGACGTCGACGGGATACCCCACGGCATGACCGTCAACTCCCTCACCTCGGTCTCCCTCGATCCTCCGCTGCTGCTCGTCAGCATGGTGAGACACGCCCGCACGACCGACGCGGTGCTGACGCGGAGCGCGTTCTGTGTGAACATGCTGAGCGAGCGGCAGGTGGACCTGTCCGCGCGGTTCGCCCGGTCAGGCGAGGACCACTTCGCCGACATCGCCGCTGAGCGCACACCCGACGGGCTCCCCCTGCTGCCCAAGACGCTCGGCTGGGCGGAGTGCACCATCGAGCAGACCCACCCGGTTACCGATCACGTGCTGGTCATCGGCCAGGTACGCGCCTGCGCCTACCGGGAAGGGCTGCCGCTCGTCTTCTACCGCGGCCGCTACCACCACGTGAGCGGCGAGGGGCGGGACGCGGGCTGGTACTGGTAACCCGCCATAACGGCATGAGCTGGACTCGCGCCGTGCGGGCGAGCGGGCTCTCATGACCGAGCAGGACGAGCTGCGCGAGCAGCGCCCCGGCGATCGGGCCCGCCCAGCCGGACGGGACGGCCGCGAGCGCCACCGCCAGCAGGCCGAGCCCGGCCAGCACCCCGAAGGCGGGCCCGTTCGGCTCGTCGACGTGTGCGCGACGGAGAAGGAACCGGCCGGTGGCGAACAGCAACCACAGCGCGGTCGCCACGATGAACGACGGGACAAGGAAGTTTCGTACCTCGGCGCCCACCAGCTCGAACGGCGCCGCCACGATGAGCAGACCGCCGCCCGCCATGACGGACCGGGCCAGCGGATGCCAGAACAGCAGGCACGACTGCCACACCCCCCACACCCCCGCGCGGGCGAGGAACGCCGTATGACCCGCGGCGAGCGCCGAGATCGGGACCGCGGGCCAGCGCAGGACGGAGAGCGCCGGGTCGGCACGCAGGGCGCCGAAGTAGTTGGCCAGCCCGAGCGCGAGCCACACCGCGGCGAGGACGGAGTACGCGCCGGTCACCACCACGCTGAGCCCGCCCCACGGCCGGGGATCCAGCCGAGCGCCGGGCGTAGCCCCGGGACGTCGCCGCAGGTGTGCGGCGATCCCGGTGAAGATGAGCCCCAGGCCGGGGGCGACGATGCGGCCGAGGTTCCAGAACTGGACGCCGAAGGCCATGGAGATAGCGGCGGCGAGCGTGGTACCCGCACCGACGCTCGCCCCCCACAGACAGAAGCTCACCCGCCAGTCCCTCGCTCGCGGGTGAGCATCGCTGCGTGTCGTGTACGCCGCGGCCCTCAACTACCCATGGAGGTCGTGTGGGTTGGGCGTACCTTCACGACCACCCGCTTGTCCCCCGGCTGGTGGAACGGGTAGGTGTCCTTGCCCATGTACCTCTTGGCCATCGCGTCGATGAAGGCGTTGTCGACGTCGTCCGCGACATCGTCGACCACGCCGCGGACCTCGACGTAATGGTACGGGTTGTCCGGGTCGGTGGCGGAGACCGCGACCCTCGGGTTCTGCCGCAGGTTACGGAGCTTCTGCCGCGTCGTCGTCTGGCTGAATCTCACGTGCTCACCGTCGTAGTCGACCCATACGGGGCTGGAATGCGGCTCGCCCTTGGGACCGACCGTGGCGACGTGCCCGAAACTCCCTTTCGTCAGGATCTGTTGATGCTCCTCCGAAATGACGTTGTCGGACACCATGACTCCTTTCCGCAGCTCCGGAGATCCTCTATCCTGGCCTCGCCGCCCTCGCGGACCCCTCGAGCGGCACTCTGTGGTCAACGCGTTCGCGCCCCGATCTCATCCGGTGGGTGGGGTACGGTCACGACGATGAGCCCATCGCCCGCCGAGGCCTGTCCCGCCCGCGTCACGATCGAGCGCCGCATCGAATGGCCCGACACCGACGCCGCGGGACACTTCCACCACCTCACGAGCTTCCGCCTGGCGGAGGCCGCGGAGGCCGCCCTCTTCGATCGACTCGGGCTCGCCCGGCGGGTGTTCGGACGGACCCCGCGGGTGCGAGTGGAGGCGGTATACCACGAGACCCTCTTGTTCCTGGACCGCGTCGGGGTCACGATCGCCGTACGCGAACTCGGGCGCACCTCACTGCGCCTGGGCTTCGAGATCCACCGCGGGGAGACGCTCGCGGCCGAGGGGGAGGTGGTCATGGTGCTGCTGGACCGCGCGATGGGCGACCCCATGCCCTGGCCGGACGACGTCCGCCTGCTGCTGCTCACCGCCGGACCACAGAAGCCGGAGCGCCTTCGGTGAGGATTCGATGGGGCAAGAGCGCCCACGGATGACGACTGCCGGGCGCGTTCTCGCCCGACAGCGAACTCATCGCTGACGGACGTCGGTATTCCGTTGTACGATCACGTTGGTCAGACGGCGATCAGACGGAGGGTCCATGAGGCCCAGGTCGGTCATCCTCGACCTGTTCGGCGACTACATCCGCTACCACGGCGGTCGCATCCGTCTGCGCGCCCTCGCCGCACTGGCCTCCGACTTCGGGGTGAGCCCCGGCACGACCCGCGTCGTGGCCGCTCGCATGCGCCGCGAAGGCTGGCTGTCCGCGCACCGGGTCGGCAGGGAGACCATGTACGGTCTCACACCCGCGGCGCTGCGGATGCTCGACGAGGGACGCGAACGCATCTTCACCCGCCTGCGCGACCCGTGGGACGGCCAGTGGTCGATGGTCATCTACAGCGTCCCAGAGACCGACCGTCCGGCCCGCGAGCGGCTGCGCAAGACGCTCGCGTGGCTCGGCTTCGGCCCGCTCGCGCCCTCCACGTGGATCTGCCCGCACAACCGGCTCTCCGAGGTCGCCGAGGCCCTCGCCGACCTCGACGGAGTCCGGCTCGACCTGCTCACGGTGCGATCGTCGGGCCCCCCCGCCGACCGCGCCCTCGCCATGCGGTGCTGGGCCCTGACGGCACTCAACGAGGACTACCAGTCCTTCGTCCGGCGCTACCGCCACCGGCTCGGCGACTGGCGGCGCCGCCGGCTCTCCGGTGCCGAGGCGCTGGTCGAGCGCGTCGCCCTGGTGAGCGAGTACCGCAAGTTCCCGTTCCGCGATCCCGACCTCCCGGTCGAGCTGCTGCCGGCGGGTTGGGTCGGCCACGACGCACACGAGATCTTCCTCGAGGCCCACAAGCTACTGCTCGACCCGGCCGAGGCCCACTACCTCGACATCGTCCAGCCATCCGGTCGTAACGAATGATTGCATTGACACCTCGGATGACACCGCCGGACTTGACCGGGTGGGTTGGAGGGCGGCATGGTCACCGACGCGCTACTGCGAACGGTGGGTCTCGTCGGACTGGGGCGGGTGGGACTGCCCCTGGCGCGGCGAGATCCCGATGGCGCAGCGGGTGCACCCCCCCTCGTCGGTACCGGGGCCGATCAGCTGCGACCACGCCGTCGTCCGGAGCCGGGACATGAGACGGATGTACGACTTCATGACGGGTGTCGTGGGCCTGAAGGAGTCCGCACGCATCGAGGCCCCCGACGTCGGCGACGTCATCGCGTTCCTGCGCGGCAAGATCCTCTTCCACTGCTTCGCCTACGCCCGCAGCGCCTACGCGGGACTGCACCACTTCCAGATGACCCTCAAGAACCCGCTGGCGTTGTACGCGGCGTACGACGCGATGCGCGCGAAAGGCGTCGAGATGGTCTGGGGGACCAGGTGTCCTGACATACGGCTCGTGTGTTGAGGTGTTTTCCCTTGTGATGTAGGGCTTTTCGGTGCGTGTCGGTTACCGTTTCCCACTCTCGGTTTGAGATAATGACTGCATGCTGGTTGTGGTGTTGTGGAGTGCGGCGGCATGACGCGGGCCAGCCAGCAGGTGCTGCCGTTGCTGCCGGCCGACGCGGTGCCGGTCGGTCCGTTGGCCGGGCTGGTCGAGACCGACGAGGGCGGGGTGGTGTTCGTCTGCGGGCAGGCGACGTTCGCGTTCGCCGCCGGCGACGAGCTCGGTCGCCGGCTGGCGGCGGTGCAGCTGGTCGAAGCGCGGATCGCGTCGGTGGCGGCGGTGACGGCCGCGTTTGGTCTGGTACAGACGACGTTGTGGCGGTGGCGGGCCGCGTTTGCCGCCGGGGGGGTGGCTGGCCTGCTCCCGGTCAGGCCTGGACCGAAGGGGCCGAGCAAGCTCACCGACGCCGTGGCGGCCCGGATCCGCGGCCTCGACGGGCAGGGGCTGACCCTGGCCGTGATCGCGGCACGAACTGGGGTGTCGACCGCGACGGTGCGGGTCGCGCTGGGCCGCCGGGCCCGCTGCGACGCCTCGGACCCTGGCGGGCCCGGCGACGCGGCTGCCGGCACGAGTGCCGGCGAGGAGGTGGGTACGGATACCCGCGGCGGCGACGATGAGCGCGGGGAGGACGCCGGTGAGGCTGCCGGCGATGGTGATGATCTGCCGGTGGTGCCGGCGCCTGCGCCGAGAACCGCCGAGCGTCAGCTGGCGCGTACCGGCCTGCTCACCGAGGCGCCGGTGGTGTTCACCCCGGGTGCGCACCTACCGCTGGCCGGACTGTTGTTGGTCCTGCCGGCGTTGGCCACCACCGGCCTGCTGGAGGTGTTCGAGGCTGTTTTCGGCCGGTTGCGTAACGGGTTCTACGGGCTGCGGTCGATCGTGGTCACGATGCTGTTCCTCGCCTTGCTGCGTGACCCCCGCGCCGAGGGCGCGACCCGGACCTGCCCGGCCGACCTGGGCCGGGTCCTCGGGCTGGACCGCGCGCCGGAGGTGAAAACGTTGCGCCGCAAACTCACCGAGCTGGCCGCGCATCACCGCGGCGCCGACGTGCAGGCCGCCCTCGCCGCCGTGCACGCCGCGGCGCGCCCGGACGCGCTGGGCTTCCTGCACGTCGACGGGCACACCCGCGTCTACTCCGGCAAACGGGACCTGCCCAAGACGCACGTGGCTCGGCTGCACATGGTCGCGCGCGCGACCGCGGAGACGTGGGTCGCCGACGCGGTCGCCGACCCGGTCATGGTCGTCACCGGCGAACCGGGCGCGTCGCTGGCCGGCGAGCTGATCCGGCTGATCCCCGACATCCGCGCGTTCCTCGGCGAGAACCGACGAGCGACGGTGATCTTCGACCGGGGCGGCTGGTCACCAGTCACCTTCAAGACGCTGATCGACGCCGGGCTGGACATCCTCACCTACCGCAAAGGAGCCTTCGACCCGCTACCCGTCGAGCAGTTCGCCGAACAGGTCTTCACCGACCCCGACGGCATCGAGTACGCCTACAACCTGGCCGAGACAGGCGTCGAGCTGCCCCTCGCCGACCGTACCGGCCGCACCGTGACGCTACGCCAGATCCACAAACGCACCGAGAACGGAACCCAGATCCCGATCCTGACCTCCAACACCCGCCTCGCCGCCGCGGCGGTGTGCTGGCGCATGGCCGGGCGGTGGCGGCAAGAGAACTACTTCCGCTACTCCCGCGAGCACTTCGCCCTCGACGCCCTCGATTCCTACGCCGACACCGTCGACGATCCCGACCGGCTCGTGCCCAACCCGGCGAAGAAACAAGCGACCGCCAAAGTGGAACGTGCCCGCACGAAGGTGGTCACCGCCCAAGCCGACCTATCCACGGCGATCGACGACGCCGCCCGCCGCGCCGGGGACTCCGGCGGCACCGCGACCGTCGACCCGGCACCCGCGCGAACGCTCGCCGCGGCACGCGACGACCTCGACAAGGCCGCAGCCGGCCGTCGCGGCGCACCCAGCCACCTGCCGCTACGCGACATACGGCCCAGCGCCCGACTGCTCGACGAACACCGCAAACTGCTCACCCACGCGATCCGCATGTCCGCCTACAACGCCGAATCCACCCTCGCCCGCATGCTCGCACCGCACTACGCCCGCGCCGATCACGAAGCCCGCGCACTGCTCCGCGAAGCGTTCACCCTCACCGGCGACATCCAAGTCCAAAACGATCAGCTACGCGTTCACCTCGACCCGGCGACCGCGCCCCGGCGCAGCCGCGCCCTCGCCGCGCTCTGCCAGCAGCTCACCGCCACCGAGACCACCTACCCCGGCACCGATCTCACCATCGTCTACAGCGTCAAGAACCAGCCCAACCATTCATGATCAATCCCTCTATGTCAGGACACCTG
>JBOHBN010000024.1:0-10483 GCA_050698355.1 Streptosporangiales bacterium | reverse complement strand
GGTCCATGGTGACGTGCGAGTCGATGCCGTAGCCGAGCAGTTCCATCTCGCGGGTGCGGCCGACCACGTCGGGTCCGCGGCGCCCGACGTAGGCGACGTCCAAGCCCTGCACGCCGAGCCACGCGGCGACGTTCGCTGCCGAGCCGCCGCCGTGGCTCTCCACCCACGCCGGGGTGTCGGCGCCGATCGAGAGCGGCGCCATGGCTCGGGCGACGACGTCGGTCATCAGGTCACCGACGACGACGTACCTACTCATCCGCGGGTGCCTCCTCGCCTGCGGTGGGGCGGTGGGTGAGCATGGTCGAGAACCGTACCGAATCCGCACTCCGGTACCCGGTAGTGGGTGGGGATGGTCAGGAACCGTACCGAACAGGTGGTCGGGTGCCCCGGCGCGGGGGTGGGGTTACCCCTACCGCCAACCGGTGGCTTTCCGGATGGCGCGAGCAGAGCTCCGGCCCTAGGGTTCCGGTCAGGCGGACGCGAGGGGGAACTGATGCAGCGCACGGGGCCCTCGACCGCGCGCGCCGGTCAGGGTGAGCAGCGACGGATCCTCACCCTGCTGCTGCGCGCCCCGTTGCGTGCGCGGGCGTGGACCGGGTCGGCGTACGTGCTGCTGGGCCTGCTGCTCGCACCGCTCTACTACACCATCTTCCCCTTCCTGGTCGTCGGCCTCGCGCTACTGCCCTTCGCGTTGCTCGGCACGCCGTTCCTCTGGATCGGGTTGGCGCTCGCCCGCGGTTTCGCCAACCTGGAACGTGCCCGGCTGCGCTGGTTCTTCGCCGTGGACGTTGCCGCCAGCCCGCTCGCCGGCAGGCTCGGCGTGCTCCAGTCGCCGTTCAAGCTGCTCAAGTCACGCGACCGGTGGCGGGAGGTGGCCTACTGCGCGCTGCGGCTGCCGCTCTCCACCGTCGAGGCCGGGCTTGTCTGGGGCGCCTGGATCGGCGGGCTCGCGCTGTTGCTGTCGTTCACCTATGTGCTCGACTCGGTGCTGCCCAGCGGCGTTGAGTTGGGCACCGTCCCGCTCCTCACGACGATCGGCGCCGCGCTGATCCTGACCGCGCCGTGGCTCGTGCGCGCGTCGGTGTACGTCGACACCGCTGCCGTGCGCACCCAGCTGGCGCCGAGCGAGAAGGAGCGGCTGCGCAGGACCCGGGCAGGCGTGGTGGACGCCGCGGACAGCGAGCGGCGGCGGATCGAGCGCGACCTGCACGACGGGGCGCAGCAACGACTCGTGGCGCTCGCCATGGGGCTCGGCGTCGCGCGCACCCGCTACGACGAGGACCCCGATGCCGTCCGAGGCATGATCGAGAACGCGCACGAGGAGGCGAAGGCCGCGCTCGCCGAGATCCGCGAGCTCGTACGCGGCATCCACCCCGCCGTGCTCACCGACCGCGGGCTCGACGCGGCGATCTCCGCGCTCGCAGCCCGCTGTACGGTACCCGTCGAGGTCGAGGTGGCGGTGCCGACGCGTCCCGACGTCGCGGTGGAGTCGGCCGCGTACTTCATCGTGGCCGAGACGCTCACCAACGTGGCCAAGCACTCCCGGGCCGACCGCGCGCGTGTCGACGTCGGGTTGGGCGACGGGACGCTGCGCGTCGTCGTGGCCGACGACGGTGACGGTGGCGCCGCCGCGGCGAACGGTACGGGCATCGCAGGACTGGAGAGGCGCGTGGCAGCACTGGACGGTACGTTCCTGGTCGACAGCCCCGCCGGCGGGCCCACCCGAGTCGTCGCGGAGCTGCCGTGCGGGTCGTGATCGCCGAGGACTCCGTCCTCCTGCGCGCCGGACTCGTCGAGCTACTGCGCGGCGCCGGTTACGAGGTGACCGCCGTCGCGGACGCCGACCAGCTGCTGCGCGAGGTCGAACGCACGCAGCCCGACGCCGTCGTCGCGGACGTGCGGATGCCCCCGACACACACCGACGAAGGGCTACGCGCGGCAGTACTCATCCGTCGCGCCAACCCTGGGGTTCCCGTGCTCGTGCTGTCGCAGTACGTCGAGGAGCGGTACGCGGTCGACCTCATCGCCGGTGACACCGGTGGTGTCGGGTACCTGCTCAAGGACCGGGTGGCCGACGTCGCGGAGTTCCTCGACGCGCTGCGCCGGGTGATCGACGGAGGGACCGCACTGGATCCCGAGGTCGTGTCCCAGCTGCTCGTACGCAGCAGGCGCAGGGACCCGATCGCGGCGCTGTCCGCCCGCGAGCGTGAGGTGCTCGGCCTGATGGCCGAGGGGCGTTCGAACGCCGCGATCGTGGACGCCCTCGTGCTGTCGCACGGCGCGGTGGAAAAGCACGTCAGCAGCATCTTCACCAAACTCGCGCTCTCGCCGGACGAGCAGGACCACCGTCGCGTACTCGCCGTGCTCCGCTTCCTGGAGTCCTGAAGGCTGCGCGCCCGGGCACCAAGATCCGTTTTTTCTGGCCCGAACGCGCCGAAACCTGCGTTTTCCGGCCGCGAAAAGCGGATCTTCCGAGGGCGCCGTTGTCCACGAGTTCGCTCCGCCAGGTAAGAGCCGTGACGGAGTGCTGTCAGGATGGGGGCATGACAACGACAGGGACGCTGGACGGCCTCCGCGCGGAGATCGAGCGGTGCGGGTACTTCCCCGAGCTGGTCTCGCACGAGGTGGAGGCCGCGGTGGCTGCCGAGCCCGTCGTGGGCTGGGTGGTGCACCATGAGGCGACCTTCGACACCGAGATGGAGGTGCGCAGGCACGTCACCGTGCTGGTGCTGACCGAGGGCCGGCTGCTGGTGCACCACACCGACGACCACCCGGCGAACGAGGCGACACCGTACGTGCACGCGACCACCAGCATCGAGGCGGTGCCGCTGCGCAGCATCCAGTCCGTGCTGCTCGGCTCGGTCGTTCCCGAACCCGCGCGGTACGCGAACGGCAGCCGGCCGTCCGAGCTGACGCTCACGGTGAGCTGGGGCATCGTGGGGCGCCTGGACCTGGAGCCGGCGACCTGCGCGGACGAGAACTGCGAGGCCGACCACGGCTACACCGGCCAGATCACCTCCGACGACCTCACCTTGCGGGTTAGCGCGGCGGGTGAGGGAGAGGGCGCCGTCGGCCGCCTGCTCGGGTTCGCGAACCTGCTGTCGGCGGCGACCGGCCGTGGCTGACGCGTTCGCCCAGCGGACGGAAGGGTAGCCGCGCGTGGCGCAGCGTCCGCTCGTGCCGCGCTACGCGCAGAGCACCCTGGCGGAGCTGCTGCCGTCCGTCCTCGCGGCGCTCGGCGTGGAAGCCGAGCCCAACCTGTTACGCCTCAACCCGGCGCGCCGCGCGTGCGTGCTGCTCATCGATGGCCTCGGCCGCGGTCAGCTCCGCGCCAACGCGGACTGCGCTCCGTACCTCTCCTCGCTGCCGGAGGCCATCCGGCTGACGTCCTGTGTGCCGTCGACCACCCCGACCAGCCTGACCTCGTTGGGCACCGGCCTGGCGCCCGGCGCGCACGGCATTGTCGGGTTCAAGCTACGGATCCCCGGCGAGCAGCGGTTGCTCAACCACCTGCACTGGTCCAGCCGCGTCGACCCGGTGAGCTGGCAACCGGAGCCCACCGCGTTCGGGCGCGCGACGGCCGCCGGGATCGCGGCGTTCTTCGTCGGGCCCGCGTCCTTTCGCGACAGCGGCCTGACCGTCGCGGCCACCAGGGGTGCCTCGTACGTGGACGCCGAAACCTGGCTGGAACGCGTCGACGCCGCCGGTGCCGCGCTCGGCCGCGTCGACCGCGGGTTCGCGTACGTGTACTGGGGCGAGGTCGACCAGGTCGGCCACGTGCACGGCGTCGCCTCCGAGGAGTGGCGCGGCGCCGTACGGGAAGCGGACGAGTTCGCCAGGCGACTCGCGCAGCGCCTGCCCGCGGGCTGCCCGTTGTGGGTGACCGCTGACCACGGCATGGTCGACGTCCCGGAGGACGCGAAGATCGATGCCGAGACCGTCCCGGGACTGACCGACGGGGTGCTGCTGCTCGGTGGCGAGCCGCGGTTCCGGCACGTGTACACGCGCACCGGTGCGGCGGCCGACGTGCTCGGCGCCTGGCGCGAGGTGCTCGCCGGGCACGCGTGGGTCGTGTCCCGGCAGGAGGCGGTCGAGTCCGGCTGGTTCGGCCCGCGCGTGCGTCGCGAGGTGCTGCCGCGCATCGGCGACGTGCTCGCCGTCCCGCACGACCGCTCTGCGATCGTGGCGCGGGTGGGCGAGCCGCAGGGCACCGCGCTTGTCGGCTACCACGGCTCGCTGACCCGTGCCGAGACCGAGGTACCGCTCCTGGAGGCGCGATGACCGACTTGTTGATCGAAGTGGACGAGCTCGCCGCCCGCCTGCGCGCCGACCCGCCCGTCCTGCTCGACGTACGGTGGTCGCTGACCGGCCCGCCCGGCGCGGAGGCCTACTTCCGGGACCACTTGCCCGGTGCGGTGTTCGTCGGCCTGGATCGTGACCTTGCCGGCCCGCAGGGAAGCGGCGGGCGGCATCCGCTTCCCGAGCCGGCCGCGTTCATTGCCGCGATGCGGCGCGCCGGCGTTCGATCCGATCGCGCCGTTGTCGTGTACGACGCCGGCGACGCGATGGCGGCGGCGCGCGCCTGGTGGTGCCTGGCGTACTTCGGCCACGGTGACGTGCGCGTGCTCGACGGTGGCTACCAGGCGTGGGTCGACGCGGGCGAGCCGGTGACGGCCGAGACGCCCGAACCGGAGGCCGGCGACTTCACCGCCGAGCCGGGTCACCTGCCGCTCGTCGACGCCGAGGGCGCCGCCGACCTGGCCCGCGACGGAGTGCTGCTCGACGCGCGGGCGGGGGAGCGGTACCGCGGCGAGACGGAGCCGATCGACCCGGTCGCCGGCCACATCCCAGGAGCGGTGAGCGCACCAAGCAGTGCGAACCGCGGTGCCGACGGCCGGTTCCTCGACACGGGCGCTCTGCGCAAGCGGTTCGCCGGGTTCGGGGCCGACGGGTCGCGACCGGTCGGCGCGTACTGCGGGTCCGGCGTGACCGCCGCGAACGAGATCCTCGCCCTGCGGCTCGCGGGAGTTCCCGCGAGCCTGTACGCCGGGTCGTGGTCGGACTGGATCGCCACGGGCGACCGTCCAGTCGCCCGCGGCGCCGATCCGGATTGACTCAGGTCCGGTGTCTTCGGGTCAGCCCAGTCGGATGACGATGTTGGCGAGGATGCTGAAGACCCCGGCAACGATGGACACGATCCACGCGATCTTCGGCAGGGTGTCGGACTGCCCGTACTGGCGCGCCTTGGACTGACCCACGAGACCGAGGAGGATGCCCGCAGGCCAGCAGAGGACGATGCACACCAGGCCGATGATGCCCAGCACCATCGGTGCGTTGCTCTGCGGTCGCGGCGCGCCGTATCCGTAACTGCCCGGACCGGGCGGCGGTGGGTAGCCGCCCGCGTTCGGGTCACCAGGGGGCGTGGTCATGGACTTCCTCCTCATCGCGCACGGTGCTGCGGGATTGCCCGCGGTTGCCAGCCGTTGGACGCTCCGCCCGCGAAAAGGTTCCGCGGGAGAGGAAAAGTCGTGATCGGGCTAGCTCATCCGGGCGATGTTGGCGATGATCCCGATCAGCAAGGTGATGATGCTGAGGATGAGGGCGACCATGGGCAGCGTCTTGGACTGGCCGGCGTTGTTCGCCTTCGCCATTCCGATGCTGCCGAGCACGATGCCGGCGGGGGAGCAGAAGAAGGCGCAGATGATGCCGATGATGCCGAGTATCTTCGGGGTGTTGCTCTGCGGTTGCGGCGCGCCGTACCCGTACCCGTTTCCGCCGGGCGGTGGTGGGGGATAGCCGCCGCTCGCGTTCGGGTCACCAGGGGGCGTGGTCATTGACTTCCTCCTCATTGTGGTCGAGCCGACTGTCCTGCCGGCCCACGATCGTCTTCACCCCAGCAGCCCGAAGCGGACGAGCTGCCACACCTCGGCCATGGCCAGCAGGGCGACCGCTAACAGTACACGACCTCGGTTGCTGAGCAGCTCGACGCGCTGGGTGAGGCCGGTGAGTGGCGCGGTGATGACGGCGAGTGCGCCCAGCATGATGAACGGGTTCGCCGCGAACGCGCCGAGGAGGTCGAGCTGCCCCGCCCGTACGAACGCGGTCGTCGTGCCGCAGAAGGGGCACGGGATGCCGGTGAGCCCGCGTAGCAGGTCGAGGGTGGGCGGTCGCCAGGGCAGGTGCAGGTTGGCAAGGAAGACCGCGACGGCGACGAGCCCGGCCGCACGCGCGGCGGTCCGCGCGAGCCCGGCGCGCAGCGTAGGCGCAGAAACGGCGTCCCGCGCCTGCCGACCGACCGTGGACACCTGTCCCTCGTTCCCCCTGGTTGCGAATATGCATAGTGGCTGGCGGCGGTGGCAACCGTCAAGCACGGCAGGACCTACCGCACATCTAGACTCACACCCGTGTCCTCTGCCCTTCGCGCCCCGGCGTATCGCGTCGCCCGCAAGGCCATCTACCAGTGGCTGGTCGAGGGGCTGATCCAGTTCGCCGTCCTGCTCGCCATCGGTGTCGGGCTCGCCTTCTGGTTGCCGGTGTTCCTGCCCGCGGGCGCGGATGGTTGGGCGTGGCTGGCGCCGGTCCTGCTCGGCCTCCTCGGCCTCGCGTTCGTCGCGGTAGAGCCGTTCTGGCGCTACCGGGTGCACCGGTGGGAGGTCACCGACGACGTCGTGTTCACCCGGGCCGGCTGGCTGACCCGCGAGTGGCGGGTGGTCCCCCTCAGCAGGATCCAGACGGTCGACACGCAGCGGGGATTGCTGCAGCGGATGTTCGGGTTGGCGACGCTCGTCGTCCAGACCGCATCGCACGCCGGGTCCAGCCAGATCGCCGGCCTGCCCGCCGATGTCGCGGTGCGGATGTCGCTCGACCTCGCCCAGCAGGCCAACGTCCGGGGGGACGACGCGACGTGAGCGAAGGCGCGGAGGAGGCACCCTCACCGGTCGTCGAGCCCAGCCGGCTGAGTCCGCGCAGCCTGCTCGTCGACCCGGTCAAGCGGCTCGGCACGATCCTGCTGCCGCTCGCGATCGCGTTCTTCCTGTCGGGGCACCTGACCCTCGACCGTGCCGCGCTGTACGGCCTGATCGCCGTCGGGCTGTCCGTCGCCATCTCGATGATCCGCTGGCTGACGTTCCGCTACAGCATCTACGACAACCGACTGGCCATCAACTCCGGACTGCTGTCCAGGCGGGCACGATCGATACCGCTCGACCGCATCAGGGGCGTCGACCTGACCGCCTCGCCGTTGCACCGCATGATGGGCATCGTCGTCGTACGCGTCGATGCCGCGGCCGGGGGCACCGGCCGCGACGACGAGGGCGTTCTCGACGCGGTCAGCGTCGAGCAGGGCCGCCGGTTGCGGCAGCTCCTGGCCAGGAGGGCGGGCGTGGCCGCCACGGGCGAGCCCGCGGGTTCGCCCGGAGCCGAGCTTGCCGCCAGTGCTCCGCCCGCCGCACCGGTGATCGCGCGCGTTCGGCCGGCCTGGTTCTTCCTCACACCGCTCACGGGCGCGTACCTGCTCGCGCCGCTGGCCCTGGTCGGCACCGTCTGGGGGTGGGTGTCGCAGAGCAACGCGTTCGACGAGAGCGAGGTCGAGGGCGCCGCCGGCTGGCTCGCAGCGGCGCCGTGGGTGCTCGCCACGATCCTCCTCGTGTTCGTCATCGTGGCGATGCCCGTCGCCTCGGTTGGCATGTCGGCGTTGCTCAACTGGAACTTCACCGTGCGCGATGGGACCGACGCGCTGGAGATCGAGCGCGGGCTGCTGACCCGCCGGCATGTCACGCTCGAGCGACGCCGCCTTCGCGGATGGGAGATGGTCGAGGCGCTGCCGGCACGCGCGGTGCGCGTCGCGCGGCTCCGTGCGCTGGTCACGGGTCTCGGTGGTGACAGCCAGCAGTCCCGCGCCGAACTGCTCCCCGTGGCCCCCGTGCCCGAGGTGAATCGGCTCGCCGGTGTGACCGTCGGCGCGCAGCCGTCACCCCTGCACCGGCACCCTCGTGCCGCGCTGCGCCGCCGCTTGATACGGGCGATCGTGCCGTGGCTCGTGCTCGGCGGACTGGCTTTCCTCGCCGGGCTGCCGCAGGCCGGTGTTCCGTTGCTTCTCCTCGCTGTCCTGGGCGTGCCGCTGGGCATCGACAGGTACCGTTCGCTCGGCCACGGTTACGACGGTTCGCGCGTCTGCGTGCGTGAGCGGTCGTGGTCGCGGCGTACGGTCACGGTCCAGCGCGGCGCGGTCGTCGGTTGGCAGCTGCGGCAGAGCGTGTTCCAGCGCCGCCAGGACCTCGCCACGTTGACCGTCGGCGTCGGGGCCGGGACCGGCGGGTACGCGGCGGTGGACATGGACGCCGGCGACGCGGTCGCGTTCGCCGCGCGGATCACGCCACGGTGGGTGCGACCGTTGCTGGCCGAGCCGCTCGAAAGCGGTCAATGAAGGGGCCACAGGCGGGCGCGGGGGCTCTACGCTGTTTCGGTGGCCAGCTCGAACGTTCCCGGCGCGGAGCCCGGCCGCAGCGCTGCTCGCCGCGCTGCGGCCGAGCTGCCGAGCGCGTTGCCGCCCGGAGCGACAGATCCACGTGACAGCCGAGGCGAGCGCATCGCCGTCCTGGTGATGTGCTTGGGTACATTCCTCGTCACGTCGGTCGGCCTGCTGATCTTCGTGGGACTGCAGCCATGGGGATGGCTGCTCGACCTCGCCGGTGTGCCCGCCTGGCTCGGGGTGCGCTGGGTGTTCTTCGGTCTCCGCGGGTCGGAGACCGGGACCTTCGCCGTCGACGAGCAGGGTGTGATCCGCGTTCTCGGCGGTCATGGCGGCATCCGCCGACTCGTGCGGCTCTATGACGTGGGCGCGGGGCGGTGGCTGGGAGGCGCGGTCGCGAGCGGCGTGGTCATGTTCGTGGTCATCCTTGGCGTGCCCGTCACGCTCGGCGTGGCGCTCGACGCGCTCTGGATCATGCTCGTGTTCATGACGATGCTCTGCGTCGGCATGCTCGACGGCGTCCGGTACTTCGTGGTGCGCCAGCTCAAGCTACGTTCGTCACGGCTGCGGCTGCTCGACGGGAACGCGATGCTGCCCGCGCTCGCCCTCTACGCGCGTCATCACGGGGTGCGAGCTGCGGTCTCCGGGGTGCCCGCGGACCGCCTCGCCGCCACCATCGCCGCCCATCCCGAGGACAAGGCGATCGCAGCGAACTACGCCGCTGGGCTGGCGCTGTTGAGCAGGCTCGCCTTCGTCGCCAGCAGCGCGGCCGGCGGCGCCAGCCTGTTCCGCTGAACGCTCGAGCCGACCGTGCCGCGGTTCGCTCGGACACCTGCCGGGTAGGAGTCGCGACGACGAGCACGCGTCCCGCGGGTGGTTGCGATGGAGATCCGGCTGGCAGGTGAGGACCCGGCCGACTTCAGCCAGGGCGACCTGCTCTTCGTGGGGAACGCCACCACGGTGATCCGCTACGCCGGCATCACCGTTCTCACCGATCCGGCGTTTATGCATGCGGGGGAGCACGTACACCTCGGCCACGGCATGTACGCGCTCCGCGAGGTCGAGCCGGCATGCCAGGTCGCCGACCTGCCCGCGGTCGACCTCGTGGTGCTCTCCCACCATCACGGCGACCACTTCGACGACGTGGCGGCACGGGAGCTGGACAAGAAGCTGCCGATCGTTACAAACGACCACGCCGTCGGCTTGCTGCGTGAGCAAGACTTCACGGGGGGCTACGCGCTCGAGACGTGGGAGTCGCAGGACGTGGTCAAGGCCGATGCGCGGCTGCGGGTGACGTCGATGCCGGGCAAGCACGCGCCCGACCGCGTCGCGAATCTGCTCCCTCCGATGATGGGCAGCATCCTCGACTTCTACGCCGGCGAGCGGCGCCGCCTGCGCCTCTACATCAGCGGCGACACGCTGCTGCACGAGCGGCTGTACGACATCCCTCGCTGGTACCCGGACGTGGACCTCGCGCTCGTGCACGCTGGCGGGACGACCCTGCTCGGGACGGTGGTGACGATGACCGGGGAGCAGGCGGTGCGGTGCGTGGAGATCATCGGGCCGCGAACGGCGATCCCGATCCACTACAACGACTTCTCGGTCTTCGGTTCGGGGCTGGACGACTTCAAGCAGGCGGCCGCAGAGTCATCGGTGAGCACCGGTTTCCACTACGTCACCCACGGCGACACGTACCGCTTTCTGCCCCCGGACGCGTGAAGGTGCCCACGACCCAGACCACAGCCGGGTCAGGACGGGGTCTGCCAGTGCGCGGCGATCTCCGGCCATGTCGGCGGGGGCCCCGGCAGGGTGTCGTGACCGTTGCCGCCGATCGCCTGGAGGAAGAGCGTGAGGTAGCGCTCGCGGATCTGGCGCGTGCGCTCGGCGTCGCGTACCCGTACCGCTGCGAGCTGCTCGAAGATGAACGAGAGGTCGTCGACGACCAGGTCGGCGCGGACCGCGCCGGCGCGCTGAACGCGTTCGAAGAGTTGCGCGCTGAGGTCCTGGGCGCGC
>JBOHBN010000023.1:0-1491 GCA_050698355.1 Streptosporangiales bacterium | reverse complement strand
ACCGGAGGCAGAACCGCCGGGTTCTCGTCGTCCGACCCGCATCCGCCGGCCAAGGCAGCAAGCACCAGCGCCGCGACCGCGACGCACGTCGACCGGCCCACCTGTCTCATCGCGGTCAAGCATGACCGCGACGATCACCGGCCGCAATCCCTCGGCGACGACCTGTGGAGAAGTCCGAATCGCTAGGCGCCTGCGCGACCGTACGGGTTGCGCGGGATCCAGCGGCGGAACGGCAATACGGCAACCACGGCGATGGCGCCCATCGCCAGGATGGCCGGGGCGAGCGCTGCGATGACGGTTATCCCGCTGATGATCACGGGGCCGATGGCCGTACCGGTGTCCGCGGTCAACCGCCAGATCCCGAGGAACTCCGCGCGCCCTGTCGGCGGCGAGACGTCCGAGCCGAGGGTCATGATCAGGCCCGAGCCGATCCCGTTGCCGGCTCCCATCAGCAAGGATGCCGCCAGCAGGGTCGGTACGGAGTGCGTGAACGGCAGCAGCAGGTGCGCGACACCCAGAACCAGCATGGACGGCATTGCCACCCACCAGCGACCGAAACGGTCCATGACCTTGCCGGCCGGGTAGAACATCACCATGTCGAGCGCACCGGCGATCCCGAACACCAGGCTGGTCGCGGTCGGGCTGAGGCCAAGGTGTTCCGCCCACAGCGGGATCACGACCTGTCGGGAGGCGCGCACCGCCCCGAACAACAGGGCCGCGACGCCGAGCGTGCGCAACACGGACGCGTGGTCGCGTATCACGGTCAGTGGACTCATCCCGCCAACTGTCGCCGCGGCTGCTCGCCGGGTTCGTGCGACGTCGGCGGCCATGAACAGCAGGCTGCCCGCTGTCACCGCGGCACCGAGTTGCACCCAGTAGGCGCCGTCCGTGCCGGCGAAGTGCATGACCCCGGCCCCCACGAAGGGACCGAAGAACAGCCCGATCCGCTGGACGCCACCAAGCGTGGCCAGCGCCCGCCCGCGCAGCCGCAGTGGCACGACCTCGGTGACGTACGCCTGGCGCGCCAGCATCCATATCGCCTGCGCGAGCCCGACGCCGAGGATGCCGACCATAAGCACCCAGACCGACGGCGCTACCAGGCACACCGCCAGCGCGATGACCGCGACACCAGAGGCGAGGAGCATCGCGTTGCGCTCACCGAGCCTCCCGGTCAACGCGCCCGCCGGTATATCGCCGCAGATCTGGCCGACCCCGAGGAGGGCTACGACCGTACCGGCGACCCCCACTGACGCGCCGAGCTCGCGGGCGGAAAGGGCGACGACCGGCATGATCGCGCCGCGGCCGATGCTGTACACCATCGACGGCAGATAGACCGCGACCGCCAGGTCCCGGACACCCGGTGTTGTCATGTCCCCTTCGGGCTACCCGCGAGAGCGTCTCCCCCGCCGGTGCCGGGTCCATCGTGCCGGTCACGGGATTCCGCGGTGTCAGCGGACCGGTGTCTCCCGTCGCACGGCGCGCGTAGGCTTG
>JBOHBN010000022.1:0-3937 GCA_050698355.1 Streptosporangiales bacterium | reverse complement strand
GTGGTAAGATCATTAAATTCAGCATCCCCATCACGTGCTATTCGCCAACCGCTTTCACCTTCAACATAGTTCCGTGATTCTATGTCTTTGCGGATGAGTTCGGTTTGTCCGACGACGGGATTTTGAAATGGCATTAGTAGGCTAGCCTTCCTTTTAGCCAGCGGGTACCCCGTATAGTGATGGACCCTTGCGCAGCTGCATCCCCATCGGTGTACGAGAATATGAGCGTGTCACCTGGCATGAGTGTTATAGCTGTGTTGTTGGTGTCAAGGTTGCCAGAGTAGCTTCCAGCTACGGGAGTGCCTAAACTACCACGGTATACTTTCAGTATCACATCGTTTGTTGAATTACATTCGGTATGTAGTGTAGTAATATCCCATTTTTCCCATGAATTTACAGGACCAATAGAGGACAGAAGTGTAGAACCATTATCGTTAAGAGTGAATGGTACTACTACATCTAATGATAATTCTGTCCCGTATTCAGTCATTCTACATCATCCTCGAATTCAATAGCAACAGATACGGTAGTGTCAGTATCAGCAGCCCAAGAATAGAACGGTTCTGTAGTATGTGTAGTAAAGGTGTTATTAGCATAAATGCGATATGAGCTATAGGGTGCAATATTATTTGTATGGGAGATTCTAATATCGGCGTCGCCAGCGGCTATAGTAATAGTCCGACGTCGCCTAGAGGTACCAATAATTTGTACTGCACTAGTAGGCGTCAATGAATATGATTGTGTAAATACGTGGACAACAGTAGGTTTATCCTGCTCCCGAACAATGACTACAGGCGTAGGAGGTTGATCAGCCCAATGAGGTTCACCAGATTCTACAGCCATCATAGGATATGGTTCTATTTCCTCGCCGGAAGTTTCAGTAGAAGCAACCGATAGTTCTTGTCGAATTTCGGCTGGTGTCCTGTAGGCGGGAATGTTTGATGCGTGCCTACCGTGCGATTGTACCATTGTGATACCTCCAGGTGTATTCGAGAGCGCCATAATATAGGACTAGTATAGCACCTGCTAGCAACATATATTGTGCGCCAGCGAATGCGGTAACACCAATAACGAGTACACTAGTAACAAATTCGGACATTCGCAAATCTTGTAATGCGTTAGTATCCTCGCGTAGCTTTGACATAGTAGGCCCTGTAGCTCCCACTGTACCTACGGCGAGTGATGCAATAAGCATAGTGGTTTGGGATTCTAGATTCATATTGAGGTCACCCCATGGTAAGAATTAGGGTTTATGTTAGAAGAGGGTTGTACGTTTTGATTATTAGCTACTAAACCGAGACCAGACCATCCCTGTAGATCACGAGAATCTTGCAATTCTTGTTTGGTCCGATTGTCCGGTTGTCCTGGAGGTGGAGCTATACCACCTTGTTCCATTACATAGGTATCACGGTATTTCATGGGACTAGTTCCATGTGCCACAGCTAGTATAATTTCCTGGGGCGGTATATCTTTAATAGCAGAGTAAAGTAATATAGTACCACCCGTAAGTATTACAATTGGGATAAACCCTTTCATTGGATTAGCCATATCAATATCCCAACCTTTTTACGATGCTAGGAATATATATAATAGTAGTAGTGAGGAGTGCTATATATCCAATTTTAATACCTAGTTCATTTTTACCAAAATTGTCTAATAGCATCATGAAAAGAATAATTATGAATGCACCAATGGCATCTTCTATACCAATAGTTTTATCTTTAGACCACTTGCCTAGTAGAACCTCTAGCCCAATAAGTACGCCTAGTGTGATTGGTTTCATTTTAGTATCCCACCAATAGTAACAGCTTTTTTAGCTGTATTCTTAACAGCATTACCAGCTTTACTGCCAGAAAAAAGTCCAGCTAAAGCTATTAATACAGCAATGGTGCCTAGTAAGAATTCACCAATACGTAACCAATTATGAGTGTCCGTAACAAACCCTACCAGATTTTTGATACCACTTGTTAAACCCCCAATACCAGATGTAGCAGTTTCAAACCCTACGTTTTCTATAGCAGGCGCACCGGTAATTCTTCTATATACCGTACCAGCAGGTGTATAAATTCCACGTATCCGTACATCTGCCCCTGTATGGGGAGCTTCCACTATTTGCCCGTGCCCTAAATACATACAAACATGGCCACGATCAGGGAATACCAAATCGCCAGGCTGTAATTCCCCTTGTGTTATTTTTGTCATGTTTGATCCACCCAACATGCCAAAGGTTGTCCGTGGCAGTTTAATATTAGTGGATCCATAGGCAGCTACGATTAACCCACTACAATCATATGCGTCAGGCCCTGTAGCTCCCCACCGATAAGGTTTACCAACTTGCGCTGTGGCAAAATCAATGGCTTGTCTTACCTGCGATGCGTCTACCATTGTTCACCACCATTCTATTAGCCTTAGAACCAATATTAGTTTTTGTTACGATGTACCAAAATGATGCTACTACTGCTAGACCACCCAGAATAAACAATCCTATCCGATACCAATTATGTGGATCCATAATGTTATCAAAAATATTATTAGTAGTACCAGAGCTGGACCCATTACCACTAATATTTTTATCTAGAAATTGTTTGTAGGCACCGCTATTGTATGTTGTCCAGGGAGACCATGAATGACCGGAATTAGCCCACACATGATATGCCATTTTAGTATTACTAAGAGGATTAGACCAATCCCCTTGCGCTAGAATAGATTGATGCACAGAATTTATCTGAAACAAACCATAATCGGTAGATCCACCAACATTATGATTTGTTGCTGTGGGATTCCCGCTAGATTCAGCGAATGCAATAGCAACGCCAGTACGAATCGCAGACTTAGGGAAACCTGCCTGTCTCATGTAGTCTGCGATTCGTTCCGACGATAGAGCCATTACTCATTTCCCCCGGAATTACGCATAAGAACCTTTACCATCGGATTGCTCTGCGCATTAGCCACAGCACTCTGAACAGTTTCAGCAAAGATAATTAGACTCTCAAGCTGGTTTTCCATCTGTGCGATAGACAGTTCGATACGAGACAACTTAATTTCGATTTCTGATAGTTCCATAACGCTAGTCATAATATGCTCCTAACTTTTAGGTATCTTTACGGGGTGCCCCGGCTCTAGCATAGATTCAGGATTACCAATAGTATCCCTGTTTAGATTCCATATATGCCTCCATGCTTCGCTATTTCCTAGATGGTGCTGTGCCATACTGAATAGATTAGTAGGGTGAGATACTGTCACAGTGCGATACTGCAACTGTCCTTGCTTAAGTTTAGGACGTTGGGCAGGGGTCTGATTATCAACAGTACCACCTTGAGAATTAGCCGTAATCCTGATAGTCTGAGAATCTAGAACCGTACCATTTTTATCATAAGCTGTTAGAATAAGATATGTATGTACACCATAAGCAAT
Organism: Streptosporangiales bacterium; assembly: GCA_050698355.1. Lineage (GTDB taxonomy): Bacteria > Actinomycetota > Actinomycetes > Streptosporangiales > WHST01 > JBOHBN01. The sequence goes on along the minus strand of JBOHBN010000022.1, from coordinate 523 downwards.
TCCTCCCAGCTTAGTAAGAGTACCATGATAAGTCCAGGATTTATTAATATCTGGGTTAGATAAAATATATTTAGTAGCACCGGTTACAGCGTCCCACTGTAGTAGTGCAGAATGATGCCACAATTGAGAAACGCGAGCATTCAATTGAGTGTTTGTCCCACCCTCCCCACTAATAGGAGGATTAGTAGGATTATGATCACCCTGGGATGGAATGAGTTGAGGAGGTTCTCCTAAAGCGCCAAGAATCTCACCGATAAGAGCTTGCTCCTGTCCGTTTAAATCCTGTCCGCCTAAATAGTTACGGACGGCACGATCAGCAAGATTAGCGGGGTAATTTTGAGACAGTGCCCACTTAACCGCTTGACGACCCCATTCATTATTGGTTTTAATAGTGTTTTTATCAACGACTGGAGGTGGACTTTCATACGACCATCCGGATGAACCGGCGCCTACTCCCGCTACACCTCCACCATATACCGGCAGCGTACCTCCGACGGTGGGTTCAGAGCTTGTATTTTTGTTG
>JBOHBN010000021.1:0-9018 GCA_050698355.1 Streptosporangiales bacterium | reverse complement strand
CGCCGGCACCCGGCGCGGCGCGGCGAGGGTGACCGGTTACGCGGTGAGATCGTCGCTGCCGCGCTCCGCCTCCTCGGCGAGAGCGGCGACCTGAACGCGTTGTCGCTGCGCGCCGTGGCGCGCGAGGTGGGCGTGGCCGCCACGTCGATCTACCTGCACTTCCCCGATCTCGAGGCGCTGCTGCGCGAGGTCAAGATGGAGCTGTTCGACGAGCTGTTGGCCGACCACGAACGTGCCGCCGCCGAGGCGGGCAGCGATCCGGCGAGTCGCCTGCGCGCGCGGGCGCGGGCGTACCTGCGGTTCGCCGCGGAGCGGCCGGGCCACTACCGGGTGTTGTTCCAGTCCCGGGTGCTCAAGCAGTCCGACCTACCGCAAGGTGCCACGCACCTCGGATCCGAGGCGTTCGACGCGCTGCAGTCGGAGGTCGCCGCCCTCGTGGGGGACGACAGCTCCTTCATGGTGACCCTGCACCTCTGGACGGCCATGCACGGCATGGTGGTGCTGCGCACCGACCGGCCCAACTTCCCCTGGCCGGATCTGGAGCACGAGCTGGACGACCTCGTCGCGCGGCTCATCGGCACAGCACCGCCACGGTGACTCGGTTCACAACCGGTATTGGAAACATCCGGCCGCCCGGATGCGTAGACGCTGGTGTAGCGCAAACAACCAGCGAAGGAGGACCGTGATCCCGCGTCCCGCCCCGTACGAGGACCTTTCCTACCGGAAGCTCTTCGAGGCGATCAACCGCTTCACCGAGCGCCGGCTCAACCTCTCGGTGATGTCGCGTAACCAGCGAGGTCGCCCCGAGAACTGAGCTGACCCGCGCCCCGGCCCCCCGGCCGGGGCCTTTTCGTCTCGGTCCGCTAGCTTCCGGCGCCGCTCGGGCGCAGGCCGACCAGCACGCGGTCGAGGGTGCGCCCGGTCTCGTCCCGCGCCGTGCGCTGGTCGGTGGAGCCGCCGATGTACACGCTCGCCTCGGCGATGAGCGCGGCGAGCAGCCGGGCCAGCGGGTCGACGGGGAGCACGTCGATCTGGCCGTCCTCGATGGCGTGGCCCAGCCAGTCGCGGAGCAGCCCGAGCCCGTACTCCTGCACGAGCGCCTCCCACGCCGCGGGGCCGAGCACGGCCGGCCCGTCGACCAACACGATGCGCTGGAAGTCGCTGCCCACGCATGCGTCGAGGTACGCCTGTACGCCGTGCCGCAGCTGATCCCACACCCCGGCGGTCGCCGCACCGGTCCTGGCCGTCTGCTCCTCGACGAGTCGCCCCGCCAGCTCGGCCGCGACCGCCCGCATCACCGCCTGGAAGAGGTCCGCCTTGTCGCGGAAGTGGTGGTACAGCGCGCCGCGGGTGACTCGCGCGCGCCCGACGATCTCCGCGGTGCCCACGTCGGCGTACCCGCGTTCGGCGAACAGCTCGCGGGCCGCGCTGACCAGCGCAGCGCGGGTGTCGGCCACGTGCTCGGCGCGGCGCGACGTCGCTGACATGCAGAAAGTCTAGGGCATTCGCTCGGCCTGTGGCATACAAGCTGTATGTTTGGGTACGCCTGTACGTACGGAAGCGGTGTCCACCGATGGGAGCGGGGCGAGTGCCATGGCCATGCCGGCGCGGTTGAAGGCTCGAATGGGCGCGTACGTGCTCAAGCAGAAGCTCCTGCGCAGGGACAAGTTCCCGCTGCTCGTCGAGCTGGAGCCGCTCTTCGCGTGCAACCTCAAGTGCGGCGGCTGTGGCAAGATCCAGCACCCGGCCAACATCCTCAAACAGCGGATGCCGGTCGAGCAGGCGATCGGCGCGATCGAGGAGTGCGGCGCGCCGATGGTGTCGATCGCCGGCGGCGAGCCACTGATGCACCCGCAGATCGACGAGATCGTGAGCGAGCTCATCAAGCGCAAGAAGCACGTGTTCCTGTGCACGAACGCGTTGCTGATGCCGCGCAAGATCGACAAGATCGCGCCGTCGCGGTACTTCACGTGGATGATCCACCTGGACGGCCTGCGCGAGCGGCACGACGCGTCGGTGGAGAAGGAGGGCGTGTTCGACCAGGCGGTCGCGAACATCAAGGACGCCAAGGAGCGCGGCTTCCAGGTGGCGACGAACACCACGTTCTTCTCCGACGACACGCCGCAGAGTGTCATCGACGTGCTCGACTACCTCAACGACGAGCTGGGGATCGACAACATGCAGATCTCCCCCGCGTACGCCTACGAGAAGGCACCGGACCAGGACCACTTCCCCGGCGTCGAGCAGACCCGGGAGCTGTTCAAGAAGGCGTTCGCAGACGGGCGGCGCAAGCGGTGGCGGCTCAACCACTCTCCCCTGTTCCTGGACTTCCTCGAGGGCGAGGTCGACTTCGAGTGCCAGGCGTGGGCGATCCCGTCGTACTCGCTGTTCGGCTGGCAGAAGCCCTGCTACCTGATGTCGGACGGGTACGCCAAGACGTACAAGGAGCTGGTCGAGGAGACCGACTGGAGCAAGTACGGGCGGGGCCGCGATTCACGGTGCGCGAACTGCATGGCGCACTGCGGCTACGAGCCCACCGCGGTGATGGCCACCACCACCTCGCTGAAGCAGTCCCTCCGCGCCCTCGCCGACACCTAACCCGTACGATCGCGGCGTCAGGCCGCCAGCTGGGTCATGTGGTATGCGACCATGCCGCCGCTCACGCCGCCGACGACCACTACGATCGCGACGGCCTCCACGACCGCGAGGATCACCGCGTGCTCGACCGTGGAGCGGGCGATGCCCCGCATGCTCGCGTGCTGCGGCCAGTACTTGCGCCGGATGCGCAGGTGCACCACGATGGCGAGCCCGAGTACGACGAGCGCCATCAGGGCGTAGTGATACCACGGCATGTCTGCCAGCATCCCCAGCGCCATGCCTACTCCGGTCTGATGTCCACCGCCGTCCACTACCGGCAATGATGACCGATTCGCCAACCCGTGCAGGGCGGTGTCAGACCTGGCGTTACCTCGCGACCGCGTGATGTTACGGTCGGACACTGGACACGTGGGCGCCTCAGCCGGGCGGCTGGTCCTCGAGCAGCTCGGTGACCAGCGCCGCTATCGGTGAGCGTTCGCTGCGGGTCAAGGTGACGTGCGCGAACAACGGGTGGCCCTTGAGCTTCTCCACCACTGTGACGACGCCGTCGTGCCTGCCGACGCGCAGGTTGTCGCGCTGCTGCACGTCGTAGGTGAGCACGACCCGCGAGCCGCTGCCGATCCGGGAGAGCACGGTGAGCAGCACCCCGCGCTCGAGCGACTGCGCCTCGTCGACGATCACGAAGCAGTCGTGCAGCGAACGGCCGCGAATGTGGGTGAGCGGCAGCACCTCCAGCATGCCGCGATCGACGACGTCCTCGATTACCTCGTTCGTCGTGACCGCCGACATCGTGTCGTGCACGGCCTGCGCCCACGGCGACATCTTCTCCGACTCGCTGCCCGGCAGGTAACCCAGATCCTGACCGCCGACCGCGTACATGGGGCGGAAGACGATGACCTTGCGGTGCTGACGGCGTTCGAGTACGGCGTCGAGGCCGGCACACAGCGCGAGCGCCGACTTGCCCGTACCGGCGCGGCCGCCGAGCGAGATGATGCCGACGTCGGGGTCGAGCAGCAGGTCGAGCGCGATGCGTTGCTCGGCGCTGCGGCCGTGGATGCCGAATACCTCGCGGTCGCCGCGGACCAGACGTACCTGCTTGTCGGGCGTGACCCGGCCGAGCGCGCTGCCTCGCTCGGAGAGCAGCTTCAACCCGGTGTGGCAGGGCAGGTCGCCTGCCGCCTCCACGTCTGCGACGCCGTCGGCGTACAGCTGGTCGATGGCGTCCGCGCCGACCTCCAGCTCGGCCATGCCCGTCCACCCGGACTCGGCGACCAGCTCGGCGCGGTACTCCTCGGCGGCCAAGCCCACCGACGACGCCTTCACCCGAAGCGGGAGGTCCTTGCTGACCAGCGTGACGTCGGCGCCCTCCGCGGCCAAGCTGCGCGCGACGGAGAGGATGCGGCTGTCGTTGTCGCCCAACCGGAAGCCGGGCGGCAACACCATCGGGTCGTGGTGGTTGAGCTCGACCCGCAGCATGCCGCCGCGATCGTTCAGCGACAGCGGCTGGTCGAGCCGACCGTGCTTGACGCGCAGGTCGTCGAGCAACCGCAGGGCCCGCCGGGCGAAGTAGCCGAGCTCGGGGTGGTGCCGCTTGCCCTCCAGCTCGGTGACGACCACGACCGGCAGCACGACCTCGTGCTCGGCGAAGCGGGTGATGGCCATCGGATCGGCCAGTAGGACGCTGGTGTCCAGAACGTAGGTGCGCCGACCACTCGCGGTGGTACGGCGGCGACTGTCAGCAGTCACTCGTACTCCCTACGCGGCGACAGGGTGCCGTCCGCTGGCACCGACGCTACCCGCCGATCCCGGCGATCGGCTACGGACACGCCCGGACGCACGTGACGGGGGACCCCCCGCCGTACGGGCACCCAACCAGGGATCCCCCCACTCACGCAGTTCCTACTTGCCGTAGCGGCGGTCGCGCTGGGCGTACTGGCGCAGCGCGCGCAGGAAGTCGACCTTGCGGAACGCGGGCCAGTAGACCTCGCAGAAGTAGAACTCGCTCTTCGCGCTCTGCCAGAGCAGGAAGCCGCCGAGGCGCTGCTCTCCGGAGGTACGGATGACCAGGTCGGGGTCGGGCTGCCCGCGGGTGTACAAATGCTGGGCGATGTGCTCGACGTCGAGCACCTCCGCGAGCTCCTCGATCGTGGTGCCGCGGCTGGCGTGCTCCTGCAGCAGCGCGCGCACGGCGTCGGCGATCTCGCGCCTGCCGCCGTACCCGATCGCGGCGTTGACGGTGAGCCCGTGTACGTCGGCCGTGGCGTCGCCGACCTCCTTGAGCATCCGCGCGGTGTCGTCGGGCAGCAGGTCGAGAGCACCCATCGGGTGCACGCGCCACCGGCCGTTCGCGGCGATCGAGCCGACGACGTCCTCGATGATCCCGTACAGCGCGCGCAGCTCCTCCGGTGCGCGCCGGTCGACGTTGTCGCTGGACAGGAGCCACAGCGTGACGACCTCGACGCCGACCTCCTCACACCAGTTGAGGACGTCGGCGATCTTGTCCGCGCCCTTGCGGTGGCCCCAGCTCGAGGTCTGCCCGGAGGCCTTGGCGAACCGGCGGTTGCCGTCGATGATCATGCCGATGTGCCGCGGCACGTTGGCTGCGGGCAGCTGGTGCTCGAGGCGCTTCTCGTACAGCCCGTAGACGAGGTCCCGTACGAGCTTCATCGTCTGTACCTCCAGCGCACCGGTCGCCACGAGGCTACTCGCCAGCAGCCCCTCCTGGTGACGTTTCGCACAGACGTCGGGTTTACCCCGCCTCGTCCAACCGCCGTACCAGGGCCTCGTACTCCTGCTGCAGCGCTTCGGGCAGGTGGTCGCCGAACTTGGCGAAGTGCTCGGGTACGAGCGCCGCCTCGCGCTTCCACTCCTCGATGTCGACGCCGAGGAGCGTGGCCAGCTCGTCGGCGTCCAGGTCGAGCCCGGACACGTCCAGCGCGTCAGCGGTGGGCAGCCGGCCGATCGCGGTGTCCTTGGCCTCGGTGGTGTCGTTCACCCGCTCGATGATCCACTTGATCACACGGCTGTTCTCGCCGAACCCGGGCCAGATGAACGAGCCGTTCTCGCCGCGGCGGAACCAGTTGACGTAGAAGATCTTCGGCAGCTTCGACTCGTCGGCCTTCGCGCCAATGCGCAGCCAGTGCGCGAAGTAGTCGCCCATGTTGTAGCCGCAGAACGGCAGCATCGCGAACGGGTCGTAGCGCAGCTCACCGGCCGTGCCCTCCGCCGCGGCGGTGCGCTCGGACGACACGTTGGCGCCCATGAACACCCCGTGCTGCCAGGAGTACGCCTCGTTGACCAGCGGCACCGTCGTCGCCCGGCGGCCACCGAACAGCATCGCCGAGATCGGTACGCCGCGCGGGTCCTCCCACTCCGGCGCGATACTCGGGCACTGACCTGCGTTCACGCAGAACCGCGAGTTGGGGTGCGCAGCGGGCTCGTCGCTGTCCGGGGTCCAGTCGCGCCCCTTCCAGTCGATCAGGTGCGCGGGCGGCTGCTTGGTGAGTCCCTCCCACCACACATCGTCGTCGTCGGTGAGCGCCACGTTGGTGAACACCGTGTTGCCGGTGAGGGTGTGCAGCGCGTTGGGGTTGGTCTTCTCGCTGGTGCCCGGCGCGACGCCGAAGAAGCCGTACTCGGGGTTGATCGCGTACAGCCGGCCGTCGTCGCCGAAGCGCAGCCACGCGATGTCGTCGCCGACCGTCTCGACCTTCCAGCCCGGGATCGTGGGCACCAGCATGGCGAGGTTGGTCTTGCCGCAGGCGGACGGGAACGCGGCGGTGATGTAGCGCGGCTCACCGTCCGGCGGGGTCACCTTGAGCACGAGCATGTGCTCGGCCAGCCAGCCCTCGTCGCGGGCCATCACGCTCGCGATCCGCAGCGCGTAGCACTTCTTGCCGAGCAGCGCGTTGCCGCCGTAACCAGAGCCGTACGACCAGATCTCGCGCGTCTCCGGGAAGTGGGTGATGTACTTGGTGTCGTTGCACGGCCAGCGCACGTCCTGCTCCCCCGGCTGCAGCGGCGCGCCCACCGAGTGCACGGCGCGCACGAAGAACCCGTTATCGCCCAGCTCGTCCAGGACCGCACGGCCCATCCGCGTCATGACCCGCATGGACACCGCGACGTACGCCGAGTCGGTGATCTCCACACCGATCGCCGAGAGCCGCGAGCCCAGCGGGCCCATGCAGAACGGCACAACGTACATGGTGCGGCCGCGCATGCAGCCGGAGAACAGCTCCTTCAACGTGGAGCGCATCTCCTGCGGGTCGACCCAGTTGTTCGTCGGGCCGGCGTCCTCGGCCTTCTCCGAGCAGATGAACGTGCGGCCCTCCACCCGCGCGACGTCGCTCGGCTCGGACTGGGCGAGGAAGCTGTTCGGCCGGAGCTCCCCGTTCAACCGGTGCAGCGTGCCGCGCTCGACCAGCTCGCTCGTGAGGCGCTGCCACTCCGCGTCCGAACCGTCGCACCACTCGATCCGGTCCGGCATGGCCAGCTCACCGACCTCACGCACCCAGTCGATCAGCTCGCGGTGACGTGTCGGCGCCTCGTCCAGTCCAACGATGTGGGTCACGAAATCTCCTCCGGGGAGCGGGTACGGGTAGCAGAGCCGACCGCGCCGAGTCGTCGCTGACTCAGCCGCCGCCTTTGGTGGGATGCCGGGCATGTTACGCCGCTGTGACGTCGAGGTCACCCGTCTCAGGCAGCGAGACGCGGTGACCTCTCTCACGTTTTGGCAACGATGCGTACTCGCGCTCACGATGACGATTTACCGAAGGATTTTGGGCACTACCAGTTCATCGGTGGACCCGACGGCGGTTGCTGCCCACCGCCCGGCCAGCCGTACGGCTGCTGGGGCTGGGGCTGGCCGTAGCCCGGCATCGCCTGCTGAGCAGGCGGCTGCTGCGGGTACCCACCCCACTGCTGCGGCATCTGCGGTCGCGGCCGCGGCGGCGACATCTCCTGGCTGCGGAGCACCGCGACCGCGAGGAGCAGCGGGATGAGGAGGAAGCCGATGGCGGGGAAGTACGTCAGCAGGTGCTGGCCCTTGTCGCCGAGACCGAGGTCGGAGTACTCGCTGCCCTCGTAGAACAGCCCGACGAACAACGTGATCACGCCGAGCAGCAGCATCAGTCCGCCGAGGCTGAGCGCGGCCAGCGTGATCGGCTTGGCGCGCTTGATCGCGTTGGGCAGCAGCGTCGCCACCACGACGGCTGCGACCAGCGCGGCCGCCACCGTGAAGCTGAGGAAGTCGCCCACGGCGTAGTACGACCGGTACAGGAACGGGTGGGCCTCGTCGGTCGACACGCTGTCCGCGAACCAGTCCCAGAGCCCGGAGACGAGGTAGAGGACCACGCATCCGAGCAGCACCCAGGCGATCGGTTCCCGCAACGACTTAGCAGCGTCCCTGATCACGGCCTGCTCCCCGGCTCGACTCGGCAAACGTCACTCAGTGTGACAGACCAACCGGCCGGATGGGCGCACTGCCGCGAGCGACCACCCCAACCCGGTGATCATGAAGATTCTGCGCAGCTATGACTACGACGATCCTTCATGATCACCGGATCGGCGGTGGTCAGCCGGTACCGGTGCCGGCGTCCGGGCCGCCCGCGCGGGCGCGCTCGACGTGCTGGAGGGCATCGCGCAGCTCGGCGAGCCAGCTATCGGCGTTCTTCGCCACCAGGCGCACGCACCAGCCGAGCGCGTCGGAGCGGGACCGGGCGACGCCGGCGTCGACGAGCGTGTCGAGCACCTGGCGTTCCGGTTGCCGCAGGCGCGTCATCGCCGGTACGGACAGCACGGTGAACAGCTCGCGCGTCCCGCCGCACACCGCGCCCCACGCGACCTTGCGCCCGCCTGCGCTCTCGAACTCCTGAGCGATGCGCACGCGCCGGTCCCTGGTGTCCTCGCGGAACTGCTTGATCCGGCCCTGCTCGGCGGCGGTACGGGTCGCGTCGGACGCGTCGTCGTCGACCCGCGGTGCGGCGACCGTGCCGACCACCAGCACCTCGTCGCGATCGAGGGTCAGCTCGGGCGGGCCCTCGAACCAGTCGTCCGGCAGCCGCCCGGCGAACCAGCCGTGCAGCCGCTCGTACTCCGTCTCGTTCTGTGTCGCACTCATGTAAGCATGATTACACAGTTACGCTGCTAATGTGCGCCTCAATTCGGCGACATCGGTGACGGGACGCTGGCAGGTGAGGTTCTGGCAGACGTACGCGGCCGCCGAGTCGTCGACCAGCCCGCGCTGCTCGAGCAGCGGGACGTCTGCCGCGCCGGGCGCACCGACGGCGATGACCGCGCCCGGGCGGCTGGAGAGCAACGCGGCCTCATGCAGCCTGCCGCGCGCGTCGTCACCGGGCGAGCCGACGACGGCGACCTCGACCGGCCCGTCGACGGCCGCCTCGGCCACCGCCAGCCCCCAGC
>JBOHBN010000020.1:0-3313 GCA_050698355.1 Streptosporangiales bacterium | reverse complement strand
TCACCCGGTGGTGACGGGAACGCGCAGGGTGGCGTGGCCGGCGTGCACGAAGGTCATGTGCAGGATGACCGTCTCGCCGGCACGGAGAGGATGACGCAGGCCCCTGAGCACGACTCGATCGGCAGCCGACGGCCCCACCGGGAGGGCACGGCCGGCCGAGGTCGGGACGGTGATCCGCGAGACAACATGGCCGCGGTGCCTCAGCACGGTCCGGTCCGCGGCCGGGCTCCTCGCCCGCGCCAGCACCGCCGGGTGGCTGGTGGCCGAGTTCGTCAAGATCATCACAAGGTCTGCTCGCCGATCCCGTGCCGACGACAACGAAACATGGGCGCCGATGACGTCGACGACGGACCCCACCCGAACCGTCGTGCCCTGCGGGGCCGGCGCCGTGGTCGACCCGCCCCCGGTAGAGGGTGCCTGCCCGTGAACGCCGCCCGGGCCGGGCGCGCATCCAGACACAACCCCCGCCGCCACCACAGCGAGGACAGCACCCACCCAACGCCGCGGGCGCCCCGCAGGCCTCACCTCCCGTCGGGTTCGGGCTCCACCGCCCGAACCTGATCCAGGCGACGCTCGGCACGCTCCAAGGCCTGGTGCAACGCCTGGGCGTGGTAGGAAGCCTCGGTGAGGGCGGCAGACACGTCCGCCACCGCGGCCGCCGGATCCTCACCCGTCGTCGTCGCAAACCGCCCGCCGCGCTGCTCCTGGTCCAACCAGCGGGCCAGCTGCGGAGGAGTCTGGGTGAGCGCCCGGGCGCCGACGTTGAGGGTGTGCAGCAGCCGCACCGCGACCCCCGGGGACCCGATACCGTCCGCGGCGTCGAACGTCGCGTAGTTGAGCACACGAACCGCCTGCAGCCACATGTCCGCCGCCCGCTGGGTATGCGACGGACAATGCGGCCCGTGCCGACGCAACCTCACCGTCGAGGACCTCTCCCGCACCAGCCCCCTCCTCTCCTACGACTCGCAACCCCGGCACCCTCGAGTCTAAGAATCCACCGACGACCGGCCCTGGCCGGTACGAGCACAAGGGCCGAGCCCGGAGTATGGGACAGCCGTGACACGAGAGCGGTGACCGCCCGATCTGCGGCGTCAGGGCTGGCCCAGCTGGTGCGGCTGGTCGAACGAGCGCTAAGCGACAAGGCCGGCGTCCAGCGGCTCGCGGACCGTATCTCGGCGGTGTTCGTGCCCGCCGTGGTCGCGCTGGCGGTGCTGACCGTGGGCGGGTGGCTGCTGCTGGACGGGTCGGTGCAGCGGGCGTTCAGCGCCGGCCGGCCGTGCTGATCATCGCGCGTCCGTGCGCGTTGGGCCTGGCGACACCGACCGCGCTGCTGGCAGCCTCCGGCCGTGGGGCGCGGCTGGGGGTGTTCATCAAGGGACACCAGGCGTTGGAGTCGGCGCGGGCGATCGACACCGTGGTGCTGGACAAGACCGGCACCCTGACCGTCGGTCGGATGACCGTGGTCGACGCGCGACCCGTCGACGGCGTCGAGCCCGCGGCGCTGCCGCGCCTGGCCGGGGCGGTGGAGGACGCCTCCGAACACGTCGTGGCCCACGCGATCAGCGGGTTCGCCCGCCGTAAGCTGGGGGCCCTGCCGCCCGTGGAGGATTTCCGCGGCGTGGCCGGGCTTGGCGCACGCGGTGTCGTTGACGGCCACGACGTACTGGTCGGGTCGGCCCGGCTGCTCGCCGACACCGGGATCACCATCCCCGCCGCGTTGGACGCGCGGCGCGCCGCGTGGGAGCAGGCGGGACGCACCACCGTGCTGGTCGCCCGCGACGGCGTGGCGGGCGGCGGGATCGCGTTGGCCGACACCGTGAAGCCCACCGCGGCGGCGGCCATGGCCGAGCTGCACCGGTTGGGGCTACGCACCGTGCTGCTCACCGGGGACAACCGGGTCACCGCACGGGCGGTGGCCGCCGAGGTCGCCATCGATGAGATCATCGCTGGGGTGCTGCCCGCCGACAAGGCGACGATGATCGAGCGGCTGAGACACGACGGACGCACCGTCGCCATGGTCGGTGACGGGGTCAACGACGCGCCCGCGCTGGCCCGCGCCAACCTCGGCCTTGCGGTGATTACCGGCACCGACGTCGCCCTCGGCGCCGCGGACGTGGTGCTGGTCCGCGGCGGCCTGGACGTGGTACCGACCGCGATCCGGCTGGCCCGGGCGACTCTACGCACCATCCGCGGAAACCTGGCCTGGGCGTTCGGCTACAACCTGGTCGCGCTGCCGTTGGCCGCGTGTGGGCTGCTCAGCTCATAGGCGCCCGCGATGAGAGCCTTCCCTTTGATACTCATCGTGCGCTGGCTCCTCCCGGCCATGGCTAACAACAGCAGGACTAAAGTGACCGCGGACCGGCTACACGTTCTTGAGCGCGCCTACGACGTCGGCCATCCGCCGCGCGTCGAGTCCGAACGGCCGGCTGAAGCTGACGCGGTCGACGACGCCGCCGAACCGCGCGTGCAGGGCGGCCGAGACGTCGCTCGGCTGGGCCACGACGGCGAACGCGTGCAGCACCTCGTCGTCGACGAGCCCGCCCATCCGGTCCCACCGGTCCGGGTCACCGGTCTTGGACAGCCGGTTCAGCTCATCGCCGAGCTCCTCCCAGCCGTGCCGCTCCAGGACCGGCAGGTACGCGGGGGTGCTGGCGTAGAAGGCGATCTGTTTCTTGCACGCCGCGGCCGCCTGCGCCATGTCCTGCTCGTTGTCGGCGGTGACGATGAACGCGGGGTACGACAGCTCGAAGTCCGCCCGGGTGCGACCGGATCTGGCGAGCCCGCGCTCGACGGCGGGCAGCGTGACCTCGCGCAGGTAGCGCTCGGTGGTGAAGCCGTGAACCAGCATGCCGTCGGCGACATCGCCAGCCACCTCGGTCATGCGAGGGCCGACCGCGGCGAGGAAGATCCGCGGGGTGCCGTACTTGTTCGGGCCAGGCGAGAAGAACGGCGTCATCAACGTGTGGGTGTAGAAGTCACCGCGGAACGACAGCCGCTCCCCGGTCTCCCAGGCCGCCCAGATGCCGCGGATGGCCTGGATCATCTCCCGCATCCGCGGCGCCGGGTGGCTCCACGGCATCGAGAACCGCTTCGCGATGTGGGCCCGGATCTGGCTGCCGAGGCCGAGGACGAACCGTCCCTGCGACAGCGACTGCAGGTCGTTGCCGAGATAGGCGAGGTTCATCGGGTTGCGCGCGAACGCCACGGCGATCGAGGTGCCGAGCAGCGCGGTCTTGGTGTGCCGGGCGGCGAGCGCGAGCGGCAGGAACGGGTCGTGGTCAGTCTCCGCCGACCAGATCCCGTCGTAGCCGAG
>JBOHBN010000019.1:0-12402 GCA_050698355.1 Streptosporangiales bacterium | reverse complement strand
ACCTACGACTCCTTGACCGCGATCGTCTCGACCGTGTTGGCGACGTGCTCGAACGCGTCCATCGCCTGCTCGAGCTGCTCCACGATCTCCTTCAGCTTCATGACGGTGAGCGCGTCGTAGCTGCCGCCGAACAGGTGCGCGAGCATGCGCCGGTAGAACTTGTCACCCTCGTTCTCCAGGCGGTTGACCTCGATCCAGTACGCCTCGAGGTCGCGCATGGACTTCAGGCGCGGCATCGCTTCCGCGGTCAGCTCGGCGGCGCGCTCCAGCACGTCGACCTGCCGGATCATCTCCCGCGGCAGCTCATCGAGCTGGTAAAGCACGACGAGGTCGGCCGCGGCCTCCATGAAGTCCATGACGTCGTCCAGCTCACCGGCAAGCCGGTAGATGTCCTCCCGGTCGAACGGGGTGACGAACGTCTGGTTGATGCGCTGCATGATGCCGTGCACCAGGTCGTCCCCGGTATGCTCGCAGGCACGCATCTTGCCCGCGATCTCCGCACGGTCCGCGTCGTCGCTGAACAGCTCGACGAGAAGCCTGGAGCCGGTGAGGATGTTGGCCGCCGACTGGGTGAACATCTCGTAGAACACCTGGTCGCGCGGAGTGAGGCGTAGACGCACTGGGTACTCCTCGCATGCGGCGTTTCCGCGTTCGGCATGTTACTCATGGGTACCGCGTGGCCCTTTCGGGCGTATGCAGGCTACGCGACGCCCTCCGGACCACTCGGAGTGCCTCCGAACGTCTCGTACGCGACGAGCGACTCCGGGTTGGCGAGCGCGCCCCTGGCCGCGGCCTCGTCGACCGGCGTGCCGGCCAGGATGCGCTTGACCGGCACCTCGAGCTTCTTGCCCGAGAGCGTTCGTGGAACGGCGGCGACCTGGTGCATCTCGTCCGGCACGTGTCGCGGGGAGAGGGAGGCACGCAGCTCGCGCGCGATGCGCTCGCGCAACTGCGCGTCGAGCCGGCACCCCTCGTCCAGCACGAGGAACAGCAGCAGCCGGCCGGGACCGCCCCCGCCGTCCTCCAAGTGGACGACGAGGCTGTCGACGACCTCCGGGGTGTCCTCGACGACCGCGTAGAACTCGGCCGTGCCGAGCCGTACGCCGCCACGGTTGAGGGTGGCGTCGGACCGGCCGGTGAGCACGCAGGTGCCCCGGTCGGTGATGGTGAGCCAGTCGCCGTGCCGCCAGACGCCCTCGTAGGTGGAGAAGTACGCCTCCCGGTAGCGGGAGCCGTCCGTGTCGCCCCACAGGCCCACCGGCATCGACGGCATCGGGGCGGTGACCACCAGTTCGCCCTGCTGCCCGACCACCGAGCGGCCCATCTCGTCGTACGCCTCGACCCGCGCGCCCAGGCACCGGCAGGAGAGCTCCCCGGCGTACACCGGCAGCAGCGGCGCGTTGCCGACGAACGCGGTGCACACGTCAGTGCCGCCCGAGACCGAGGCGAGCTGCAGGGCGGTGGACCCGGGGTTGGCCACGTGCTCGTAGACCCACTCGAACCCCTCGACCGGCAGCGGCGAGCCGGTGGAGCCGATGCCCCGCAGCGGCGAGACGTCCGCGACCGTGCGCGGCTCGATGCCCTGCTTGCGGCAGGACAGCAGGAACGGCGCGCTCGTGCCGAAGTAGGTCATCGCCGTGTCGCCTGCGACCCGCCACAGCTCACCGAGGTCGGGATACGCGGGATCGCCGTCGTACAAGACGATGGTGGCGCCGACGAGCAGGCCGGAGACGAGGTAGTTCCACATCATCCAGCCGGTGGTCGTGAACCAGAAGAACCGCGAGCCGGGCCCGAGGTCGCTGTGCAGCGCGAGCAGCTTCAGGTGCTCGACGGTGATACCGCCGTGGCCGTGCACGATCGGCTTGGGCAGGCCGGTCGTGCCCGAGGAGTACAGCACGTACAGCGGGTGGTCGAACGGCACCGGCTCGAACGCGAGCTCGCCGGGTTCGGCGAGCAGCTCCGACCAGGCGAGCGCGTCGGGTACCCGGGACGGGTCGGGTTCGAGATAAGGGACGACGATGGTCTGCCGGATGCTCGGCAGCTGCGCGCGCAGCGCCGCGACCTCCGCGGTCCTGTCGATCTCCTTGCGGCCGTACCTGTAGCCGTCCACGGTCACCAGCACGGTCGGCTCCACCTGCCGCCAGCGGTCTACGACGCTTCGGGTGCCGAACTCCGGGGCGCAGGAGGAGAACACCGCTCCGAGGCTGGCGCAGGCGAGGAACAGGACGACGGTCTCGGGGATGTTCGGCAGGTACGCCGCGACCCGGTCGCCGCGGCGCACGCCGCCGCGCTGCAGGCCTGCGCGGGCACGCGCGACCTGGTCGCGCAGCTCGGCGACGGTCAGCTCGACCGGCGCGCGGGTCTGGGAGCGGGCGACCACCGCGACGTCATCGTCAGCCCGCCCCGCCGGACGCAGTGCGTGCTCGGCGTAGTTGATCGTGGACCCCGGGAACCACCGCGCGCCGGGCATCGCGTGCCCGGTAAGCACGGCGTCGTACGGGCTGTGCGCGGCGACGTCGAAGTACTCCCAGATCGACTCCCAGAAGCCCTCCAGGCCGTCGACCGACCACCGCCAGAGCGCGCCGTACTCGGTGAACGACAACCCGCGCGAGCGTTCCAGGTATCGCAGGTAGTCGCCGATCCGCGAGGTCTGCAGCACGTCCGCCTGCGGCTGCCACAGCACGTCGCCCTGACGCATCGCCCACTCCCTCCCGCTACGGCAGGTTGTCAGTGCCTGGTTGCGCTACAGCTCAACCAGACACTGACAACTTACGGGTTACCAGGTGACGGTGCGGTGCTGCTCCCGGCGCTCGATGTACGAGCGCCAGGTGTGGTCGAGCAGGGACCGCTCCTCGTCCTTGAGCGGCCGCAGCACCTTGGCCGGTACGCCCGCCGCCAGCGTGCCCGGCGGCACGGTGGATCCCGGCCGTACGACCGCGCCGGCGGCGATGAGCGCCCCCTCACCGACGTTCGCGCTGCCGAGCACGACGGCACCCATCCCGATCAGGCTCCCGGCACCGATGCGCGCGCCGTGCACGATCGCGCGATGCCCGACGGACACGCGATCCTCGAGTATGGCGGGCTCGCCGGCCTCGGCGTGCAGGCAGGACAGGTCCTGCACGTTCACGTCCGCGCCGAGCACGATGTCGTCGTCCTCGGCTCGCAGCACGCAGCCGTACCAGACGCTCGCCCCGGGCCCGAGGTGCACCCGACCGACGAGCACAGCGCCGGGCGCGACCCACGCCTTGGGATCCACCGCGGGCCGGTGGCCCCCCAACGTCCCCATGGACGGCTCGTCCTCGCTCAGCATGCCGGCCACCCTACGGGTACGGCCGGTCCGTGCAGCAGGGCCCGGTCACTGCTCCAGCTCGGCGCCGCAGGTCTCGCAGGTGCCGTCACCCAACTCGCCGTTCAGCCGGCCACACTCCGGGCACACGCGGTTCAGCCAGCAGGCGGCATCGCCGCCCTCCGGTTCTGGGCCCTCGACCGTCATAGGCCTAGTCTGCGTCGCGTTCCATCTCGGCGCTGTGCCAGGGCAGCAACGCCTGGCGTGCCGGTACGCCGGCGAGCCCGTTCTTGAAGTCGGGAGAGACCGCGTCCCGCGCCACCAGGACGTCCAGCAGCGCCGGCGTACGCGCCCGCGCCCGCCGCAGCGCGGCGTCGAGGTCGTCCGCGCGCTCCACCCGCTCGGCGTAGGCACCCAGCCCGCGAGCCACCAGGTCGTACCGGCAGCCCGGGAGGTCTACCCCGACCAGCCGGCCGTCGTAGCGCTGCAGTTGGTCCTGCCGCTCGATGTTCCACGCCTCGTTGTTCGCGACGACGAAGAGTACGTCCGAGCGCTGCCGCACGGCGGTCGCCAGCTCCATCGCGGTGAAACCGAACGCGCCGTCGCCGATGACCGCGGCGACGAACCGGCCCGGGTTGTTGAGCGCTGCGGCGATGGCGAACGGTACGCCCACGCCGAGGCAGCCGAACGGTCCGCAGTCGAGGAAACGCCGTTCGTGCAGCGCCACGCGGGCGAAGGACAGGATGTCGCCGCCGTCGGCGACGACGACCGCGGCGTCGCGGACGTGCTCGTTCACGCAGGCGAGCAACCGGTACGGGTGCATGCGCCCGTCGCCACCCACCGGCAGATCCGCCAATTGCCGGGCGAGTTGCTCGACGCGCCGCGCGTTCTCCGCGCGCAGGTCGGCCAGCCACGACCGGTCCGGGTCGGCAGGCGCGGCCCGGGCATCGGTGAGCGCCGCGAGCGCCGGGGCGGGGTCCGCGTGCACCTCGACGTCGCCGCGTCGGTTGTCGGCGGTCTCGTCCGCCGACCGGCCGATGCGCAGGAAGGAGGCGCCGCGGGAGAACACAGCCGGGGAGCCGTACGCAAGCTGGAAGTCGAGCCGGCGGCCAACGGTGATCACGAGGTCGGCGTCGCGCATGACCCGCGACCGCATCGCGGGCACGCGGGCGGAGTGCGACGCCCGTACGGTTCCGCGGCTCTCCGCGGTGTCGAGGAGGACCGCGCCGCTACGGTCGAGGAACGCCACCAGCTGGTCTGCGGCGTCGTGCGCCACCCTCCCGCAGACGACGACCGGGCGGCTGGACCGTTCGATCAGCGCCCGCGCCTCCTCGATCACCTGCGCGGGCGGCGGCCTCGGTTCCACTCGCCAGAGCGGGCGGTTCCCCGGTTCCGGCGCTGGGCACGGAGCAACCTCGTCCCACAGGTCCGCGGGCAGGTCGAGGTACACCGGACCTGGCAGGTCGCTCCCGCCCAGCGCGGAACGAACCGCCAGCTCGACCTCGCCGAGCACGTCGCCAGCCCCAGCGACCGCCACTGCACGGCGGCACAGCGGCCGTACGAGCTCGGCCTGCGGTATGTCCTGCATCGCGCCCCTGCCGGCCTGCGGACGGGGCGCACGCCCGGAGAGCACGAGCACCGGCGCCTTGCTGGCCGCCGCGTTCGCGACGCCGGTGACGGCGTTCGTCAGCCCGGGACCGGCCGTCACGAGCACGACGCCGAGCCGCCCGGTCAGCTCGGCCTCCGCCTGCGCGAGGTAGACCGCCGCGGCCTCGTGCCGGACGTCCACGATCTGTGTCCCCGCCCTGGCCACCGCATCCCACAGCGGCTGGATGTGCCCGCCGCACAGGCCGTACACGCGGCGTACGCCCTGCGCTGCGAGGCACGCGGCGACCAGGTCCGCGACCGTCCGCGTCATCCAAACAGGCTCCGCGCCTGGTCGTAGACGAGGAACAGCGAGAAGCAGCCGTAGAAGACCACTGCCCACCCGACGGCGAACAATCGGCCGCCGCCGAGCCTGATGCCGCGCGGGAGCACGCCCCGGTTGAGCTTGATGAGCAGTACCGAGTAGACGAACATCACGATGCCGTTGAGGGCGGAGGAGATGACCACCAGAACCAGCGGCTGACTGACGCCGGCGAGCAGGATGATCGAGCCGAACACGATCTCGGCCCACACGACCACGAAATAGATCCGGCTCTCCGTCCAGCGAGTGCTCGCGCGCAGCCAGTTGGTCTTGACGATGTCCGCGGTGACCCGACCGACCATGTCGATCAGCGCCAGGTTCGTGGTCAGCAGGACGACCATCCCGGTGACCCAGAAGGCGGTCCCGACCCAGTTGGCCGCCTGATCCTTGAGCGCCTCACCCTCCGCCTGGACGAACGCGAAGCCCTGCGGGATGTTCGCGCCGCCGAGCGTCGCGTACGTCAGGGTCATGAAGATCAGGATCGACGCGAGGCCGATGACGAAGAACGTCACGAACTGCTCCCGGTGGGCCAGCCGCCACCAGCCGCGCCACCGGCGCAGGTTGGCCTCGTCCTGCGGGAAGAAGTAGCCGACCGACGGGGTCGCCTCCTCCTGACCCGTGATCGGGGAGACGATCTTCGGGATGCGCGATCCCATCCCGAGCCCCTTGTCGCGGATCCAGTTCGACTGAGCGAGGTTGAGGGTGCCTCCGGCACCGGCGAACGCGATCGCACCGAGCAGCGTCGCCCCGCCGACCGTGCCTATCCCGGCGGGGATGTCGGGGATGTGCGTGGTGAAGCCCTTGCCGAGCTCGGCCCACGCCCCGCCGGAGATCGCCGCGACCGCCGCGTAGATGATGAACAACACGATCAGCCCGACGAGGAAGAACTGGATCTTCTCCGTGGTCTTGTACACGACGGGCGACGCGGTGAGCACGATGCCGATCGCGACGAGCGAGGCGATGGTGATCGGGACGATCGTGCTGGAGTCGAGCCCGAGCGCGAACGTCAGCGCGGTCGAGCTGCCCGTCGCCCACCCCGGCCACATCCACGGCAGGATCGTCATGATGACGAACAGCCAGCTCCAGTGCCGCCAGATGCGCGCGAACCCGGTCACCGCGGTCTCGCCGGTCGCGAGCGTGTACCGCTCGATCTCCATGTTGAGGAAGTACTGCGTGAGGATTCCGATCGTCGCCAGCCAGACGAGCGCGAGCCCAGTCTGCGTGGAGATGTACGGCCACAGCAGGTACTCGCCGGAGCCGATCGAGGCACCGAGCAGCAGCACGCTCGGGCCCAACACCCGGCGCAACGGCAGCGGCTCCGGCAGGTCCGCGTAGGGAACGGGCGGGAGGTAGTGGCTGGGGATCTCGGGCGCGGTGGTGGTGGCGGGCGTACCGCCTCGGGTGTTTTCGACCATGGTGCCTCCTTGGGAACCAAGGACTGTTGAACGCTGCCCTCGAACAGGGCTCTCAAACGACCGGCGTTTCCCGGTAACTGCCGAATACTCCCTTCAGAGCACTGACGATCTCGCCCATCGAGGCGTGTGCCTTGACCGCTTCGATGGTCGGCGGCATCAGGTTGGCTGCGTGGTCCTTCCCCGCTGCTGCCACGGCGTCCAGCGCCCGGTGCACGGCATACTGGTCGCGCTGCTCCTTGACCTGCTTGAGGTGACGGATCTGTCGCTGCTCGGACTCCGGATCGAGTGCGTGCGTCTCGACCGCCTCGCCGGCTTCGGAGTCCACGTACCTGTTGACTCCGACCACGACCGTCTCGCCGTCGGCCTTCTCCTGTGCTTGCCGGTACGCGTTGTCGGCGATCTCGCGCTGGAACCAGCCCTGCTCGATCGCAGCGACCATGCCGCCCATGGTGTCGACCTTGTCCAGGTACTCGCGGATGCGTCGTTCGATCTCGGCGGTGAGGTTCTCCACGTAGTAGGACCCGGCGAGCGGGTCGATGACCTCGGCGACGTTGGTCTCCTCGGCGATGATCTGCTGGGTCCGAAGCGCGACCTTCATCGCCTGCTCGGACGGGATCGCGTACGCCTCGTCCAGCCCGTTGGTGTGCAGGGACTGGGCGCCCCCGAGCACCCCGGCGAGCGCCTGCAGCGACGTGCGCACGACATTGTTCGTCGGCTGGGCCTTGGTGAGCGAGGCCGCAGCCGTCTGGGCGTGGAACCGCAGCCGCATCGACGCGGGGCTGGTGGCACCGAACTCATCCGCGAGCATCCGCGCGTAGAACCTGCGCACGGCGCGGAACTTGGCGACCTCCTCGAAGAAGTCCGACTGGGCAACGAAGTAGTAGGAGAGCCGCGGCGCGAACTCGTCGACGGACATACCGGATTCGACGACCGACCTGATGTACGTGCGTGCCGCGGCCATCGTAAACGCGGCCTCCTGCACGGCGGTAGCACCGGCCTCCGAGATGTGGTAGCCGCTGACGTTGACCGGGTTGTACCGCGGGAGGTGCTGCGCGCAGTATGTGATGGTGTCCCGCACGATCCGGACACTCGGCTCGATCGGGTAGATCCACTCCTTCTGCGCGATGTACTCCTTCAGGATGTCGTTCTGGATGGTGCCGGAGAGCTTGGTGAGGTCGAGGCCACGCCTCTCCGCGGCCGCGACGTACATCGCCAGCAGGATCCACGCGCTCGGGTTGATGGTCATGGAGACGCTGATGTCCTCCAGGTCGATGCCGTCGAACAGCGCCTCCATGTCCGGCAGCACGTCGATCGCGACGCCCTCGCGCCCCACCTCGCCGATGCTCATCGCGTCGTCGGAGTCGTAGCCCATGAGCGTCGGCATGTCGAAGTCCACCGACAGGCCCGTCTGCCCCTGCGCCAGCAGGTAGCGGAACCGCTCGTTGGTCTCCTCCGGCCTGCCGTAGCCCGCGATCTGGCGCATCGTCCACAGCCGGCCGCGGTACATCGTCGGGTACGGACCGCGGGTGTACGGGTAACGCCCGGGCAGCCCGATGTCCGACCAGTCCTGGTCGGCGACGTCCGCCGGCGTGTAGACCCGGCGCAGCGGGATCCCGGACGCGGTCGTGGCCTCCGGCCGCCGCTCCGGGCGGCGAGCGAGGAATGCGGCGAGCTCGTTCGACTCCCACGACGCCAGGTCCGCGGCGATGCTCGCGCTCTCGTCAGGTTCGTCCGTCATCTCTTCCCCGCGACTATCCGACTGTCTGCTCCAGCAACCTGCTGGCAGCACTGAAAGGGTCGAGCCGCCGACGCGCGACGTCGTCGACGACCTGCTCGAAATCGGCGCCCTGGCCGGGGTCGGTCACCTTCTCCAGGACGAGACTGGTGACGATCCCGCGTACGCGGGCGGCAGCGATCGACCGCTCGCGGGCGTCGAGCGCGTCGTGCGAGCGCAGCCAGTCAAGGTGCTGGTCGAGCGCGTCGGCGAGCGCCCCGATCCCCTCACCGGTGGTCGCCACCGTCGAGCAGATGGGCACCCGCCAGTCGGCAGGCTTGCCGTACCTGGACTCGCGCAGCATCTGCCGCAACTCCGCGACGACCGCGTCGGCGCCCTCCCGGTCAGCCTTGTTGACCGCATGCACGTCGGCGATCTCCATGATCCCGGCCTTGATGGCCTGGATGGCGTCGCCGAGGCCGGGGACGCTCGCGAGCACGACGGAGTGGGACGCGCGGACGATGTCGACCTCGTCCTGCCCGACTCCGACCGTCTCGATCAGGACGATGTCCTTGCCGGCGGCGTCGAGGACCGACACGGCGTCGACCGTGGTGCGGGCCAGCCCGCCGAGCGCGCCCCTGGTCGCCATCGACCGGATGAACACGCCACGGTCGCCGGAGAGCTGCGCCATCCGTACCCGGTCGCCGAGCACCGAGCCACCGCTGAACGGGCTCGACGGGTCGACGGCGAGGATCCCGACCGTACGGTCCCGCCCCCGGTAGGTCTCCGCGAGCGCGGCCACCAGCGTGCTCTTGCCGCTGCCGGGTGCGCCGGTGATGCCGATGACGTGAGCGCGGCCGCCCGCGGCGTACAGGGAGGCGAGCTGGGCGTCGACACCGTCGGTGCCGGCTTCCACCCGCGACAGCATGCGGGCGACAGCGGCGTGGTCGCCGCCCCGCACCCGGTCGACAACATCCCTAGCCACTTGACGCCCCTGCGGCCAGCTCGCGGAACAGGTCACGGTCGTCGACGACCCGGCGTGCCTTGAACTCCGTGCGCGGGAACGCGCCCGGTGAGACCGGCACGACGCTCGTACCCACGCCCAGTACGGTGCGCAGCCGGTCCTCCGCCTCGCGGCGCCACCGCTCGACCGCGGCACGGCCCGCGGCGGCCAGCTCGTGAGTGTGCTCGACCTGCACGGTCAGCGTGTCCATCGCGTCGCTTCGGGAGATGACCACGCGGTGCTCGCCGCCGTAGCTCGGCAACCCGGTCAGCACCTCGTCGATCGCGGCGGGGTAGATGTTCTCGCCGCGCACGGTGAACATGTCGTCGATCCGGCCGTAGATGCCGCGCGGCAGCACCGGGTACGTGCGCCCGCACGGGCTGGGCCCCGCTTCCCAGCGGGTGAGGTCGCCGGACTGCAGCCTGATCATCGGCTGGCTGGCACGCTCCAGCGTCGTGTACACGGGGGTGCCCTCCGCGCCGTACGGCACCCGGCGGTGGGTGTCCGGGTCGACGACCTCGGTGTAGACGATGTCCTGCCAGCAGAGCATCCCCGCGCGGGCGCTCGACTCGCCGAGCGCCATCCACGGCGAGACCTCCGCCATGCTGCCGGAGTCGAACACCTCGCCGCCGTACAGCTCCTCGATGCGCTCGCGGATGGTCGGCACCGAAGCGCCGGGTTCGCCGGAGAAGAACAGCAGCCGGACGCCGAACTCGCGCGGGTCGATCCCCTGCTCCGCGGCTACCTCGGCAAGGTGCAGCGCGTACGACGGCGTGCCGTAGAAGACCGTCGGCCGCATCTGCCGCATCCAGTTCACCGCACGCCGGGTCTGGCCCGAGGCGCCCGCGCCGAACGGGAAGACCCGGGCGCCGAGCCGCTCCGCGCCGATGAGCGCGCCCCAGGAGCCCATGTACAGGCTGAAGAACGACGCCACGAAGACGGTGTCGCGCGGGCGCACGCCCATGGCCCAGAGCACGCGAGCGTGCGCGTTGGCGATGGCACGCCAATCGCCCTCGCTTATCCCGAACGCCGTCGGCCGCCCCGTGGTGCCCGACGTGCCGTGCACGTGCGCGACCTCGGCGGCCGGGACGCAGAGGTAGTCGCCGAACGGCCCCCGCTCGGCCTGGGCCTCGCGCAGCTCCTCCTTGGCGACCGGCGGGACGGCCTCGAAATCCGCGAGGCTCCGCACGTCGGCGGGGTGCACGCCGGCGGCCTCCCACTTGCGCCGGTAGAACGGCGCGTGCTCGTACGCGTAGGCCATCACCTGCTGGATGCGCTCGAGGACGAGCCGGTCGCGTTCACCGGCGGGCATCGTCTCCCGGCGCGGGAACCAGTACGTCTGGTCCGCCGGCGGACGGTAGGCCTCGTCGTAGCGTGGCGGCCACGCCCAGCACTCAGGTTCGCGCATCGGCATCCCGCCGTTCATCGACCAGCCGGCGGACCGTACCGACGATCTGCTCCGGCGTGGACTCCTGGCCGAGCACGCCGTCGACCCCCATCGCCGCGAGCGCCTCGACGTCCTCGTCCGGGATGACCCCACCGGCGAGCAGCACGACGTCGAGGTCCTCGTACTCGCCAAGCAGCTCGGTGAGCCGGGGGAAGATCGACATGTGTGCCCCGGACAGGATGCTGACACCGAGCACGTCGACGTCCTCCTGGACGGCGGCCTCGACGACCTGCTCCGGCGTGTGGTGCAAGCCGGTGTAGACGACCTCCATGCCGTCGTCTCGCAGCCACCGCGCGACGACCTTGATCCCCCGGTCGTGCCCATCCAGGCCCACTTTGGCCAGCAGCACTCGGATCGCGGCGGGTGTTTTAGGCTCAGCCACGGATTCCTCCTATAAGGTGGAACCTCTGTGTGGTCAGACCATACGTGTTGATGGCGGTGCTGTGAAGTGCCTCACGACTACTCGATGTCGGAGTGAGCGGCGATGACTTCCGAGGTCACGTGGGCCCCGCTACAACGCCTGCGCAGCTACGAGCAGGTCATCGCAGCGATCGAGCAACGGATACTCGCCGGTCAGCTGCACGTCGGCGACCGATTACCGCCCGAGAGGCAGCTCGCGGAGCTGCTCGGCGTCAGCCGGGCGGCAGTACGCGAGGCGCTGCGCGCGTTGGAGGCACTGGGCATCCTGGTGGCACAGACCGGCTCGGGCGCCGACGCGGGATCCACCCTGGTCGAGCAGCCCTCCGAGGCCATGACCATGCTGCTCCGGCTCCACCTTGCCCTGAGCAACTTCACAGTGGATGACGTGGTCGCGACCCGGATCATGCTTGAGGGCCAGGCCGCGCGGGCTGCCGCCGAGCGCCGGGGCACGGCCGACCTCTCCGAGGTCGAGCGCTGCCTCGAGGCGATGGAACCGCTGGACCTCACCACCCAGGAGTTCAACAACCTGGACACCCAGTTCCATGTGGCGATCGCGGTCGCGTCGGACAACCGGCTGACGGCGCACCTGATGCAGTCGCTGCGCGACACGATGCGCGAGCACATGATGCGCGCGTTCGAGGGCCTGGAGCGGCCCGACGAAGTCAAGGCGGACCTGCGTACCCAGCACCGCGTGATCTTCGAGCTCGTCCGCGACGGCGACGGCGAGGGAGCGGCCCGCGCCATCGAGGCGCACATCGGCGATTTCTACGCCGAGCACGGCCGCTGAGCCGCTTTCTCGCGTCCGGCTCGAACCAGTCACCGTAAAGGCTTGAGTCTCCAGCGACTGGAGGGTGGACGGTGAGGGACATGGACGACGGCACCGCACTGCTCTCGATCGGCGAGCTGGCTCGACGCACCGGTCTCACGGTGAAGACGATCCGGTTCTGGTCCGACGAGGGCCTGGTGCCGCCGGCCGACCGCACCCCCGCGGGTTACCGGCTGTACGGACCGGACGCCCTCGCTCGGTTGGCGCTCGTACGCACGCTGCGCGAGCTCGGCGTCGACCTGGCGACCGTCCAGCGGGTGCTGGCACGGGAGGTCAGCGTCACCGAGGTGGCGGAGGCGCACGCCGACGCGCTCGACGTGCACAT
>JBOHBN010000018.1:0-3094 GCA_050698355.1 Streptosporangiales bacterium | reverse complement strand
CCGTGCACGCACGACATCCGCTCATCGGCATAGGCGTGCATTGCCGGGCCGACCGGAGCGTCCCGAAAGGGGTCGTCATCTGACACCGGATGATCTTGGTCTGCAGGTGTACGGCAAGCCTTCCTTGAGTGGCGTCCGGCAGAGTGGCGCCTCTCTGTGTCAAGCCGGCGGGGTAGCGTCGGTGTTGGCGGGCCCGGGAAGTGACTTGTCCGAAGAGCCGGTGGTAGGGGTTGAGCCGGTCGCGCTGGATTCAGTAGTCGCCCCCGCGTGTCCTCCCGGGTCCGTCGCTGCCTGCTCTTGCGCGTCGCGCAGAAGTTGTCTGTAGACGCGGTCGGACAAGCGTCTTTTCAGGCATCGCAGCGCTTCTTTGTGGCTCTTGCCCGCGGCTCGTTTGCGGTCGTAGTAGGCGCGGCCGGGGGTGTCGCGGGCAATCTGGGTGATCGCCATGATGTGCAATGCGTGGTTGAGTTGCCGGTCGCCTGCGCGGGAGAGACGGTGTCGGACCACGTCGCCGGAGGACACCTCGATCGGAGCGGTGCCGTTGTATGACGCGAACGCAGCTGCTGACGAGAACCGGTGGATGGTGCCGACATGGGCGAGGATCTTGCCGGCGTTGAGCGGCCCGATTCCGCAGAGGTCTGTCAGCGTGCTGCCAGACGCCTTGACTGCGGCAGCGATGTCGGTGTCGGCGGCAGCGATGCGCCGGTCCAAACGGCGGATCTCACCTGTCAGATCGACAGCGAGTCGACGCAGCGTTGCCCGGTGGGGTGTGCGGGGGCGGATACGGCGCAGCAGCTGGGCAGCGGCGTCGGCGGTGAGTCGAGCAGGCGCACCTGCGGGGATGAGCTTAGTGAGCAGAACATGCAACCGGTTGATCGTCTGTGTGCGTTGCTTGACCAGGTCATCACGGTGTTCGACGACCGCGCGAAGAGTCATGATGGCCTCGTCGATCGCGGTGCTTTGCAGCCCCGTCGCGTTCAATGCGGCAACGCCGACCGAGACCGCGTCAGCGTCATCGTTCTTGCGACCGTGCCCGGTCGACAGGGTGCGCACACGACTGGCGAGCTTGGCAGGCACATCCACCGGGCAGATACCGTCAGCACTCAGCCGCGTCGTCAGCGGGGCGCCGAGGCCACTGGCACCCTCGATCGCCCACGAGGCGTGCGGCCATTGATCGGCGAATCGACGCAGCCGGCGGTACCCGGAGCGACCGACCGGCACCCGGGTCGTGGCCAGCGGCCGGGACAAGGCATCCACCGCTGCCGCGGTCCACGACACCTTATGCGGGTCGATGGCGATCACCACACGCTCCGACACCGACACTGTCTTCGACATCCAGACCTCCTCGACACTCAGCACTCGTCAATACGGCGAGGAGGGCACACCAACTTTCGGCAGCGCAAGCCTCTCTTCAGCCACTCCCGCCAAGCGGCGATGACCGGGACGCTGGCCACTCGCGAGCCAGCCCGAAGGCGACAGGTGTATCAAGAGCGACCCTGACCACCACCTCGAAGACCATGGCTGCAGACCACGATCTCCTGCGCCTATTGAACAAGTTGGTGTATCGGTCTCTCGGTGGGCGTGTCGCCTGAGTAGGCGACGGCCACCGCGTGATCCTTCGAGTGAACCTTCCACAGCACTCTCGAAAGGACCATCTGCGATGACCGCCAGCCCCAGTATCGACCCCGCCCGCCTGCTTGAGGAACAGCTGGATCAGGCGAGCCCTGATCTGTTGCGGCAGCTGCTGCAGGTCTTCATCAACACGTTGCTGTCGACCGAGGCCGACAGCGTCTGCGGCGCCGACTACGGGCAGCCCAGCCCGGAGCGGACCAACCGTCGTAACGGCTACCGGCACCGAGACTTCGACACCCGCGCAGGCACCGTCGATGTCGCGGTGCCGAAGCTGCGTGCCGGCTCCTACTTCCCCGAGTGGCTGCTGGAGCGGCGCAAGCGGGCCGAGAAGGCCCTCACGTCTGTGGTAGCGACGTGCTACCTGCTTGGTGTCTCGACCCGGCGGATGGACAAACTGGTGCAGAGCTTGGGGGTTACCGGGTTGTCGAAGTCGCAGGTCAGCGACATGGCCGCCGAGCTCGACGCGCACGTCCAGGAGTTTCGCACCCGCTCGTTGGCCGAGGCGGGACCGTTCACCTTCCTCGCCGCCGACGCACTGGTGGTCAAGGTCCGCGAAGGCGGCCGAGTAGTCCCGGTGCACGCGCTCGTCGCCACCGGCGTGAACGCCGACGGGCACCGCGAGATCCTCGGGGTGCAAGTCACCAGTAGCGAGGATGGCGCCGGCTGGCTCGGCTTCTTGCGCGACCTGGTCGCTCGCGGCCTGTCCGGCGTACGGCTGGTCACCTCCGACGCACACAACGGCCTCGTGGCGGCCATCAGCGCGACGCTGCCCGGCGCGACCTGGCAGCGGTGCCGCACCCACTATGCGGCCAACCTCATGGCCGTCACGCCCAAGAGCAGCTGGGGTTGGGTCAAAGCGCTGCTGCACTCGATCTACGACCAGCCCGACGCCGACGCGGTGCACGCCCAGTTCGACCGTGTCCTGGATGCCCTGTCCGACAAGGTCCCCACCGTCGCAGAGCACCTCGACGACGCCCGCGCCGACATCTGCGCGTTTACCGCGTTCCCCAAGCCGATCTGGCGTCAGATCTGGTCGAACAACCCCAACGAGCGGCTCAACCGCGAGATCCGCCGCCGCACCGACGTCGTCGGGATCTTTCCCGACCGGTCCTCGATCATCCGCCTCGTCGGCGCCGTCCTCGCTGAGCAACACGACGAATGGGCCGAAGGCCGCCGCTACCTCGGACTCGACGTCCTCACCCGGTCACAAGCCATCCCCGCAGCCGACCCCCTCGACGAGGAGGTAGCAACCGAACCCGAACTCCCAGCCCTGACAGCCTGACCAACAAGCGACGGATCACGCGAACCCGATACACCACACCGCGGGACTTGACCTCGTGCCCTGACCCTCGGGGCGGACCAGAAGGCACCACGGGTGGATGACGGAGTCAATTGGGTCAGTCGAAGAATTGGCGCTGGCGCAGCGCCGCGCGACGGTACGCGATGCGCCACCCGGCCGGCG
>JBOHBN010000017.1:0-1187 GCA_050698355.1 Streptosporangiales bacterium | reverse complement strand
CCCCAGCACCACCCGTGGTGCAGCGGCTCGACCTCGGCGTGGAACCGTTCCGCGACCCACCGCATGACCGTCGTCACGTCCCCTCGCCGTGACGACAGCAGCGTGGCGTTGCTCGTGCGCCAGTAGGTGATGACCGACTTGTCGTTCGCCGGTCCCCAGCCGTTCTGTGAGACGAGCATCAGACGAGGTCCGGTACGGGCGGGTCGTCGCCGTCGTCGCCGACCGGCTCCGCGCTGCCGGCGGAGATCCGGTACTTGTCGATGTTCGGCACGAGGATCACCGCGGCGGCACCGACAGCGGCGATCGCCACGTTGAGCCACAGCTCGGGCTGCCCGTCGAGCAGCCCGGAGCTGGCGACGACGCCCGCGGCGGCGAGCAGCGCGGCGATGAACTTCGCATAGTTGGACAGGTTCACGGGGTCTCCTTACCCTTCGGCTGAGGCGGGGGTCATCTGGACCGCGTACCAGTCGACGCCGGTGGTGACGGTGTTGTTCCGGTAGATGTGGATGTCGCATCCGCTGGTCGTCACGTTGTTGTGCACGACCGGGTTGACGTCGTTCGGTGAGCCGGACTGCATGTTCGCGGTGATCAGCGGCTGGACGGTGAACCGGCCGACCGGGAAGTCGACGTGCGCGCTGGCGACGGTGTTCGCTGTCGCGTCGATTGTGAGGTGCCCACTAGCGGACGCGTACGCCGACTGGGAGTCGCGGGCAGTCAACGCGGCCTGGGTGTCCTTCGCGACATGCTCGATCTGCTCCGCGCCCTTCGGCGGGTCGTTCCCCTCCGGGTAGCGGATCTGGTCGGGGCTCGTCGTCGCCATCAGCTTCCTCCTTAGAACGGCATCACGATGAGGCGTCGGGACCGGAAGTGCACGTCGGTGGTGCCTGTGTACCGCTCGTACAGCATGTGGAAGGTGTTGAGGCCCTCGTTGATACCCTTCGACGCATCCAGGACGATGATCGAGGCGACGCTCTGCGCCATCGCCGAGTTGCCGCCGTACAACACCGACTGCTCCCCCTCCGGGGCGATGCTCGACGCGCCCGATACCCGGAACGATGCGTGCACACCCGCCCCGGCGGCAACGCTGATCTCCACCGACATGAACACCAGGCACCGCCTCGATGAACCGATGTACACGTCGGTGAGCGTCGGGCCGGGGGTGGGCAGGTCGGTGAACGTCGCGGAGG
>JBOHBN010000016.1:0-3288 GCA_050698355.1 Streptosporangiales bacterium | reverse complement strand
GTCGTACTTTGCGCGCTGCGCTTCGATGTACGGATTAGACATGGCACACGCACCTGTCAGGAGGATCGGTTGGATCTACTCGACTGACCGGGGTGCCGCTGTCCGGGCCTTTACGGGGTGCCGCGTTTCTGCGGGGTGCCGTGGCCCTCGTTTCCGGGGTGCCGGAGTCGTTCAGTTGTCGCTGCCTAGCGTATCAGCTCGCGCCGAGCGGGACGCTTGGGTTCACTGCCCCAGCTCACGCAGCTTCGCGAGCTGGTCGCCGACGCTGGCGAGCTGGTCCTTCATCTCGTCGACCGTCCGCTGGAGTTCCTCGATCTTGGCGTCCTTGGCGTGCACGGTCTCCTCCAGGTGCTGCACCCGCGTGGTGAGACGGCTGTTCTCGTCCTGGAGCGCCTTCAGCGTGTCCCGCAAGATCGCATTCTCGGTCTGCCGGTCATCGACCCGCGCCGAGGTCACGTAGGACTCGGCGACGACACCCTGCCGCTTCTCCCTGCGGCTGTCGAGGAACAGCTTCACCGCGTACACGACGACGGCCACCACGAGCGTGCTCGCCCCGCCCCCGGCGAAGCTCTGCAACCCGGCCGTCATGGCCGCCTGCCCGCGAGGACGGCTGCCCGCGCCATCGTCCGCACCTGGATGGCTTTCTGCGTCACCCGGAACCGCACCCCAAGCGCGCCCGCGAACAGCAGCAGCAGCACCGCGTTCAGGTAGGAGCCGTGCACGGCGTCCGCTACCGCGTAGGTGAACAGCCCGACCCCGGCCAGCCCGAGGCCGACGACCTCGGCGCGGAGCTTCTCGGTCGGCCGGGCGACGAGGACCATCACCCCGCCTATCCCGAGCGCAGCCGACAGCGCGACGACCGTCCACAACGGGTACGCCCGCTCGATCGCTCCGGTCGGCTCACTCGTCTGGAACAGGATCAGCCCCTGGTACCCGCCGTACGCGGCACACAGCGCCGCTACCGGGACCAGGAAGGGTGCCTCCATCACCCAGCGGGGCAGGCGTGGGCTCATGCCGGAAGCACCGGCAACCTGGCGAGCGCCTGATTAGCCTCCTCCAACCGCGCCCGCCCCTGGTCGTGGCACCCGCACGTGCACGCCAGGGACCGGACCCCCGCGACGAGCGCGCCCTCGCCGTAGGCGCCCTCCAGCACCACGGCGACCTCCCGTAGCTCCGCGGACACCCGCTCTGTGACGCCACCGCGAAGCGACCGGTTCTGCCCCTCACGGAACCCGATCGACAGGTCGGTCAACGCTCCGTCGCGGACCAGCTCCAGGGTCTCCTCCCCGGCCGGGGTCTTACTCACGCGCCACTCGCCGTACAGCCCCGCCGGGTCGTCACGGAGCAGCGTCGTCACACCGATCACGGTGCCGCCCCTGCCGAGGTGGTCACGGGCGAACTTGACCCGCCCCGCGGCACGGGCGAGCGTGTCGCCGGTGCCGAACGCGCTGCGAGCGAACCGCTCGGTCAGCCGCGAGTCGATCCGCTGGTCCCGCTCGTACGGCACTGCGATCCCGACGATGGTGCGGCCGTCGCCCTTCGACCTGACCTCCAGGTCCGTTGGCACCGACCGATACAACACGCCACCCGCGGGGTCGGCGGCGCCGCGGCCGTCGCCGGTCCAGTCATCGGGGAGCAGCTCGGTCGCGCCGATTGCCCGCGCCCGCTTGATGATGTGCGCCCGGATCGCCTCATGGCTGCCGGAGCCGCGGCCCACCGCGTGGATCGCTTTCTCGAGGTCGGCGCGGCCGTGGTTGTCCGCGGGCCGGATCGGGTAGCTGCCGTCATCCATCGCCGCGCCCGACTCGGCGAGCTGCCGGCGCGCCGCCGCGTTCAGGTCACCGGCGTCCGGGGTTCCCAGGTTCGGCTTATCAGCCATCGTTCACTCCCCTCTACGGCTCGCCCAGTGCGCGCCGCACAGTCCCCGCGCCAGCGGGGCGCGGTCACACTCCGGTACCCGGCACACTTTCGGCGTCTTCGCCTTCGGCGTCTTCGCCTCCGGCTTCGCTGCCGGTGCCTGCCTCGTCTCCGGTTCGGTCTTCTTTCTCGGGCTTCTGCTGTCCATGCTTTCCGCCTCTCGTCACACGCCAGTGCCAGCAGCACCAACCTTTATGCGTCCCAGCCGCACTACAACCGGGATACGCGCACGACTCACTCATCCCGGCCCCACAGGATTGCTCCCTTTCCTCTCACCCGGCCATATCCCGAACACGCCGTGAAAGATGTTGCTCGCGAGCCCGTCCGCCTCGTGTGCAGGGACGCCTTCACTCAACAGCGCGTTACGCAACGACGTCCACGGGTGCATGTGGCCCGCCCACCTGGCGAGGCCCCTCCCGTGGGCCCAGTAGTCCCACAAATCCGAGCCCTGCCCGTGCTTCAGTTTCGACGCACGCGCCGCCTCGACCGCGGGCTGGCCGACGACCTCCGCGTCGACCGGCTCCGGCTCCAGCGGCGGGCGGTCCTCCAGCTCCCGCGCCTCGTTGACGGTGAGGAATCCGGACTCGATACCGATCTTGTGCGCCTCGTAGCGGGTCTTCGTGTCCGGCCGCAGCAGAGAATCCAGTGACGCCTTCGCGTACGTCCCCTGCGGCATCCGCTCCGTCAGCCCCTGCTCGAACCGGGCGAGCATCCCCGACGGCGCACCGAACTTCAGCAGGTTCATCGCCTCCAGTTCGGTGTTCGTGTAGGTCCGGTTCGACTGCTACACACCGAGGAACGACAGCGGCACGCCGAAGATCAACGCAACCTCGTGCAGCGTGTACTTCCGCGCCTCCACGAGCTGCAACTCCTCGGGGTTCCACGACAACGGCTGGAACTCCGTCGTCGCGTTGACCGCCTGGATCGTGCGGGTCTGCTGGTTGCGCAGCCAGCCCGCCTTCATCGCCTTCAGGTCGTCCTCGGTCGCGTCGAGGTTCGTCGACTTCAACAGACCGGTAGGCACGCCGTGCCGGGACACGCTGCCCGCCTGACTGGACTGGTCCTTCGCGAGCTGGATCGCGCCGCGGAGGTGCTGTTCGAGGACACCCATCCCGCGGAGCCCGCCCGGCTCGTGCGGCCCGCGGATATGCAGCACGTCGTACGGGTCGAAACGGCGGCCGCCGATGTCGTACTCGTACGGGCCGATCGGCAGGTTCGACGACGGGCTCGTACGGCGCGCCTGCACGAACCGCGCCGGGACCGGCAACACCGCCGTCGGGTAGCCCTCGTGGTTGCGGTCGGCGACCAGCGCGACCGCGTTACCGTCCCACAGCAGGTCAAGCGCCCACGCCGAGAACGTGTCCATCCTCG
>JBOHBN010000015.1:0-3063 GCA_050698355.1 Streptosporangiales bacterium | reverse complement strand
GCCGGAGGCCGCGGCGGCCCGCGGCGGCGCGGCGCCGGCCCAGGCGAGCAGCATGGTGTCCTCGCCTCGCAGGAACCGGTGGCAGCGCACGCCTCCCGTACCGCGGCCCTTGGCCGGGTACTCGTCGAACGCGGTGACCTTGGCGCTGCCGGCGACGGTCCCAGGAAGCGCGTCGGAGCCACCGGTCACGGTCACCAGGACGGGGTCGGGGGCGGCACCGATCGTGCCGAACGCGCATACCCGCGCGCCCGCGCCGAGCCGGATGCCGGCGACGCCGCCGGCCGTACGGCCCTGCGGGCGCACGCCGGACGCCGGGAACCGAAGCAGTTGCGCGTCGGTGGTGACGAAGTACAGGTCCTCCTCGCCGGTGGCCAGTTCCGTGGCGCCAACCACCGAATCGCCGTCACGCAGCGCGATCAGGTCGAACCCGCCGCGGTTGCGCGGGTAGTCGGGGGACACGCGCTTCACAACGCCCTGCGCGGTGCCGAGCACCAGACCGGGGCCGTCGCCGGTGAGCGATGCCAGGCCGACGACACGCTCTCCGCGCTCCAGCGGGACCAGTTCGCGTAGTGGTGCGCCACCGGCGAGGTTGGGCGCCGTGACGGACGGCGGCAGCGCGGGCAGGTCGAGCACGAAGACCCGTAGCAGCCTGCCCTTGCTGGTCACCGCGCCGGCCTCGCCGCGGGCGGTGGCGCCGACGTGCGAGACGATCACGTCGTGCTTGGCTCGCCTGCCCGTGTCAGGCAGCTCGTCCTGACCGGTCGTGTGGGCCAACAACCCGGTCGACGAGAGCAGCACCCAGCACGGCTCGTCGGCGACCTCGAGCGGTGCGGCCGCCGCCGGTTGCCCGGCGGACTCCAGCAGCACCGTTCGGCGCGGCGTCGCGAACTGCTTCGCGATCTCGGCGAGCTCGTCGGAGACGACTCGGTGGAGCATGTTCTCCGAGCCGAGGATCTCGGCCAGCTCTGCGATCTCACCGCGCAGCTCCTCGGCCTCGCGTTCGAGCTCGAGCCGGTCGTACTTGGTGAGGCGGCGCAGCGGGGTGTCGAGTATGTACTGCGCCTGCACCTCGGAGAGGTCGAAGACCTGCGTCAGCCGCTCCTTGGCATGGCCGGAGTTCTCGCTGCTACGGATGACCTGGATGACCTCGTCGATGTCGAGCAGCGCGATCATCAGCCCGTCGACCAGGTGCAGCCGCTCCTCGCGGCGAGCCTTTCGGTACTCGCTGCGCCGCCGCACGACGTTGAAGCGGTGCTCGACGTACACGCGCAGCAAGTCGCGGAGGCCGAGCGTACGCGGCTGCCCGTCGACGAGCGTGACGTTGTTGATGCCGAACGAGTCTTCCAGCGGCGTGAGCCGGTACAGCTGCTCCAAGACTGCCTCGGGATTGAAGCCGTTCTTGATCTCGATGACGAGCCGCATGCCCTGCGTGCGGTCGGTGTAGTCCTGCACGTCGTGGATGCCGGAGAGCCGCTTCGACCTGACCAGCGTGCCGACGCGCTCCTTCACCTTCTCCGCGCCGACCGACAGCGGCAGCTCGGTGACGACGATGCCCTTGCGGCGCGCCGTGACGTTCTCGATCCGGGTGGTGGCCCGCATCCGGAACGACCCGCGGCCGGTCTCGTACGCCTCGCGGATGCCGTCGAGCCCGACGATCTTGCCGCCCGAGGGCAGGTCGGGCCCGGGTACGAACCGCATCAGCTGGTCGAGGTCGGCATCGGGGTTGTCGATGAGGTGCCGGCAGGCCGCCACCACCTCGCCGAGGTTGTGCGGCGGCATATTGGTCGCCATGCCGACGGCGATTCCGGCGGCACCGTTGACGAGCAGGTTGGGCAACGCCGCCGGCAGCACCTCCGGTTCGGTGAGCTGGCCGTCGTAGTTCGGCCGGAAGTCGACGACGTCCTCGCCGAGGTTGTCGGTCATCGCCCCCGCGGGCGGCGCCGGACGGCACTCTGTGTAGCGGTACGCAGCCGGCCCGTCGTCCAGGGAACCGAAGTTCCCGTGGCCGTCGACCAGGGGGAGGCGCATGGTGAACGCCTGCGCCATCCGCACGAGGGTGTCGTAGATGGGCACGTCGCCGTGCGGGTGCAGCTTGCCCATCACGTCGCCGACGACGCGGCCGCACTTGACGTGGCCGCGGTCGGGCCGCAGCCCCATGTCACGCATCTGGTACAGGATCCGGCGCTGTACGGGCTTGAGTCCGTCGCGCGCGTCCGGCAGGGCGCGGGAGTAGATCACCGAGTACGCGTACTCGAGGTAGCTCTCGCGCATCTCGGAGGAGACGTCGACGTCGAGGATGCGCTCCTCGAAATCGTCAGGGGGCGGTGTCTTGGTACGGCGTGCCATGGCAGCGATTCTCCCGTTTCCCGATGACGCGCACACCGGCGACCCGCCGAGGGAGAATGCACTGATGGACCGAGTACAGACCCGCGCCGGCCGGCACTGGACCGACCGCGCGCCAGGTGCGCTGCTCGTGGTCGGGCTGTCGCTGGCGGTGCTGTGGCTCGTCGAGATCGTCGACACGGTGCTGGGGCACCGGCTGGACGCGTACGGCATCAGGCCGCGCGTTGTGGACGGGTTGGACGGGATCGCCTTCGCGCCCTTCCTTCATGCCGGCTTCTCGCACCTGCTGGCCAACAGCACGTCGTTCGCGATCCTGGGCGTGGTCGCGTACATGGCGGTCAACGCGCTGCGCTTCTTCGGCGTCATCGTGGTCAGCGCGGTGACCAGCGGGTTCGGTGCCTGGCTGTTCGGCGCGGTCGGCACGGTCGTGGTCGGTGCGAGTGGCGTGATCTTCGGACTGCTCGGTTTCCTGCTCGTGCGGGGCTTCATCGAGCGCCGCGTGGGGGCGATCGCGGTCAGTGTCGCGGTGCTTCTGCTGTACGGGACTGCACTGCTCGGCGTGCTCCCCGGCGCCCCGCACGTGTCGTGGCAGGGGCACCTGTTCGGCTTCGCCGGTGGGGTTCTCGCCGCCTGGGTCCTGCGCCAGCGCCGCCGGCGCTGCGCGACAACGACTCGGTGATCATGAAACATGCACGTAGCCATGGCTACGTGCATGTTTCA
>JBOHBN010000014.1:0-1877 GCA_050698355.1 Streptosporangiales bacterium | reverse complement strand
GACTTGACAAGCCCCGGCGCTAGGGCATAGGATGGGAACCACAACGTAAGCCACACCAACGAAAGGCCAGCGCCATGACCACCCAGCCCACCACCACCACTCAGCCTTGCGGCTACTGCGAGGCCAGCGCCAGCGTTGAGGACGCTCGCACCGAGTTTGGTGTGGCCAGCCCGGAGCACCTAGACGCGGCTAGGGACCACCTACAGCCCTACCGCCAGGCCATGCGTGACGGCACGGCGCACAGCGAGGGTTGCCGCTTCGCCGTCGAGACACCCCTAGTCACCTTCGGCGGTGCGCGGTGAGCACGCGCCAGGTAGAGGTTGTCGTGAGCCTCTACGAGCCGACCTACTTCGACCGCCTCGAACAGGGTATCGAGTACATCACGGACGCCCTGCCCTACGTCACCGGCGGGCACGCGCCGAGCAACACGTGCGTAGTCTTCGGTGTCTATGCCCCGGACCTGCCCATGGCACTGTCCACGGTGTACCGGCTCAAGCGCCTGGCACGCCAGCGCTGGCCTATGGCGTATGCGGACAGCCAAGTCGTGGCCCGGCTCTCTGACGTGTTGTGGCCAGGCCTTGACGACACCGCCGAGGATGAGCACCCGGCGGGCGACCTTAGGTAGGGGTGCACCGATGGACCTGTTCGAGTTGAGGCTGAGGCTTGACAGTCCCAAGCGCCAGGGCGTAGACTGCATCCAGCACCCAGCAACCAACAGCCAGCAACCAGACCACAGAAACGCACAGAAACGCACAAACAAACACAACCGGAAGGGAACACACCATGAGCACCAGCAGTAACAACCCGAGGCCTGTAGACCCGGCGACCCCCAGCCGGAACTGGAATGACTACTACGCGGAGCGGTCATGGGAGTTGGCCCGGGCGGCGAGCCTGGCCGGGGACTTTACCAAGGCTGAGATATACCGGGTCCAGGCTCGGCGTTTCCAAGGCTCAGACGAGCGGAGCACCGCCTCTGTCACCCTTGCCACCCCTGCCACCCCTGCCACCCCTGCCACCCCTGCCGCCGAGGCCGAGGTCTGCTACAAGGAGACCAAGGAGAACGACTATGACCGGGGTTACAACGAGGGGGCCAGCACCACGGCGTACCTGGAGGCTGAGGGCCAATCAGAGACAATGCGTGCCAACGGGGCTGAGGACCGGGTGGGCGAGTTGGAGGAACAGTTGGCAGTGTTGACCGACACCCTCACCCGGGTACGGAGCAGCCTCCGGGACGCGGAGCGGGTGGCCTTGGCTCAGAGTGGCAGAGCCAACGAGGCTGAGAAGCGAGCCTACCGGGCCGAAGAGCAGGAGCAGGCGCGCTACAACGAGGCCGAAGAGCAGGTAGACCACGCCCAGCAGCAGGCCAACGAGGCCGAAGAGCAGGCCTGCCGGGCCGAGAAGCAGGCCAACGAGGCCGAAGAGCAGGCCAGCGAGGCCGAGAAGCAGGCCTTCGAGGAGGGGTCTAGCGAGGGCTACGCCCAGGGCCACGCCGACGGCCACACCGAGGGCTACGCCCAGGGCCACGCCGACGGCACCGACAAGGCTGGTCTCTACACGGAGGCTCTGACGGAGACGGAGCAGTCACTGTATGACACGGAGAAGGACCTGGACGCGGAGACGATGCGGGCGAACGAGGCCGAGGCCGAGTTGTATGAGACGCGCCAGCGGGTTGCCGAAGCCGAGAGGGTAATGCGAGACACCCTGGGTGTCCTGCCCGGCGGCGGGAGCCGGTCATGACTTGCCCCGACCGTGCACGCTGCGTGTGGGGTCACCCACTCATCATCGGTGACGACGATCTCGCGTTCTGTCCCGAGTGTGGACCGACCCGCCATGCCCGTCAAGCCCGCAGAGGCTACTGCCCCGACCATGCACGCTGC
>JBOHBN010000013.1:0-1696 GCA_050698355.1 Streptosporangiales bacterium | reverse complement strand
GGCTGGCCCCGGCCGCATCTGCCGCGGGCGGGGCAGCCGGGCGGGCCGGCGGCCCGCTGGTGGCCGGGGCGCGGATCATCGAGGGCCGGCTGCCCTCCCGGTATGCGGGCGCGATGCTGCTGCACGCCTTCGCCGGCCGGGCGGACGCGGGCGCGGTGCTGGCCGCCGCCGCCGGCGGGACGGCGGACGGCGCTGACGGGCGCCGGTTCGGGGATGTCGGGCTGTTGGCGGCGACCAGCATCTGCTTCGCCCTCGGCGCCGCCACCGTCGAGCAGGTCAAGCACCTGACCGCCTCCTGCGCCGGGCCGCTGGCCGGGCTGGCGGTGCTGCCGGGCCTGCGCACCCTGCGGCCCCGGCTGGCCGCGATCGCCGACGGCAACGACCCGATCGCGCTGCAGGCCATGTTCGCCAAGGCGATGCTGGCCGCCGACCCGCAGGCCTGCGGCGTCTACTACGTCGATGATCACTTCGTCCCCTACACCGGCGCCAAACCGGTCGGCAAGGGCTGGAACAACAAGCGCGGCCGGGCCGAGCGGGGACACGCCGACACCCACGTCACCAGCGGCGACGGGCGGGCGGTGTGCTTCGTCACCGGCGAGCCGTCCGGGCTGGCCAAGACCCTGCCGCCCGCCCTCGCCGAGCTGAGGAAAGCCACCGACCCCAGCGCGAAGATCATGCTTGGGTTCGACCGCGGCGGCGCCTACCCGCAGGTGTTCCGGCACTGCCGCGCCCAGGAGGTGCACTGGGTGACCTACCGGCGGGCGCCGCTCGCGGTCCCCGCGGCGCTGCCAGTGATCACCACCGTCACCATCGGCGGCCGGAAACGCCTGGTGGCCTGGGCTGATGAGACCGTCCAGATCAAGGACTACGGTAACGCCCGGCAGCTGACGCTGTTCGAGGCAGGGCAGGTCGCCCTGCAGATCCTCACCTCCGACTTTGCTGCCTGCCCGGCGGAGATCCTGTCCTGGCTGAGGTCGCGGTGGCGGGAGGAGAACTTCCTCAAGTACGCCTCCGCCAACTACGGCATCGATGCCATCTGCGACTACATCGCCGCCATCGAGACCAGCACCAAGATCATGGAAAACCCGGCCCGCAAGGCCGCGGTCACGGCCGTGCGCCAGGCGGAGAAGGCACTCGCCGCCGCCCGCGAGGGCATGGCCGCCATGCTCGGCGACCCGGCCATCCCCGCCGCCACCAAGAACGCGACGCTGATCCCCGAAGCCCGCAAGAAGATCACCAAGGCGGGGAAGGCACTCGCCGCCGCCGAAGCCGCCCGCAACAAGATCCCCGCGAGACTGCCCGCCAACGAGATCGACCCCGACGCGAAGGTCGCGCTGCTACGCACCAGCCGCCGCGGCCTGCAGATGGTCCTGCGCCTGCTCGCCCACAACGCCGAGCACTGGCTGTCAACCCACCTCAACGCCTACCTGCGCGACGACGACGAATACCGCGCCATCACCCGCCAAACCATCATCCGCGGCCTGGCCGGCGTCATCACCTACACTCCCGACGCGATCACCGTCAGCCTCCAGCAGCCCGACGAGCCCCGCGTCACCCGCGCCCTGACCCTGCTCCTGGACGAGATCAACACCAACCCGCCCAGCCTGCCCGGCGACACCCGGCCCATCACCTACCAGCTCGCCACGCAACCCCCAGCATTCAACAGCTGACGCACAACAACTTCTGGAGTTCAGGG
>JBOHBN010000012.1:0-8023 GCA_050698355.1 Streptosporangiales bacterium | reverse complement strand
CATCGTGACCAAGCGGATCTGTATCGGCCTGCAGCGCAAGGACCTGAACCTGCTGCACGAGGGCGTGGAGACCGGCGTCATCCGGCGTACGCCACAGGGCGGCTACGCCGAGACGACCAGGGAGGTGGCTCCCGAACACCGCGCGATGCTGGAATACCGCCCGCCGAATGCGCCGGAGCCGGTTCGCGAGCTGGCTGACGCCCACGGCGTCGAACCGAAGGGAAACGGGCTGGCCAGGCTGCGGTCCGCCACGCAGCGTTGGTACACCAGGGACAACGTCATGTACGACCGAGAAAACGGGCATGCCAACGGACATGGCACGGACGAAGAGCAGAGCGACGAGGCTGAGCCGAGCGAGGTGACTCGTGGTCATAACTGAATCGCGTGCTGGACGGCCGATCGCCGATCGGTGATCGGCGCTAGCGTGATGCCAATGCCCGTAGCTGTGGATCTGTCTTCGTACGGCCGCGCTTTCGCCGACTTCTGGCGCGAGCGGCACTTGTGCATGCTGGCAACCGCGCGAGCCGGCGCGACACCGCACATGGTCCCTGTGGGGGCCACGCTGGACGTGCGGACATCGGTTGCACGCGTCATCACGTCCGGGAGCTCGATGAAGGCTCGTCTGGTCCGCGCTGCGGGCTCTGAAGGCGCCCCGGTGGCGGTCAGCCAGGTCGACGGCAGACGGTGGTCGACACTGGAGGGCCGTGCGGTGGTGCGCGACGACCCGGACTCGGTCGCTGACGCCGAACGCCGATACGCAGAGCGGTACCGCGTTCCCCGGGCGAATCCCCGCCGCGTCGTGCTGGAGATCGCGGTGACACGGGTCTTGACCAATGTCCGAGCTTGAGGGAGGTGCGCGCTCGTCCATGGCGGACGTGGTGGTCATCGGTGCCGGCCTTGCCGGGCTCGCTGCGGCGCGGCGGCTCGCCGACGCCGGCGTAGACGTGTGCGTGCTCGAGGCCGCCGACGAGGTCGGAGGGCGAGTCGCCACCGACCTCGTAGACGGGCTGGTACTCGACCGCGGGTTCCAGGTGCTATCGCCCGCCTATCCGCAGGTGCGTCGCCTGATCGACCTCGACGCCCTCCGGCCGAGCAGCTTCGACCTCGGGGTGGCGGTGTTCCGTGGCGGCAGGATCCGGAGGCTCGGGGACCCTCGCGAGGGCCTGAGCACGATCCCGAGCCTCGTCACCTCGGGACTGCTCGACCCGTACGACACGATCGCACTGGCGGCGCTGTCGGTGCGCGACTGGCTCGCGCCGGACTCGACGATGACCGGCCTCACCGACCGCAGTACCCGTGCCGAGCTGGCACGATGGGGGCTCTCACGGCGGCTGACCATGACCGTGCTGCGACCGTTCCTTGCCGGTGTCTTCGGCGAGACCTCGCTGGAGACCTCCTCGCGCTTCTTCCACCTGGTGTGGCGCAGCTTCATCCGCGCTGCGCCGGTCCTGCCGGCGGACGGGATGGCGGCACTGCCACGCCAGCTGGCGTCCGGCTTGCCAGGTGGCTCGCTGCGTCGCGGCGTACGGGTGACTGGTGTCGAGGGCTCGACCGTACGGCTGGCCGGCGGGGAGGAGCTGACCAGCCGGGCGATCGTCGTGGCCACGGACGCGACGACAGCAGCCGCCCTGATTCCTGGCCTGCGCGAGCCGCGCTGGAACGCTATGACCACGTTCTACTTCCACAGCCCGTCGCCGCCGATGCGGTCGAAGCTCGTTGCGGTCGACGGGGAGCTGGGTTGGGGCCTG
This sequence comes from Streptosporangiales bacterium, assembly GCA_050698355.1. Classification (GTDB taxonomy): domain Bacteria; phylum Actinomycetota; class Actinomycetes; order Streptosporangiales; family WHST01; genus JBOHBN01. The sequence continues at coordinate 6,275 of JBOHBN010000012.1, read as the reverse complement.
AGCAGCGTCGTGCTCAGCGAAGTCGCACCGAGCTACGCACCCTCCGGCGGGGCGCTCATCGCCGCCTCACTACCTGGAGTCGCCGAACCCGACACCGAGCTGGAATCGCGAGTACGCACCCGGTTGGCCCGGCTCTACGATACCGACACGCGCACGCTCACCAGTGTGGCGACCTACGGAATCCCGCGGGCGCTGCCGGCCATGCCCGCACCACACCCGCTGCGCTGTCCCGTACGGTTGAGGGCGGGGTTGTACGTCTGCGGCGACCACAGGGACACAAGCTCCATCCAAGGCGCCCTCGCGTCCGGACGCCGTGCCGCGGCCGCCACGCTCGCCGACCTGCGGATACCGCTCCCGAAGGCGGGATGAGCCGCTCGGTGGTCAGAACGTCGTGCGCCCCGACTCCTGCGCCAGCACATCGGACAGGTCGGACAGGCGTCTCGCGGATGCCACGGCTCGCGACGTCCTCGGGTTGGTGGCGAGGCGATCCCGGTGACGATCGACAAAGCTCCAGTACCCGGCGGTGAACGGGCAGGCGTCCGCTCCGAGCCGCACCTTCGGGTCGTACCGGCAATCGCGGCAGTAGTCGCTCATCCGGTTGATGTAGGCACCGCCCGCGGCATACGGCTTGGTGGTGACGAGCCCACCATCGGCGTACTGGCTCATCCCGATCACGTTGACCGGCATCACCCATGGCGTGCCGTCCACGAAGGCGGTGGCGAACCAGTCGGTGAGCTCGGCGGGATCGTACCCTCGCTGCAGCGCGTGGTTGCCCAGCACCATCAGCCGCTGGATATGGTGCACCCAGCCACGGTCGCGGACCGCCGTTAGCGTCGTACGCAGACAGCGCGCTTCGACCGCGTCGGCGTCGAGTTCCCGCCACCAGCGCGGCAGCGGGGCGGTCGCGTCGAGCGCGTTGCGCTCCAGGTATCCGGGGCCGACGTACCAGTACAGCTGCCAGACGTACTCCCGCCAGCCGAGCACCTGGCGGATGAAGCCCTCGACGCTGCGCAGCGGTGCACTGCTGTTCCAGTAGCGGCTTTCCGCAGCGGCTATCACTTCTCTCGGGGAGAGCAGCCCGAGGTTCAAGGGCGCCGACAGCAGCGAGTGCGTCATTGCCGGGTCGTCAGCGAGCATCGCGTCTTCGAGCGGGCCGAAGTGGGGCAGCCGGTGGGCCGTGAACGTGGCCAGTGCCCGCCGCGCCTCGCGCCGCGATGCCGGGAACACCCTGCGCGCGTCACGACCCGCAGGCTGGATCAGTCGATCCGCTGCCATGCCGTCGAGATCTGAGCGGACTTGCGCGTCGATGGCGTCCTCGCGCGGTCGGTACGGTCGCCGCAGGTCCAACCGTTCGCGGTCCTTCGGTGGTGACTCGCGGTTCTCGGTGTCGTAGCTGAGCCGGCCACCCACCGGTTCGCCGTCTCGCAGAAGCACGTCGAACGCCTCGCGCTGACCCCCGTAGAAGTCCTCCATCCGGAACCGTTCCCTGCCGGCCGCCCAGGTGTTGAACTCGGTGCGGGAGAGCAGGAACCCCGGCGTGGGCAGGATCTCCTGCACGACGTCGCGCAGGCGCTCGACCAACCCGGCCGCCGCGCGCGAGCCGGGCTCGTACACGACGACTGGGCGCCCGTAGCGCAACAGGCCCTCGCGATACGTGTCGGCGCACAGTAGTGTCGCGCGATCACCCAGCTCGTGGGCGAGGTGCCGCATGCCGGACACGACCAGGTGCAGCTTCTGGCGATGTGTCGGCCGGCGGCCGAGTGCCCTGCGGGACTCGATGAGCAGAACTGGCAGGCGGCGCACCGTCGGCGCCCTGTGAAAGTGCGGTCCGAGCTGGTCGCCGAACAACCACAGCGCGGCTTCGCTCGCCATCCTGCCTCCGCCCGACCGTCTTCAGGACCTGTAGCAAGTCCGCCTGGACCACTGGCTTGCGCAGTCGGGCGGGAACGTCGGCCAACCATGACCGCCCGCGCGCGACCACCGTGTTCACGTCGACGTGCACAACCGCATCTCCTGGTCGAGGCGGAAGACGGCCATCTGCGCCGCGTGCGCCCGGATCTCGCCGTCGGTGGCTGTTGAGCTCACCGGGAATGCCCGCGACACCCAGGGTGTCTCCGTCGCGGTCAGGTATGCCCGCACCACGGGCGCGATGTCGTTCGCATCGAGCTCCACGGCTACCTTTGGCTCGCGGCCACCATCGGCGCACAACGCGCATTCCGGCTGAGTACGGAGGTTCCGCGGCCAGTCACGGTCGGCACGGGCGATACGAGGTACAGGCGGCCGTCGATCTGCACCACACCGAGGGGTGTGCGATAAGGCGCACTGCTCCGCCGTCCGCGAGTCTCCAAGACCCGCAGGACCAGGCACTTCTCGGCGTAGGGATCCGCGCGTCCCTGCTGGATGCGGTCGGCCATTTCTCGGTTCAGGGCACGGATATCAGCTGCGGTCATGGTTCCCGTATTGGTTGCGGTCGGCCTCCGGCAGATGCTCATGGCCGAGGACGTGCGCGAGTGCGGCTCGCAAATCGGGGTAACGGAAGTAGTGGCCGGCGTCGAGGAGCCGTTGCGGGTGGACCCGCTGGTCGGCGAGGGCCAACTCGGATGCGCCTTCGGGACCGAGGAGCAGCTGTGGGCCGAGAGCGGGAACGGGCAGGAGAGCGGGCCGGCGCAGCACCCGGGCGAGCGTCTGGGTGTACTCGATGTTGCGGACCGGCTGTGGCGCGGCGGCGTTGACCGGACTGGCGAGTGCCTCGTCGAGGATGGCGCGATGGTAGATGTCCACGAGGTCGTCGATACCTATCCAGGACATCCATTGCTGCCCGCCGCCGAGCCGGCCGCCGAGGCCTGCTGCGAAGAGTGGATAGAGCAACCGCAGTGTGCCGCCCCGAGGGGACTGGACGATCCCGGTACGCACGTTGACCACGCGTACGCCTGCAACGCGTGCCGGGTCGCTCGCGGCCTCCCAGTCGCGGACGAGATCCGCGAGGAAGCCGTCGCCGGATTCGCTGGATTCGGCCAAGACCGCGTCACCCCGGTCGGGGCCGTAGTAGCCGATCGCGGATGCGGTGATGAACGTGCGCGGGCCGTTGTCGGTTGTCGCGGCCAGTTCGGCGAGCCGCCGGGTCGGGCCGACCCGGCTCTCGCGGAGGGCGTGCTTGTGCGCGGGTGTGAACATGCCCGCGATGGGAGCGCCGGCCAGGTGGACGACGGCGTCGACCCCGTCGAGCAGCCGGGGGTCGGGGTTGTCGGGTCGCCAGGTGCGCTCGTCCGACGTGCGCGCCGTGCGCCGGACCAACCGGATGACCCGGTGTCCGCCGGTGGTGAGGAAAGCCGCCAGTGCGGCGCCGACGAGGCCGGAGCTCCCGGTGACCGCAACAGTGAGAGGCCCGCGGTGTAGCTCCTCCATGCGCCGGTGCGCGGCGAGGTCGGCTGCGAGCTGCCTGTGTCGGTAGGCGAACATCGGGCGCAGCAACGCGCCGGGTAGGGGGGTGTCGACGCGATCGGTGAGGCGCGTTGCCGCCTCACCTACCTCGTCGAACTCGTGCACGTGCCGCCACCGCAGCGGCAGGGAGGTGAGCTCGTCGACGAACCGGCGCGGCGGGTCGTACCCGCTGTGTTCTGCGACCCACCGTACGCCGGGCGGCACGGTGAGGACCGCTTGTCCGTCGCGCAGTGACCCGGCCTCCTGAGATACGCGGACGGGTTGCCAGGGCGGTGTGAGCCGGTGGATGGCACCCGGGCGCTCGTGCCAGCCGAACGCCTCGTCGCGTGGCGCGTCGACGACGCTTGAATACACGTGCTCGGTGGCCATCACGATCCCCCCGGCCAGCGCCCAGTGGTGCGCAGCTCATAGCGTCGCTCGGCGTACGCCAGGTCGTCGCGCCACAGCTGCCGTGCCGCGGCGCGCATCAGCGGCCTGATCGCGGGTCCGGCGTGCCGGGCGACCGCGAAGCCGGGGCGGTCGGAGTGGGCGACGGTTGCCTCGACGACCGCGGTGCGTGCTCGTCCGGCGGCGTCGGTGCCCCTCGGCGTGGCGTGGGTCTCCACGACGCTGGTCGCCCCCTCACCGTCGAGAATACGCATGACGACCGTGCGCGGTTCCGGGCAGCTGAACGCGACCCGGACGGGAACGCCGAATCGTCCGGCCACCCGGAAGGTCACCTCGACCAGGAACCGGTCGTCGGTCGGCTCCGGGTCGGCAGGTGCGTCGAGCACCCGCAGGTGGGCGAACGAGTACGGGTGGAACCAGGCGCCGTGCCACGGGTCGAGCCGGTTGGCGATCACGTCGTCGGGCTCGCACCGGCCGGTCATCGTGGTCACGGCTGCGATGCTCTGGTCTCTTTGTGGTCGTTCGGGGAGCACCGGTTCGGGCAGCGGTTCCTCCCGGCCCACCTGATCGAGACGGACCCAGGCGAGCACGCCGTCGTCGTGGGCGGGATAGGGGTCCCAACCGGGGAAGCCCTCCACGCCGAGGGAGAGACCGTGCCAGCGGCACACCAGCCTGCCGTCGTCGACCGCGGCGAGGCAGAGCGGTCCGCCGAGGTGCGGGCAGGCGCCCGGCCCGACGTGCAGCCGACCGTCGCCGGTGCGCCACGCGACGAGCTCCACGCCTGCGACGGTGCGACCGGTCGGACGGCGACCGCGGATTTCGTCGCTCGCCGCGAGCACGTACCAGTTGCCCGACGGCCGCGCGGAGGCGCGTTTCAGCGCGGATTCGATGAGTCCCGGCTTGGCCTCTCGCCACGTCGGCGCCTGCTTCTTCCACGTGGTGCGAGGTATGGCCCGCAGGGGTACGCGTCGACGTGACGTGTCCCGTTTCGTCATCAGATCTCTACCCTTTCGGTAGCAGCAGCGATGTGTCCAAGAGCGGCGTCTTCGGCCCGTAGGCGTTGCTGCGGGCGCTGCGCTTGCGGAGGAGCGAGGTGCGGGTCAGCGCGCTGAACGCGGCGGGCAGCGTGAACGGCCGTCCCGTCGCGAGCCGCGCGCCCGTCCTACGTTCGATCCGTACCTGCTGCCGTTGGACCCGCGTGATAGCGGGCTCTCGCTCCTGCTGGACCGACGCGAGGTCGGCGTCGGTCACGTTGCCTCGGTCACGAAGCGGCGTAGCGAGGGTGTTGGTTGCGGCGACCGCATCCTGGACGGCCATCAGTATCCCGTTGCCGCCGACAGGGGAGATGATGTGGGCGGCGTCGCCGATGAGCAGCAGCCCCGGGCGGTGCCAGCGGTCCACCCGAGCGATCTCGACGGAGAGCAGCGTGAGCTGCGACCAGTCGCTGAGCAGGTGGGTTCGATCGGCGAGCCAGGGGATTTGCGTGCTTACGAAATCCCTGACCGAGGCGACCCCAGCGCTCCTGGCGGCGGCGTAGCTCCCCTTCGCGATGGTGTAGCCGACCTGCCAGCTCGTCGTCTTGCCGAGTAGCGCCGCGTAGTGGCCGGCGCCGAAGTAGAGCGACACGTCGGCGTCGGGCGGATCGGTTTCTGGGTACCGGGGCAGCTCGAACCAGAGGACATCGCTGCTGGCACCAAGGGGTTCCGCGGGCATCCCGGCGAGTCGGCGGACGGTCGAGAAGCGCCCGTCGGCGCCGACGACGAGGTTGGCCGAGATCTCCTGGTTCCCGGCCACAGGTTGCCTCAGCCGCACACCGGTCACGCGTCCATCCTGCTCGACCAGCCCGTCGACGCGGGCGCCGGTGGCCAGCTGGAACGTCGGGAGCTGCTCGGCACGCTCGGCCATGAAGTCGAGGAAGCGGCCCTGCGGCATCAACGCTACGTAGGGGAACCGGCTGCGCAGTAGCCCGTAGTCAGTCGTGGTGAGCGTCTGATCGCCGGTGTGGAACTGGAAGTACCGCGCCTTGTAGTGCTCCAAACGCAGCAGGTCATCGACCAGGCCCAGACTGTCCAGCAGCTCGAGTGTGGCCGGGTGCAGCGAATCGCCGCGGAAGTCGCGGTCGAAGTCGCCGCGCGACTCCAGCAGGGTCGTTCGGACCCCGGCTCTGGCCAGCAGATAGGCGAGCACCATGCCGCCCGGCCCACCACCGACGACGCAGCACGTGGTGTCGGCGTCCAGTGATTCCACCTGGGATCGCATTCCTCACCTCGCGCTTGCACCCGCTAGTATTTAGCACTAATACTGTACGCCAACGACTCGCGGAGGTCCAATGACTGTTGCCGTACCCCGATCGCGGGCACTTGATGCGTCGGAGTTCGCCGCCACCGTCGAGGACTTCATGCGTCAGCTCGTGGCCGACGAGGCGCGGCGTTGGAGCGCTGCTGTCC
>JBOHBN010000011.1:0-18412 GCA_050698355.1 Streptosporangiales bacterium | reverse complement strand
CGCAGCCGCTCACGCATGTCCACCAGCACCGTATGCGCGAAGCTGACCCGTCCCGCGGTGTCATAGCCACCGACCCCGGCGGCGTACCGCCAGCGGGAATCGAAACAGAACCGCTCGACCGCCTCCCGGTCCGACAAGCCCTCCAGCCGCTGCAGCACCATCACCGTCGCCACCACCGACGGCGGCACCGACCTGCGGCCACGGTCGGTGAACAAGTCAGCGAACACCTCATCGGCGAACAGCCGGTCCCGCTCGCGGGCCAGCAGCGTGTAGATCGAACGCCCCGGCAACACCCGCTCGCAAAACACAGTCAGGTCATCGAACAAGTCGCCCTGCCGATCGGCCGTACCCAACGTCATCGCATCGCCTCAAAAAGAGAAGACCTATGAACACAACGATCCTCTCGAAACAACTACCGCAAGTGGCCGACCGCCACGCACGAAAAACACCAGCCACCTAGGGTGGCGTGGTGGTCATCGTGCGGCCCTGCGCGGCGTCAGCGCCAGCCGGGCGGCGGCGCTTGTTGCTGGCCGTACTGGCTGGGCGGCTGCTGACCGTACTGCCCGGGCGACCCGCTCCACGGTGGCTGCGGCGGTCCCTGCGGCGCGGGCGCCTGCTGCCAGCCACCCGGCGGCGGACCGGGCGGCCCCGCGTACGACCCCGCACCCTGGTACGCGGGGAACTGGCTCGTCGGCGCACCTGCTCCCGGGCCGACCAGGCCGTAGCCGCCGGCGGCCGGAGCCTTGGCCCGCCGCCTGCGCCGCGACGGCTCGTTGAACAGCAGCATGATCCGGGTGATGATCACCAGCACGACGACCTGGAGCAGCAGGAAACCCATCGCGGTGAGCCAGTGCTGCGCGTCGTGTTGCCACAGCGAGTCCTTGACCTCGACCAGCTGGATGTCGCGCAGGTCCGTCGTCACCGCCGCGGCCGCGTAGCTCCACCGGCTGGGCAGGAACCAGGAGAGCTGCTCGAGGCCCGCCCTGTCCACCAGCTTGAACAGGCCGCCGCAGAACACCAGCTGCCCCATGATGATGAGCACGAGCACGGGCATCGTCTGCTCGCTGCTCGTGACGCGCGACGACACGAGCAGCCCGAGCACGGTCGACGCCATCGCGAGCAACGCGATGGCGACGGTGATCTCCCACCAGCCGAACGGCAACACCACCGGGTCCTTCGGGAAGTCCCGCCCGGCGAGCGCGAGCAGGACGAGCACGATGGCCTGGATGACGTTGATCACGCCGAACACGAACAGCTTGCTGCCGAGGTACGCGGAGGGTGACAGCCCTACCGAGCGCTCGCGCTTGTAGATCGCCAGCTCGCCCACCAGCTCGCGGATCGCGACTGCGGTACCCATGAACGCGGCGCCGATGACGAGGACCAGGATCAGCTGTTGCGCTTCCTGCGAGCGCCCGGGCACCCCCGGGGGCGGGGCTAGGCCGTTCTCCCCTGGCACGGCGTGCGCGAGTAACGCGAGCGCGAGCGGCAGGCCGAAGATGAACGCCGCGTACGCCTTGTCGGCGAAGGTGACCGCGAGCATCCGGCGGCAGAGGATGCCGAACTGCTTGAAAATGTTCTGCTGCCGAGGGGGCTTGGCCATGCCCGCCGACGCGTCGACGCGCTCGAAGGCGTTCTGGCTCTCCGGGGCACCGCCGTACTGCCGGTAGAACGGCGACTGCCGGTACGCGTACTGCCAGCGGTCCGGTTCGTCGGTGACCATCTGGAACACCGACGCGTAGTCGCGGACGCCGAAGTGGTCGAGCAGCGGCTTGCCCGGCGGACCGAAGTACGCGGTCTTGCCGCCGGGCGCGAGCAGCAGCACGCGGTCGCAGGTGTCGAGGTTGAGCACGCTGTGCGTGACGACGATGATCGTGCGGCCCTCGTCCGCGAGCCGGCGCAGCTCGGTCATGACCTGCTTGTCCAGGCCCGGGTCAAGGCCCGACGTCGGCTCGTCGAGGAAGAGCAGGGACGGCTGGGTGAGCAGCTCCAGCGCCACAGAAACGCGTTTGCGCTGGCCGCCGGAGAGCTTGTCGATCCGCTTGGTCACGTGCTGGGTGAGCCCCAGCGACGCCACGACCTCGGCGATGCGCTGCTTGCGCTCTTCCTTGCTGACATCGTCGGGGAAGCGCAGCGCGGCCGCGTACTCCAGCGCCCGCTGCACCGTGAGCTGGCGGTGCAGGATGTCGTCCTGCGGGACGAGCCCGATCCGGTGCCGCAGGTCCTCGTAGTTGTCGTAGAGGTCGCGACCCTCGTAGATGACCCGCCCGCCGTTCGCCGGGCGCGCGCCCGTCAACGCGTTCAGCATCGTGGACTTGCCCGCGCCGGACGGGCCGACGACCGCGACCAGGCTGCACTCGTCCAGGGTGAAGCCCACATGGTCGAGGATCGTGGTGTTGTCGTCCACGGTGACGACGAGGTCCTCTGCCTTCAGCGAGACGCGGCCCTCGTCGACGAACTCCTGCAGGCGTGCGCCCTCGAGCATGAATCGGTGGTGCCCGACCGAGAGCAGGTCGCCGGGCGTGAGCCGCGCCTGGGTCACCTTGCGTCCGTTGAGGTACGTGCCGTTGCGGCTGCCCAGGTCGATGACCTCGAACCCGTGGGCGGTCTTGCGTACCTCCGCGTGGTGCCTCGACACCAGCAGGTCGGACAGCACGAGATCGTTGTCCGGCGCCCGGCCCACGCGGATGCGGGTCTGTACGGCATGCGTCGAGGCCGGTGCGCGCTGTGCCGGTACGGGTGGGGCCGACATCTGCGACTGCGGCGGGCCGATGATCGTGCCCGGCGAGGCGGCGTCCCCCGCGGGCTGCAGGATGACGAGCGGGCCCGCGGAGGGGTTGCCGAAGCGCACGGCGCACGGCTCGGCCACCGCGAGCCGCATCACCCGGGTCGGGCCGACGAACGTGCCATTGCGTGCACCGAGGTCGCGGAGCGTCCAGCCACCCTCCTCGTACGCGATCTGCGCGTGGTGACGGGAGACCCGGGCGTCGGACAGGATGACCTGGCAGTCGGGGCTGCGGCCGATGACCACCGTCGTGCCCGGCCGGAACTCCTGCTGGTTGCCGTCGACGAGAACGGCGAGCGCGGGTGCGGGTCCTGCCTGACCGCTCGCGATCCCCTGGGGACTCCCAGCTGGGTTTTGACTCATGCGTCCCGAATCCTCCGCCTGTCCAGTCGGTTGCCCGGCACGGAACGTTATCAGCGCAAATGCGCCTCGATGCGTGCTCATCGCTCAGGGATAGCCGCGCTCAGCCGCCGGCGCGCCGCACCACCTTGCGCACGTCGGCGCGGTGCGCGGCCGAGTGCACGACCGACCACGGGGGGTGGTTCGAGCCGATCCGTTTCGCGTAGAGCCGCAGGGCGGTGACCCGCGTCGCGGCCCGGTCGACCCGCGCCCGTGATAGGTCCCCGGAATGGACGGCGTCGATGACCCCCCTGTACGCCGCGTGGACATCGGCGGGCATCAACACGATGTCCTCACCGGCGCGGACGGCGCGTACCGCGGCGTCGCCGGCGCCGTACGTGGCGACCGGTTCCATCGTCGACGCGTCGGTGATCGCGACGCCATCGAAGCCGACGTCCTGGCGGAGCAGGCCGTGCACGACCTTGCGGCTGAGCGAGGACGGTGTGCCCGGGTCGATCGCCCGGACGTCGAGGTGACCTGTGAGGACGACCGGAACGCGATGCGCGACCGCAGCCTTGAACGGCACCAGGTCGATCCGCTCCAGCCGTTTCCTGCTACGGGTGACCGGGGCGAGCGTGGCGTGGCTGTCGCCCACCGCGCTGCCATGGCCGGGAAAGTGCTTGACCACGGGGACGATGCCCGCGCGCCGGTAGCCCTCGACCGCGGCGGTGACCATCCTGGCCGCCTTGTGCGGCTTCTTGGCGTACGATCTGTCGCCGATCGCGCTGTTGGAGAACCCCACGTCGGCGTCGGGTGCGAAGTTCAGCGTGAAGCCCATCGCCCGCAGCTCCTCGCCGCTGTCGCGCGCGAGCAGGCGGGCGAGTGCCGGGTCGCCCGCGCGGCCGACCGTGCGGGCGCTCGGGAACACCGTCGCGCCCTCGCGTACCCGCGCGACGCTGCCGCCCTCCTGGTCGACGCCGATCAGCAGTGGCAGGCAGGCAGCGTCCTTCCTCCCGGCCGCCGCGAGCCCGGCGTTGAGTCGCTGCACCTGGCGCGCGTCGGTGACGTTCTGCTGCATCACGATGACGCCGCCCAGGTGGTAGCGCTTGATCGCCTTGGTGATGGTCGCGACCCGGAAGGAGTCCACGTTCAGGCTGGAACGGCTGGTGGCGGTGTGACCGCCGAACTGTGGCATCAAAAGGCTGCCCGCCTTCTCGCGAAGCGTCATCCGGCCTACCCGATGCTTGGCCTCAGCGACTTCTCGCGTCGTGGGCCCCCAGCCGGTCGCGGTGGGTGTCGGGGATGCGGTGGGGTCGGGCGTTGATCGGGTGCTGCGCCCGTGGCTGGCCTTCGAACCGGTACCCGGGCCTGTGCACGCCACCGCGGCGAGCGCGACGGCGAGTAGTACCAGCAGCGTCCGACGCATCGCAGAGCTCACGGCGCGACGTTCGCTAGCTCTCGGTAGCTCGCGAACCCGGATACGGGGGCCGCGCTGAGGACGGCATCGCGGATGGCGTGCGTCACGCAGTCGGCGCCGACCGCCAGCAGGTGATCGTAGGCAGCCAGATCGTCGAGCTGTACGGACCCGGACGCCAGCGCGAAGACAGTGTCGCCGTCGGCCATCGTGTGCGCGGGTCGGATGGCGCGTGCCAGGCCATCCTGCGCGGTGCCCGCGAGCTTCTGGCACCTGGCCTTATCCAGGCGGGCATCGGTGAGCACGGCGCCGATCGTGGTGTTCAGCGGTGGCTTCGGCGCGCTGGCCGCCTTCAGGCGCGCGACCGCGGTCGCGTCGGGCTCCGGCAGCGTGCGGTCGAGGTCGGCGTAGAGCCGCCCGCTGGCGGGATCGACGGCGGAACCCGCGGCGTTGACGACCACGAGCGCCGCGACGGTGGCCGTACCCGCTGACGCCACGGCCCAGCCCACGCCACCCTTGAGGCCGCCGACCACCGCGCCGATGCCGGCGCCGACGTTCCCGCGATGGGGTGGAGTATCGGGCGTCACGGCCCTTGCTGCCTCGCACGCCCGCGATCCGAACGCCGCATCCGGCCAACGGTCGTAACGGCCGGCCCGCCCGAGGTCGAAGATCACCGCGGCCGGGACGATCGGCACGACTGCCGGGCCGATCGGCCAGCCACGGCCGTGCTCGGCGAGCCAGCGCATCGCACCGCCGGCCGCTTCCAACCCGTACGCGCTGCCGCCGGTCAGCACCACTGCGTCGACCCGGTCGACCAGGTTGCGTGGGTCGAGCAGGTCGGTCTCCCGGGTGCCGGGCGCGCCGCCGCGCTGGTCGACGCCGCCGACCGTGCCCTGCGGGCACAGGATGACGGTGGTGCCCGTGAGCCAGGCGGAGTCGGCGCGCCCATCGTGCCCGACCGCGAAGCCGGAGAGGCGTGCTGTGGTGTCCACGGTGCCTCGCATCCTAAGGCCACGCCTTCGGCGCGACGCGCACGGTCAGACGCGGCGCAGCACCGCGACCACCTTGCCGAGGATCGTGGCCTCGTTACCGGGGATCGGCTCGTACGCGGGGTTGTGCGGCATCAGCCACACCTGCTCATCGCGCTGCTTGAACGTCTTGACCGTCGCCTCTCCCTCGATCATGGCGGCGACCACATCGCCGTTCTCGGCCACCGCCTGCTGCCTGACGACGACCCAGTCGTCCTCGCAGATCGCCGCGTCGACCATCGAGTCGCCGCGCACCGTGAGCAGGAACAGCGTGCCCTCGCCGACGACCTGACGCGGCAGCGGGAAGACGTCCTCGACCGCCTGCTCGGCGAGAATCGGTCCGCCGGCCGCGATGCGGCCGACCACGGGTACGTACGTGGCTTCCGGGTGCTCGTCGCCGCTGCTGGTCTCGTCGTACGCGACAGGCGCAGGCGTGGCCGCGGGCCGCCGCTCCGGGAGCCGCATCTCGACCGCGCGCGGCCGGTTCGGGTCACGGCGCAGGTAGCCCTTCTCCTGCAGCTTGCGCAGTTGGTGGGACACGCTCGACACCGAGGTGAGCCCGACGGCCTCGCCGATCTCGCGCATGGACGGCGGGTAGCCGCGCCGCTCGACCGCCTCTCGGATGACGTGGAGCACCCGGCGCTGGCGCGGGGTGAGCCCGGCCTCGTCGGCCGGCCCGTCCGGTAGCTCGGTGACGTCGCCGTCCTCGCCCTTGCGCGGCCGCCCGGGTCCCCTCTTGCCGGTCGTCTTCGACCCCCCGCCGGATCCCGCGCTGCTCGCCTTGGCCACGGTCCCTCCTCGGCTTCCCGGTTGGCTCTGCCCACACCACAGAGGTTGGGCGGCGGTGGTTGCTTCCTCTCATCGCACACGGTAGCGGGCGTCCGTGCTCGCTTCAAACATTTGTTCGAGAGCGTGTCGCCATTGTCGGCCCGCCGTGGTAGAACTTCGCTCAGACGTTCGATCGAATCTATGTTCGATACCGTCGGTGAGGAGGCAACGATGAGCGTGGCCAGTGTGGAGCCGGTTCGCCGGTACGAGTACGTGGGAGCGCGGGGCCGTATGGGGCGCACAACCCGCCCGACGCGGCCACGCCCTGTTCGGCGGCGGCCGCACGCGCCCGGATCGGCTGCCGGGGGCACCGGGAGGGCCAGTGGCTTGCGGTTGACCCGCCGTGGCCGCCTCATCCTGGCCGCCCTGGCGCTGCTGGTGGTGGCCATGACCGTCGCGTGGGGCGCGGCGCGGGTGAGCCTGGCCGCGACCGCCGAGTCGCCATCGACCGTGACGGTGGTCGTCGGGGCGCACGATTCGCTGTGGAGCATCGCGGGTGACGTCGCGCCGCGTGCCGATCGCCGCGGGACCGTCGCTCGCATGATGGCGATGAATGACCTCGACAACGCCCGTATCCAGCCCGGACAGCAAATCGTCGTCCGAGTGCGCCCCTAGGAACTGCTCACGCCGCGAGACCCGCCGACTTGCCGTACTCGACATCAGTAAAGGAAGGCTGCTCGCTGTCCACGACCCCATGATTTCGCGATCACCACCCCCGCGACCAGCCGCCGGGCCGGACGACCACAGAGATCAGTGGATCCCTAGGGTGACAGACCTGACATATTCGACACCGACACCGAAGGGTGGCAGCTGCCGATGTAACGACTGACCGTGGTCTACGACGAGCCGGCCGACAAAGAGGCCTTCGACCGCCGCTACACCGACGAGCACGTCCCCCTCGTCAAGGCCGTGCCCGGGCTGGGCAGCTTCCAGCTCAGTCACCCGCAGGGCGGCACGCCGTACCTCGTCGCCGAGCTGTTCTGGCCCAGCGAGGACGCCTACAAGGCCTCGGCCGCGACCCCCGAGATGGCCGAGACCCGCAAGCACGCGGAGGGCTGCGGCACGACGTTTCACGGTCTACACCGGCGACGTCGCCGAAGTCTGACCGACCGCGCTGGTCCGTTCTCGGACTAGGGAAGCGCTGATCAATGGCGCCGTGGCGTGCAGCAGGCGGGATTGATCAGTGGTTCCCTAGAGGCTCGCGCGGGCGTGCGGACGCCCCGCCGTCCCCGTGTCGTGGCGTTCGGCACCGCCTCAGCGCGCCGTGCGGCCGGTTTCGTACCGCCGCGACCTGGGCAAACACGCGGCCGCGAGGGGCGCGCCGCGGTCCTGCTCGACGGTACTTGCATGGAGCCGTGTGAGTGCTAGTCTGCCCCTAGATGTTGTAGTTACATAGATGTAAGTCGTCCACAGCTTGTGGTGGGTTCTCCACAGTCTCTCCACAGCGAGAGGCCGGTGGCGGTGGATGGATGCATCGCTCGAGGCGTACGAGAAAGGGGCGTCGGTATGCATTGCCCGTTCTGCCGGCATCCCGACACCCGCGTCATCGACAGCAGGGTCGGTGAGGACGGCACGCTGGTGCGTCGTCGTCGTCAGTGTCCCGGCTGCGGGCGGCGGCTGACGACCACCGAGACGGCGACTCTCCATGTCGTCAAGCGCTCGGGAACCGCCGAGCCGTTCACCCGCGACAAGGTCGTCGCCGGCGTGCGCAAGGCATGCCAGGGCCGGCCGGTCAGCGAGGACGACCTCGCGCGGCTGGCGCAGCGAGTCGAGGAGGACAGCAGGGAGCGAGGGGTCGCCGAACTCCCGAGTCACGAGGTAGGGCTCGCGGTGCTTGGCCCGCTGCGCGAACTCGACGAGGTGGCCTACCTGCGGTTCGCCTCGGTGTACCGAGGCTTTGAGTCGCTCGGGGATTTCGAGCGGGAGATCCGCGTGCTCCGTGCGGCGCAGGAGGGCGGTGACGTGTCCTCCGGGTCGTCGGATCCGGGGGCGGACGTGCCGTCGGCCGTCGACATCGAGCATGACTTCCCGGCACAGCCCGCGGGGGCGGGCGCCGGGCTGTCCGGCCCGGCCGGCTGAACCGGATCGGGTGCGCGCCGTCGGCGCGTGCAGTTGAGAGCTCGGGGTTGCAACGCCAGTAAGGGTCACATCAAACGATGGCCGGACCATTGGCGGCCAATCCGCCGGGGGAGTCCGGGGGGAACGCACGAGGAGGACGATCGCATGACGGAGACGGTGAGCGGCCGGGTTAAGAGCGGTGGACGCAAGGGCAATCCCCAGACAGGCTCGGGCACGGGCCTGAGCGTGGAACGCGTCTTCACCACCGCCGGCACCCACCCGTACGACGAGGTCGAGTGGGCGCGCCGCGACGTCGTCATGACGAACTGGAAGGACGGCTCGGTCACCTTCGAGCAACGCGGCGTCGAGTTCCCGGCGTCGTGGAGCCAGAACGCGGTCAACATCGTCACCAGCAAGTACTTCCGCGGCGCGGTGGGTAGCCCGCAGCGGGAGAGCAGCCTGCGCCAGCTCATCGACCGGGTGGTCGGCACCTACGTGCGTGCGGGTCGCGAGCACGGCTACTTCGGCACCGAGCAGGACGCCGAGGTCTTCGAGCACGAGCTCACCTGGATGCTGGTCAACCAGGTGTTCAGCTTCAACTCGCCGGTGTGGTTCAACGTCGGCACCACCTCGCCCCAGCAGGTGTCGGCGTGCTTCATCCTCTCCGTCGACGACACGATGGAGTCGATCCTCGAGTGGTACAAGGAGGAGGGCTTCATCTTCAAGGGCGGTTCCGGTGCGGGCCTGAACCTGTCGCGGATCAGGTCCAGCAAGGAGCTGCTGTCCTCCGGCGGCACCGCGAGCGGTCCGGTGTCCTTCATGCGCGGCGCCGACGCGTCGGCAGGCACGATCAAGTCCGGCGGCGCCACCCGCCGCGCGGCCAAGATGGTCCTGCTCGACGTCGACCACCCGGACATCGAGGAGTTCATCGAGACCAAGGCGCGCGAGGAGGAGAAGATCCGGGTCCTGCGCGACGCTGGCTTCGACATGGACCTCGGCGGCAAGGACGGCTCCTCGGTCCAGTACCAGAACGCGAACAACTCGGTCCGGGTGAGCGACGAGTTCATGCGCGCGGTTGAGCAGGACGAGGAGTTCCCGCTGCGCGCCAGGCTCAGCGGTGAGGTGGTCGAGAACGTCAAGGCGCGCGACCTGTTCCAGAAGATGGCCACGGCCGCCTGGGAGTGCGCCGACCCGGGTGTGCAGTACGACGACACGATCAACGACTGGCACACCTGCCCGGAGACCGGCCGGATCACCGCGTCGAACCCGTGCTCGGAGTACGTCCACCTCGACAACTCGAGCTGCAACCTGGCCAGCCTCAACCTGCTCAAGTTCCTGCGCGATGACGACACCTTCGACGCGACGACGTTCCGCAAGGCCGTCGAGCTGATCATCACGGCGATGGACATCTCCATCTGCTTCGCCGACTTCCCGACCGAGAAGATCGGCGAGACCACCCGCGCGTACCGGCAACTGGGTATCGGCTACGCGAACCTGGGAGCCTTGCTGATGGCAACGGGCTACGGCTACGACTCCGACGGCGGCCGCGCGCTCGCCGCCGGCATCTCCTCGCTGATGACCGGTGCCGCGTACAAGCGGTCAGCGGAACTCGCGGGCGCGGTCGGGCCGTACGAGGGGTACGCGCGCAACGCGACGGCGCACAACCGCGTGATCCGCAAGCACGCCGCGGCGAACGACGCCGTCCGCTACGTCGGCGAGCAGGACCGGGCGTTGCTGCGCACCGCCGGTGAGGTGTGGTCCGAGGCCGTGCGACTCGGTGAGCGTGACGGCTACCGCAACGCGCAGGCCAGCGTGCTCGCCCCGACCGGCACCATCTCGTTCATGATGGACAGCGACACCACGGGTATCGAGCCGGACTTCTCGTTGCTGAAGTTCAAGAAGCTCGTCGGCGGTGGCTCGCTGCAGATCGTGAACCGCACGGTGCCGCGGGCGCTACGCAACCTCGGTTACCAGGACGAGCAGGTCGAGGCGATCGTGGAGTACATCGCCGAGCACGGCCACGTCATCGACGCGCCCGGCCTGCGGCTCGAACACTACGAGGTGTTCGATTGCGCGATGGGTGAGCGGGCGATCAAGTCGATGGGGCACGTGCGGATGATGGCCGCGGTGCAGCCGTTCATCTCGGGGGCGATCTCGAAGACCTGCAACGTTCCGGAGAACGCGACCGTCGAGGACATCCGCGAGATCTACTTCCAGGGCTGGCGGCTCGGGTTGAAGGCGCTCGCGATCTACCGCGACAACTGCAAGGTCGGCCAGCCGCTCGCCGATGCCGGAGCGAAGAAACGGTCCGAAGCCGCGGCCGCCGAAGCGTCGGCGGAGGCGGCCATCCCGGTACGCAGGCACCTGCCCAAGCAGCGTCCGGCGATCACGACGAAGTTCTCGGTCGCGGGTGCCGAGGGGTACATGACCGCCGGCACCTATCCTGACGACGGCCTCGGTGAGGTGTTCCTCAAGCTCGGCAAGCAGGGCTCGACGCTCGCCGGCGTCATGGACGCGTTCTCGATCGCCATCTCGATCGGGCTGCAGTACGGCGTCCCGCTGGAGACGTTCGTTCGGCAGTTCACCAACCTGCGCTTCGAGCCGGCCGGGCTTACCGACGACCCGGACGTGCGGATGGCGCAGTCGATCATGGACTACGTGTTCCGTCGGCTCGCACTCGACTACCTGCCGTACGAGACGCGGGCAGCGATGAACATCCTCTCGGTTCAGGAACGCTCCCGTGCGCTCGACCAGGCGTCGAACGGGTCAGGAGAGGCCGAGTCGGCCCCGGCCGAGTCGGGCATGGACACCGAGTCGCTGGCCCAGTCCGTCGACGTCGCAGGTGGCGCCACCCCTGCGGAGGAGGCAGCGGCGCCCGCCACAGTCGAGCCGACGAAGGCCGGGTCGTCCACCGAACTGCTCGAGGCCGTGCAGGGCAAGGTTGCCGACGCGCCGATGTGCTTCACCTGCGGCACGAAGATGCGGCCGGCCGGCAGTTGCTACGTCTGCGAGGGCTGCGGCAGCAGCAGCGGCTGCAGCTGACGTACGGCACTTGGTAATCGGCACAGCCAAGATCGTGGGAGGGCTACCCGTTGCCGCAACGGGTAGCCCTCCCACGATCACGCCACGGGCGTCGCGCAGCCCCTACGACATGACCGCGTCGTCCGCCATGATCCGCTGCAACGTGGATCGGCCCATCGCGCTCATGGCCGGGTTGCTCTCGGTGTAGTACCAGACCGCCCCCATCGCCTGTTCGAAGGACCAGGCCTTTCCGCGTTCCCATTCCAGGTCGCCGCAGCCGAGGTCGTCGCGAAGGGCCTGCCGTGGCCCGTCGTCGAGCAGGTGCCATGCGCACACGAGATCCAAAGCGGGGTCGGCCGGTCCCAGGCCGCCGACGTCGATCACCCCGGTGAGTCGGCCCTCGGCGACGAGCACGTTGCCCGGGATCAGATCGCCGTGGGTCATCACATCACCAGAACCGTTGCGCGGCAGCTCCCGTAGGGCACCCCATAGTCGCCGAAGCCGCGGCACGTCCATGAGTCGCACACTGTGCTCGAAACACGTCTCCATCCACGTGTCGTGCTCCCGTAGGTCGCCGCCGCGACCGTTGCCGTTGAAGACCCGGCCGCGCGTGTCGATGGCACGCACTCCGCGGATGAAGTCGGCCAGGTCGTGGGCGAACGCCACGGAGCCGCTCGGGTCGTCATCGGTGGCGACAGCGCCGGGCAGCCAGGTTTGGACAGACCACGGAAGTGGGTACCCCTCGCCGGGCTCGCCGATCGCTATCGGCTCAGGGGTGCGAAAGGGCGTCCGATCCATCAGTTCGCGCGCTGCCTGCGTCTCGGATTCGAGCCATCGCCGTGTCGTCTCGACCTCGCCCGCTTCCAGGGGGAACCGGGCGGCAAGCCGCTCGCCGATGCGGAACAGCGCGTTGACCGTCCCCTGCGAGCGGAACTCCTTGATCGGCAGGCCGTTCCACTGGCGGAACTGTGCATTCACGAGTTCACGTACGGTCTCGAGGTGAATTGTCAGCTGGTTCAGGTGCATTGCCACGTCGCGAGTATCGGCACGGGATCTTGGACAGGCAAACCGATTTCGTGGGACGAGCGGTGCGATGCCGCGCGGTGGCCTACCGGTTGAGGGTGGCCATGCCCACGGGCGCGTAGCGCTGCCCCGCCGCTGCACCGAACGGCGCGATCTCGTCGAGTCGACGAAGGTCCTGGTCGGTCAGGGTGAGATCGGCGGCCGCGACGTTCTCGTCGACCCGCTCGGGGCGAGTCGTTCCGGGAATCGCCACCACGTCGTCACCCCGCGCGAGCACCCAGGCCAGGGCGAGCTGCCCGGCGGTCGCTCCCCGGTCCGCGGCCATGTCGCGGACCCGCTGCACCAGCTCGAGGTTGCGCGTGAAGTTCTCGCCCTGGAAGCGGGGGTTGTCGCGGCGCCAGTCATCGGATGCGAGGTCGTCCGGGGACGTGATCGACCCGGTCAGGAACCCGCGTCCCAGCGGGCTGTAGGCAACGAAGCCGATTCCGAGCTCCCGCGTCGTGGCCAGGATCTCCTCCTCGGGGTCGCGGCTCCACAGCGAGTACTCGGTCTGCAGCGCCGTGATCGGGTGGGTGGCATGTGCGCGGCGGATTGTGGCCGGTGCCGCCTCGGACATTCCCAGGTAGCTCACCTTGCCCGCTGCGACGAGCTCGGCCATCGCGCCGATGGTCTCCTCGATCGGCACCTGCGGGTCCACGCGATGCTGGTAGTACAGGTCGATGTGGTCGGTGCCCAGCCGCGAGAGCGACGCGTCGCAGGCGCGGCGTACGTACTCGGGGCGCCCATCTACCGCGCGGTCGGGATCGGCGTACGCGTTGCCGAACTTCGTGGCAAGGACCACCTGGTCGCGGCGGTCGCCGAGCGCGCGTCCGACCAGCCGCTCGTTGGTCTCCGGCCCGTAGACGTCGGCGGTGTCGAACAGGCGTACGCCGGCGTCGAGCGCATGCCGGATCGTCTCGATCGACCGTTCGTCATCGGCACCGGAGTAGGCGAACGACATGCCCATGCAGCCAAGGCCGATCTCGGAGACCCGGGGGCCGTCGCTCCCCAACCTGCGAAGATCCATTCCTCGCTCCTCTCCAAGACGTGCTCCGACGACCACTACCCAGCCGGGGGCGTGTGAACGCATGGAGCTCACCGCAGGACACCCTCAGCGCACGGCGGTGAGGTGCGCGAACACCACCACGTTGTCGCGGTAGTGCTCCCCGGAGAACGGCCCGCCGCAGGTGATGAGACGTAGCTGCGGCTCGCCGGTCTTGCCGTAGATGAGCTTGGTGGGCAGGTCGTTCTTGGCGTACTGGCCGGTGGCGTGCACGGTGAACACCGCGGTACGGCCGTCGCGGCGCTTCACCAGCACCTTGTTTCCCGGCCGCAGGTCACCGAGCCGGTAGAAGACCGCGGGTCCGTCCGTCCAGTCGACATGGCCGGCGATCACGGCGGCGCCGACCTGGCCGGGCGTCGGCGACCTGCGGTACCAGCCTGCGACGTCGCCGGTTGGCGGTAGCTGCGGCTCGCCGTGGGCGTCCTCGCCGAGCGTGACAAGGCGCGTCCGTACGCCGATCTTCGGAATGCGAAGGCGCACCGGCTGCGACCGGTCGAGTCCCGGCGCATCACCATCGTCGGTGCCGAGAGCCGAGCCCATACCGCGATACGGGTCCCCCAGCGTCGCCGCGGTGGGCGGCGGTTCGGTGCTGTACGCCTGGTAGCCCGCCGCGGTGAGCAGCGCGCTGCCCGCGAGCAGCAGTACCACGGCCAGGGCCAACGACACGCGCCCGGCCGGCCTGGGGGCCCTTGGGGATCTCACCAGTCGCTGCGGCGCTCCCGGGCCGAGCGCAGGCGGCAGATGAGGATGGTGGCACCCGCGAACAGGAGCGCCACGCCGAATCCGACCAGCGGGCCGCTCGGGCCGCGAGCCGTGGTCCCGTACCCGGCGGCGACACCGCCGGTGGGTGTGGACCCGGGCGTCGCGGTGGTGGAAGCCCCCGGTGACGGAACCTGCGTGTTACCAGTCGTCGCCTCGGCCTTGGAGTGTGGGGCGCTCGACGCGGACGAGGTCGAGGCGGGTGCGCTCTGGTCGCCGGTGTGCGAGGGCTGTGTGGGAGGCGTGTGTGGCGCCACCGTGCTACCGGTGTTACCCGACCGTGTGCCCGACGGCGGGTTCGACGGAGCCGTCGGTGGTGGGGTGTGCACGATGAAGTGAGAATGCGCGGTGTGCCCTGAGCTCGAGTGCGTGCCACCCGAGTGGGTGCTGCTCGAGTCGCTCGTGCTCGGATGCGTCTCGGTGGGCGAGGACGAATCGGTTGGCGGCGGCGTCGACTCCGAGTCGCTCTCCGACGGTGACGGGGAGCTGCTCGAGCTCGGCGACGAGCTGGAGGTGGTCGGCTGCGCCGAGGACGGCTCAGTCGAGGACGATTCGGTCGACGACGACGTCGGCGTTCGCGAGGACGTCGCCGCGACGGCGGTCGGGGCGTACGCCGCCGTGACGAGGACGAAGCCCAGCGACGCGGTGATCGCCGCGCAGGCGCGTCGAACCGGTGCGCGCATGGCAGTGCTCTCCTACGGGGTCGTGCAGGGGGCCGGGGCGGGCCCCGCTCGGGGCATGCGGGGAAGGCACTTGGCGTAACGACCAGGAGCACCAAGAGTAACGGCCGAAATACGTTTAGTTCCTACCGGTACTGCGCCAAAGTTGGACATAATCAACAGCACATACTTTCCGTAACGATACCGCCGGTACCTGTCACCCAACGTTACTATCGGTACCGTGTCCCGAGCTTGTATTACACAGCGTAAGCTTCTGGATGCGAATAGTACGCACGATGGGTTCACCGCATCGCCATGGAGGCGACGTTCGGCGTGGTTCGTCGCTGTCTCCTCCGGGCCCTGACGCCGGGGCCGGAGGCCGGGGGGCCCCGGCCCCGGCTCCGGCTCCCCGTGGTGTCTCGACCGGATGCCGGGGGCCCGAGGTGACGGCGCTCCCGTGAAGTGGGTGCTGTCGAATTGCGGAAAGTGACGGTATAGTCGCAATACGTAGTATTCAGGAGCGCCAGTCCAATGACCCGTCCGTCCTCCGACCGTGACCGCCACGCGCGTACCTGGCCGCGTACGATCCGCGGCCGGATCCTGCTCGTATGCGCGGTCGCCTGTTCGGTCGCCGGCATCACGACGTTGGGCGTGCTCGGCACGACCGGCGAACCGGCGGAGGTGGGAAAGACCGCGCGGATGCCGGTACAGGTCCGTGGCCCACAGACTGCGCAGGCCACGCCCACCGAGTCGCGCTCGCCGCGCGGGCCGGTGCTCGACCGGGCGGTTCCCATCGGCTTGCGCATCCGGGCGCTCGGTGTGCGGACGCGGGTGCGGCAGCTGGGGCTGAAGCCGAACGGCACGGTGGAGACGCCGCCGGACAACCGCGTGCGTACAGCCGGCTGGTACAGGTACTCCCCGACGCCCGGTGAGGTCGGTCCCTCCGTGCTGCTCGGTCACGCCGACTCGGGCCCGCTCGGCCGTGGCGTCTTCGCCAAGCTCAGTAAGCTGGCGAAGGGCGATCACGTCGATATTCTGCGCGCGGACGGGACCGTCGCGGTCTTCCGGGTGGATCGGGTCGGGCGCTACCCGATGGAGCGGTTCCCGGTCCGTCAGGTGTACCGGGACATCAACTACGCCGGGATCCGGCTGATCACCTGCGACGTGCCCGCGGACGCTGCCAACGTGATCGTGTTCGCGTCGCTGGCCTCGGCGCATCCGATCCGTTAGTAGGACGTCAGCAGCCGGTCGAGCACCCGTACGCCGAAGTGCAGCGCCTCGATCGGCACCCGCTCGTCGACGCCGTGGAACATCGCCGCGAAGTCGAGATCGGCGGGTAGCCGCAGCGGCACGAACCCGAACCCGCGGATGCCGAGCGGTCCGAACGTCTTGTTGTCCGTCCCGCCGGACAGGCAGTACGGGATGGTGCGCGCGGAGGGGTCCTCGGTGCGCAGCGCGGCGGTCATCGCGTCGACGAGCTGTCCGTCGAACCCGGTCTCCAGGGCGATGTCCTGGTGGATCATCTCCCGGCGTACCTGCGGGCCGAGGAGTTTGTCCACGGTCGCGAAGAAGTCCTCCTCGCGGCCGGGCAGGAACCGGCCGTCCACCTCGGCCGTGGCCCGGCCCGGGATGACGTTGACCTTGTACCCGGCGTCGAACCGGCTTGGGTTGGTGGTGTTCTGCAGCGTGGCGCCCACGAACTTGACCAGTGGCCCGAGCCGCTCCAGTGCCGGCGTCGGGTCGGACTCGTCGAACGCGATGTCGAACGCGTCGCAGATCTCGGACAGGAACGTGCGTACGGTCGGGGTGAGGTCGAACGGCCACTCGTGCGCGCCCAGCCGGCCGACAGCCTGCGCGAGCTGGGTCACCGCGTTGTCTGCGTTGGTCATCGACCCGTGTCCGGCCGTCCCGTCGACGACCAGCCGCATCCACGCGATGCCCTTTTGCGCGGTCTCGATGAGGTAGAGGCGCTGCTCAGGGGAGACCTCGAACGAGTAACCGCCGACCTCGCTGATCGCGTGGTCGCACCCGTCGAGGAGCTCCCGATGGTGCGCAGCGAGGTACTTCGCGCCCTTGTTGCCGCCGGCCTCCTCGTCGGCGAGCCACGCGAACACGATGTCCCGGCGGGGCCTGCGGCCGGTACGCACCATGTCGCGGAGCACGGCGAGCATCATCGCGTCCATGTCCTTCATGTCGACCGCGCCGCGTCCCCAGACGCAGCCGTCGCGGACCTCGGCCGCGAACGGGTCGACCTGCCAGTCGGCGGCGATGGCGGGTACGACGTCCAGGTGTCCGTGCACCAGCAACGCGGGCAACGACGGGTCGGCGCCGGGCAGCCGGGTCACGATGCTCGCCCGTCCCTGCTCGCTCTCGAACTGCGTGTACGGCAGGCCAGTGTCGTCCAGCCTCCCGGCCACGTACTCGGCGGCCGCGCGTTCGCCGGGCCCCGACCCGTCACCGAAGTTCGAGGTGTCGATGCGGATGAGGTCGCGGCAAAGGTCGACGACCTCCCCCTCCGCGCTGGTCACGTCCTCCGGCATTGGGTCGCTCATGCCCGCGACCCTAGCGGCCCACCGGCTCGTCAACTGGAGTTGACGTAGGCGTACGTGGGCACGCCGCGTGCGCAGACATCCTCTGCCGCACTAACGTGCAGGGTGATGGGCGATGCGGAGGCCGTGGACCACACCCGCATCACATACCTGCGAATCGCGCTGCTCGGCGCGACGATCGCGACGTTCGCGTTGCTGTACGTGCCGCAAGCGGTACTGCCGCAGCTCGCCGACGAGTTCGATGTCTCACCCGGCGCGAGCACGCTGGTCATCTCCACCGCGACCGCCGGCGTCGCGGTCGCCGGCATCCCGCTGGCCATGTTGTCCGAGGTCGTCGGCCGGCGCACGATGATGATCGCGGCCCTGTGTGTCGCCACTGCTGCCGGCTTGCTGCTCGCGGTGGTGCCGTCGTTCACGGCCCTCCTGGTCCTGCGCGCGATCCAGGGCATGGCGCTCGCCGGCGTACCTGCGGTCGCGATGGCCCACGTCGCCGACGAGCTGCAGGGCGCCGCGCTCGGCACCAGCATGGGGATCTACGTTGCCGGCACCACCGTCGGTGGGATGTCCGGCCGCATCGTCGGTGGCGTGCTCGGTGACGTCGCGGGGTGGCGTGTGGGCCTTGCCGCGGTCGGCGTCCTGGCGGCGGTCGCCACGGTGGCCTTCGCCGTGTTGCTGCCACAGCCACGGCCGCGGACGGCCGGTCCGGGCCCCGTGCGTGCGGTGGTCACCGGGTTGCGGCGAGCACTCAGCGACCCGGTGCTGTACGGCCCGTACCTCGTCGCGATGTTCGGCATGGGCGCGTTCGTGGCTGTGTACAACGTCCTGCCGTTCCGGCTGGTTCGCCCGCCGT
>JBOHBN010000010.1:0-14057 GCA_050698355.1 Streptosporangiales bacterium | reverse complement strand
GGGCAGCATCCGGGAAGCGAATGCGAAGCGGTTGAGCCTCGCAGTCATCCATCCGGACTCAACCGAGGTGTACTTCGAAGCGAACCCTACGTCCGCCGAAGCGCCACAGTTCGTGCTCTTTGACACCGGAGACAGTCCAACGTCAGGTGCCCGACGCTTCGCATGGATGCCTCGGCTTCGCTTCCACGACGAATGCGGATGGAACAACCTCATGCTTCGCGACTGGGGCACCTTCGAACTACAGCGAAAGAAGGGCGAAGCGTATTTCCGGGACAATCTCGCTGGCGCACTCCATCTGGACCGGGATTCGTCCTTGCTCGTCGGCAACATGAACAATCAGCGCACGAGCTGGCTCGTCATCTCTGTCCTCAATGGGATCCGCGAAGCGCCAAGCCTGTTCAGCGCGACCGCCGATCAACGACTGTCGATTACCGACAAGCTCCGTCGCCAGGTGTACGAGCGCGACGAGTGGGCCTGTGTCCGCTGTGGCAGTCCCGACGAGTTGACGATTGACCATAAGTGGCCGCATAGCCGCGGCGGCAACCGATCACTTGAGAACTTGCAGACACTCTGCAGCTTGTGCAACTCATCCAAGAACGACGCAGTTGGTGGGAGACGTGAATGCCATGGTTCCGCGTAGACGACAGCCTCGCCTTCCACAGGAAAGCCGCCGCCGCCGGCAACTCGGCGCTCGGGCTATGGGTACGCGCCGGCGCCTGGTCCGCGCAACAACTCGAAGATGAAAGGACGTGACCGATGCCGTGGGTGCGTTTCGATGACCAGTTCCCGACCAATCGCACGGTGGACCGCCTATCTAATGCCGCGTTCCGGCTGCACGTCATGGCTCTCTGCTGGTCCGCACGACACTCTCACGATGGTGTCGTCCCGACCGGCGGACTCGCCGACGCCGCACCCCAAACGCGCCGTAGGAGCAGCCTCGCCACCGAACTGGTCGACGCTGGACTGTGGGAACGCACCCACGACGGATACAAGATCACCAACATGAAGGGACGAAGCTATGAGCTGGGTAAGGATTGACGACAGCTTCTACGACCACCCGAAGTTCGCGATGCTGAACGCGCTCGGCATTACAGCGTGGCTGACCGGGCTCGCGTACTGCAACCGGAACCTCACCAACGGGTTCGTTCCCGCCGGCGCCGCTAGACGACTCTTTGACTGCGAAGGGCTCGGCGTCTACACCGGCACATTCACCGGCGAGGACGCCGAGCCGATCCACGGCGTCGAGCAGCTCGTCGAGGTCGGGTTGTGGCACGAAGTCAACGGCGGCTACCAGGTACACGACTACCTGGAGTACCAACCGTCGCGGGAGCAGGTACTTGCCGAGCGGGAGAAGACGGCCGAGCGGGTGCGGCGGCATAGGGGGAGGCAAGGCGCTGACCAGCGATAACGCCATGTAACGCCGTTACTAACGGCGATGTAACGGGTGCACCCAACCCCAACCCCAACCCCAAGTACTTCTCTTATTCAGGTAGATCTCCAAATCAAAGCTCCGTAACGCGCGCGAGGCACGATTGACTTGGAAAGGATGATCATGGCCGAACCCGCCGAACTCGCTAGGCTCGCCGCCGCCACCGCAATCCTGCGACCCGACTGGCCCGAACGATCCATCCGCACCTACCTGCAGACCAACCACACCCACCGCGGCTACGCCGAGCTAGCGATCGCCCTCACCGCATGCGCCGCCGACCCCGCCAGCCGCGCACCCAAACGCCTCGAAGAAACCGACGCCGCACGCTGGTGGCGCGCCGCACTCACCGCCACCAGCCAGCCCGAAGCCGCCACACCACAGCCGACCCGGTTCATCGAAGGCGTCGACGACCGGCCACCACAACCCGACCAGGTCGCACACCGCGGTGGCACCGCCTGCCGAGACCTCCTCGGCGACCACGACCACGCCGAAGCCGGCAGCCGCGAACGCCGCCTCGCCAAGCTGATCAAAGACATCCGCGCGCTCGTCCCCGGCCTCTCCGCGGCGCAACGCGACCGACTCACCAAAGCCGCCTACGCCGTCAACGAGGACACCACGTGACCCGCCCGTACGGCGCCCCCGACGCCTGCACCGACTGCGGCACCGCGTTCAGTGCCAGGCGCTACATGGCCCGCGGCATGTGCATCCGCTGCTACGCCCGCCACCGCCACCGCGGCGAACTCACCGACTACGAGCGCATCAGCTGGACCCGCGACGAGTTCCTCGACGAATACCAGCTACTACGCGGCGAAGGACTCAACCGCCGGCAGATCGCCGAACGACTCGGGTGGCGGCGCAGCCGACTCGACGCCGCACTCGCCCGCGCCGCCAAGGACGGCGACCCGAGATCAGACGCCAGGCCACGCCGAACGGAAGCGAAGGGTGACGCCGCATGAATCCGTGCATGAACGGGTGTCTGTCCCGCGAGCACTACACCGACTGTGCCCTGGCCCGCTGCGTCGGCTGCCTGCCACGCGAAGCCACCGAAGGGAACCTCTGCGGCCGCTGCTACACGCGCCTCGCCGAAGCGCTCGACGACTTGCCCGTCACCTACGCGCTCCTCGAGCACGTCCTCGAGCCCGGGTCGGTGCAGCTCGACGACGGCCGCCGCAAACGCGGCAAACGTGCCGACGCACCCGTACCCGTCAGACTCGACGTCGTCGCCTACCGCGACCACCGCGGCACGGCGTCCGTGGTGGCGCTGCTGGAGTCGTGGGCACGACTGGTGCGCGAGGAACGCGGCCTGACGCAGCCGACGGCACCGGCAACTGTCGTCGGCGAGGCGAGCTTCCTACGGACCCACCTCGACTGGATCGCCCGGCAAGACTGGATCATCGACATGTGGAACGAGATCCTCGACCTGAACCGGCAACTCACCCAAGCCATCGGCGAAACGAACCCCAAACCCGTCGGCGACTGCCCCGAATGCGGCGGGCCGCTATGGCCACCGAAGACCGGCGACGCGATCCGCTGCACCAGCTGTCCGGCACAATGGACCCGTGACCAGTGGCTCTGGCTCGGACGAGTGATCGGAGAGACCGCATGAGGATCCCGACAGTCACCGTCGCGGAGCTTCTCGGCGTCACGCCAGCCGCAGTGCGGAAGCTCACCGAGCCATGATCGTTAGACATCTGCCGCGCCAGACGCTGCTCGACCGAGAGGCACTCTCGGTCTGGTTCGGCATCTCGACCCGCACAATTCGGCGCCATTGCCAAGTTGCCATCTATGACGCGGTGACTGGCCGCGCGCTCTACGACATCGACCAGGTCGGCACCGTTAGCAGATCCATCAGGGCTTGACAGCGTGTCGCTACTTGACCTTGATTGAATGTTAGGCCAGGGTATATGCAAGCAGGACAGGTATGTCCTAGTTGGGCCACCATGAGCGATCTTGATCCCTACCTGACGAGCGGCAAGCGTCCGTCCTGGACGTATCCATCTGCCGATCCTCGCGATTCCGATGAACGCGTTGCGACTGTACTGGCCCTCGACGACAGTCTGCGTGGTCCAGTAACGGCACGACTGCTAGCCGTCTCGTCGGCAGGCGTTGAGATCACGGCGGACATCCTCGAACAGATCATTGTCCGCTGCCGTGAAGATCAATCCCGACCATCCGCACCTCTGCCCGATCCGACACACGATCCGATCGTGTACTACCTACGGTTCGGCGACCGAGTGAAGATCGGCACCACCACGAACCGAAAGGTGCGATTCGAATCCATTCCCCACGACGAGCTGCTCGCCACTGAGGCGGGTGGTCGTGAGGTCGAGCAGAAGCGGCACCGCCAGTTCAAAGGACTGTATGTGCTGGGTGAATGGTTCAGATACGAGCAGCCACTGCGTGATCACATCGCTGGGCTCGCTGTAAACGCAGCATAAGGATCACGCTTTGACCCGTAGGACTGTCTCTACAGCCCGGACCACGCTTGACCCGGTCCGGGCTTACTCGTCTCCGGCGAACTGCAATGGTGACCAGAACCGATGCATCCGCAGCGGGTAACAGCCCCAGTCGCCGTACCGGCTCCATCCGTAGCGCCGCGAGTAACGCGGGATCAGGTCGAGCCATCCATCGAGCCACTCGATCGCTATACCGAAGGGATGGCAGCAGGCGACGAGCGGGCGACAGCGGGGCGTGACGAGACCGTCCGTCGTTGCGGTGAAGCGCGGCGAACGGAACATCAGCTTGCCTGCTTCTTCTCATCGAAGCCGAGCTCGGCGCGGAGCTTGTCGTAATCCATGGTGAGACCTTCGGCCTCATACACCGACAGCCGATCCTCTAGGTCGTCGAGCTGCTCCATGAGTTCCTCGTGGCGGCGGGCGGACAGCACGACAGCGGCAGGACGGCCGTGCTTCATCAGCACCACGTCGCCACAGTCAGACTCTCGGACCAACTCCGACAGCTTGCCTTTCGCTTCGCTGACCGGTACGAACTCGGCCATCACAACCTCCTGTAGCTTTCACGCCGGTGGCCGACGCGCTTCACCGAGACGACCATCACCGTGTCGTTGATCGTGTAGATCACTCGGTACGTTCCGACTCTGACCCGCCATGCGTCCATGCCGGTGAGCTTGATCGAGCCGTCCGGGCGTGGGTTCGCCTTGAGCCCCTCGATTGCTTGATCGATCCGGTCGGCCATTGACCGGTCACTGCGGCGGAGCCGTACCATTGCGCGTGCCGCCTGGTGTTCGATCTCCACATGGTAGGCCATAAGTTATGGTCTCAACTATTGGTCCTAAAGTCAAGGGTAGATTAGCTGTCCGATGGTGTCACGCCCGGCGAACCAGCCTCCCACCTCGCGCCGTCATCGGGGACAACCCACCGGCACACCAGCTCCCGAGGTAAACCATGGCGCGGCTCAACGCGTCGGCGTAGTATGAAGCTCCCGCGACGGCTACCACCGCCCGGGAGCACGGCCAACCTAGAGAGAGGCTGACATGGCCAACACTACGCACCACCGTATCCCGCTACTCGCAGTGGCTGTCTGTGCCGCAGGCTTAGCCCTCGCCGGGTGCGGCTCACACGTCGACGAGCACGCCTGGCGACACGATGTCGAGGAAGCACTCGGGCACAAGGTCCACGACTGGCAGACCTACAATCGCCTCGCACTCAAACAGTGCGAGGCAAAAGGCGACAACTTCGACTACTCAGTTGCCACCTTCCTCGACAACGGCATCCCCGCGAACATCATGCGGATCAACGTGCGCGACGCCTGCCCCGACCGGCAAGACGACCTCACCGAGGTACTCAACACCCTCGCCCATCCATGCGCCGGCATGGACGCACATGAGCGCAAGCAGATACAGCAGGCGGCAGACATAACCTGCTGACAATGACGTGGAGATGCAAGCCATGCCGATGCGCCTTTGTCTCGGCAGCCCACTCCACCGACCCGGCCACTGCCTCACACCCAACGGGAACCGCTGCCCCGACTGCCAACACGCCCACCGACCAGGCACAACCGAACGCGGCTACGGCTGGGACTACCAGCAGGCACGAGCACAAGCAGTCGTACACGCCACCCACTGCATGACATGCGGTGAAGAGTTCACCGCCCGGAACCCCCCGACTGGCGGACACCGCATCGCCCGGAGGTACGGCGGCAGCACCCACGACGGCATCACCGCCGAATGCGCCCGATGCAACTACGGATGGCGCCGAACCGGATCGTGAATCACGGATCGTCACCACTCAGGGGTTAGGGCGTCGAAAATCTCTACGCAGAGTGACGGTCGCCCTGACCCGCACCGCCGCTCGTTTCGGCGGTACCACTTGTGAAGAGACCTTACGGAGCGTGACCCCTTGCCGCGTGCGAAGCGACCGGTCGGTGAGGTCGTCGATAAGCGCAACGGCCAGCATGCGACTCTGCGGCTGAAGCCGCTCGGCGGTGACCGCGTCGAGCTACCCGAGGGTACGGAGTTGTGCGCGGAGGCCCGGCAGGTGTGGGACGCGTATTGGGATGATCCGGTGTCGCAGGCGCAGACCGGCGTCGATCGGGGGTTGCTGCTGCGGTGGATCTTCAACATGGACCGGTATTGGCGGTTGATCGGCGAGGCGGACGGCAGCCCGTTGACGGAGAACTCGCAGGGCCGGTCGGCGAACCCGCTGTATGCAGTGGCGTTGAAGGTAGAGGCGTCGATCAAGGCGGATGAGGCGCAGCTTGGGGTCGGTCCGAAGAATCGGTCGGCGTTGGGTATCGCGATCGTCTCCGAGCAGCGGTCGTTGGCGGATATGAACGCACGGTACGGAGGCGACGGCGGTGGCGGCGAAGACGCGGAGCGGGAGCAAGACCCGCGTCTCGAAGCAGCCGGAGACCGCATCCGGTCCTCCTGAGCTTGGCTGCGGTGCGTGCGGCTGGGTGCCGAAGGGCGGGGAGTTGTGGCCGTCGCACGGGTCGGTCGGTGTCCGGTGGATCGAGGACAACCTGATCTTCCCGGAGGGTGACACGTTCGGTGAGCCGTTCCGGCTCCGCGACGACCAGAAGCTGTTTTTGTACCGCTGGTATGAGTACTGCCCGCGGTGTGGGGAGTGGCGCTACGACGAGGGGCTGCGAGGAGCGGCTACCGGCGACGGGAAGACCACGTTCATCGCGGCGGTTGGGTGTCTGGAGTTCGCTGGCCCGCCGCAGATATCGCCTGTGTCGCCGAATATCCCGATCGCGGCGGCGTCGTTCGAGCAGGCCGACCTGTTGTTCGGTGCGGCGGCGACGATGCTTGGTGGCCGTGGCGACCAGGTGAAGGCCGCGCCGCTGTGTGGACTGTTCGACGTGTTCGACACTGAGGTCCGGTTCAAGGACGGCACTCCCGGCGTGGTGCGGCGGGTCGCGGCGGCGGCAGGCACGAACGAGGGGGGCCTGCCGACGCTGTTTCTCGCTGATGAGCTGCACGAGTGGGGCGAGGTCGGTGACCGGAAGGCGCGGGTGCACACGGTCATCTCGAAGTCGACGGCGAAACGCCGCACGAAGCGGGGGAAGGGCCGGACGTTGAACCTGTCGACGGCGGGGTTCGACGTGGATCATTCGATGCTCGGAGACATGTACAAGCGTGGCTGCAAGGTGCTGCGTGACCCGGCGGCCGCGCCGCGGTTCCTGTTCGACTGGCAAGAGGCACCCGATGGGCTGGACTACTCCACCTCGGGTGACCGGGAGAGGGCGGCTCGGGCTGCTTCGAAGGCCGCGGACGTGACGTGGAACGTCCGCGACCGCGTCGCGGAGTGGGACAAGCCGAACATGCCGTCGCACGAGTGGATCCGTTACTACGCGAACCGGTGGGTTGACGTGGCGGAGGAGTCGTGGCTCGCGGAGCACCCGGCGGCGTGGGCGGACTGCCGCGGCGAATGGCAGTCCGCCCACGGTAACCCGTGGGTGCTCGCGGTGGATATGGCGTTGCGGCAGGACTCGGTCGCCGTCGACCGGGTCGAGCAGCTGCCCGACGGCCGGTTCGCGGTCACGGCGAGGATCTGGCGGCCTGTCGATCGGCGCATCGACCACGCCGAGGTGTGGGGATACATCCGCGACCGGGCGCACGGTTCGGGGTTCCGCGGCGTGGTGTACGACCCGCGGTTCTTCGAGGTTCCGGGCCGGCTACTGGAGGACGAGGGTGTCCCGGTCGTCCAGTTCGACCAGACGCCGGCGCTGATGGCGCCCGCGTGCGCGAAGACGTTTCAGCTGATTCTGGAACGAATGATCGTCCACGATGGTGACCCGGACTTCGCCGCGCACGTGACCGCGGCAGTGCGGCGCGACCAGGGCGACCGTGGCTGGACGCTGAGCAAGGGCAAGAGCAAACGGCAGATCGACGCGACGGTGGCGATGTGCATGGGCGTGCAGATCCTCGCGATGGATGACGGGCCGGTCGAGTCGGTGTACGAGTCGAGAGGGCTGATCCTGCTGTGAGGCCGGACCGGCTGCTGCGTTCACGGCTCCATGAGGTGTTCATCGTGACGCTGGACGACGCGACGGCGTTCCGGGGGCTGCTGTACGCGGCTGACGACCGGTCACTGGTACTCCGTGACGCGCAGCTGGTGTCCGGCGACGGCCCGACCCCAGTCGACGGCGAGGTCGTCCTGCCGCGCGCACGCGTCCTTTACCTGCAACGCCCGTAACCCGGAGGTGCCCGTGGCGATCGTCTCGTCAGGCCAGCTGGTGCTGCCAGCCGGCCTCGGCGACGGCCAGCCCGTCACCGCCGGAGCCGGGGTGGACCTGCCGCATTACCTGGACCTGCTGACCCGCACGGCTTCATACTCTGCGGTCTACCGGACGCAGCCGTGGATCGCGGCGGCGGTGAACAAGCTGGCGTTGTCGACGGCGCGGCTGCCGCTGAAGACGTACCGGCGGACAGACACCGGCCGGGAGGACGCGGCGGAGACGCCGCTGGGGCGTCTCCTCGCCCGGCCGAACCGGCGGGACAGCGCGAAGTTCTTCTGGCTGTGGACCGTGTCGACGTTCGAGCTGTACGGCGAGGCGATATGGGTGAAGTCGCGGCCCGGGCCGGGCCGCGCGCCGACCGCGTTGTGGCCGATGCATCCCGCGAACGTCCGCACCTACTATGACGACCGCGGCTCGGTGATCTATCAGTACCTACCGGAGCCGACCGGGGCGTACTGGCCCGCCGAGGACGTCGTCCATTTCCGGTCGTACAACCCTGACGACCAGCTTCGGGGCTTGTCGCGGCTGGAGCCGCTGCGGTCGTCGCTGATCAGTGAGGACGCGGTCCGGAAGGCGAATGAGTCGTGGTGGCTGAACGGCGCCCGCCCGAGCGTGGTGCTGCAGCACCCGGCGACGATCGGTGACGCGCCGCAGCGCCGGATCAAGGAGTCGTGGGAGCGGCTGCACTCGGGGGTGCAGAACTGGGGGAAGGCCGCGATCCTCGAGGAGGGCATGACCGCGCAGGTCATGCAGCTGACCGCGCAGCAGATGGAGATGGTCGACTCCCGGAAGCTGTCGCGGGAGGAAGTGTGCGGCGTGTACGACGTGCCGCCGCCGGTGCTGCACATCCTCGACAAGGCGACGTTCTCGAATATCACCGAGCAGATGCGGTCGATGTACCGCGACACGATGGCGCCGCGGCTCGGCGTGTTCGAGTCCGAGCTTGAGGTCCAGCTGCGGCCCGATTTCGATCCGCAGGACCGGCTGTACTCGGAGTTCCTGATGGACGAGGTGCTCCGCGGCGACTTCGAGCAGCGCGTCGAGTCGTACCAGAAGGGCATCTCCAGCGGCTGGCTGAAACCGGCTGAGGCGCGCGCTTCGGAGAACCTACCCGACGCGGGCGAGTCCGCCGATCAGCTGTTCGTGAACGCGGCGCTGGTGCCGATGACGTCGCAGCCATCGAAGGCGCCACCGCGCCAGACGCAGGAGCCGGCGACGCGTTCGTTGGAGTCCGCGAGGCGGTCGGTGCTGGGGCGGCTGAGCCGGACGGAGAACGTCGCGGACCTCGACGTGGAGGAACTGGTCCGGGGCGTCGACAACGACGGCGTACGGGCCGTCGTCGCCGCTCACGTCGCCGCCGCTGAGGACGTGCCGGGCCTGCGCCGCCAGCTCACCGCCGCACTGTCAGGAGACTCATCGTGACCCAGAAGATGTTCACCGCGCAGGTGAAGGCCGCCGGAGACGACGACGGCGAGTTCGAGGTCGTCCTGTCCACCTCCGGGTTGGACCGCGATCACGAGCGGTTCGCGCCGTACGCGCTGCAGCCGCTACCGGAACACATCAACTTCGACATCGACCACCGGATGAGCGTGGAGAAGATCGTTGGTTCCGGTGTGCCCCGCTACGAGCAGGACGGCAAGGCAATCGTCGTGCGCGGGAAGTTCGCGTCGACGCCGCTGGCGCAGATGGTCCGAACACTGGTCACGGAGGGACACGTCCGTACCACGTCGGTAGCCGCGATGATCACCGACGAGGGACCCGACGAAGACGACGGCGTGTGGACGTTGCGCGGCGGGGAGCTGCTCAACGGCGCGTTCGCGGCGATACCTACCAACCCTGACGCGGTCGTGCTCGCCGCGAAGTCGCTGCAGGTCAAGGGCCCGATCGGGTCGCATTCGACGGCGACCGATGAGGGCGCATGGAATGCGTCAGCGAATGTCGGCCACATCGGCGGCGACGCGTCAGCGGCGACGCTGCGCCGCGAATACGCGTGGGTCGACCCTGACGGCGACGCGGAAGCGAAGTCGAGCTACAAGTTCC
This sequence comes from Streptosporangiales bacterium, assembly GCA_050698355.1. GTDB lineage: Bacteria > Actinomycetota > Actinomycetes > Streptosporangiales > WHST01 > JBOHBN01. The sequence continues at coordinate 3,886 of JBOHBN010000010.1, read as the reverse complement.
CGCATCACTTCGTATCTGACAACGGGACAGTCGGTGCCGCATCGACTCGCGCATGCAGCGCCGGTATCGCCGTTCTCAACGGGTCCCGCGGCGGCGCCGACATTCCTGCCGACGATCGGCGCGGCGTCTACGGCCATCTTGCTCGTCACCTTCGTGACGCGGACACCGAACCACCCGAGTTGAAGTCGTTTGACGATCCCCAGACCATCGGCGCAGACGGCGTCGAGGACGAGGCACCCACAGCCGCCGACGAATCCGCCGACCCCGCCGCCACGGCCGCCGGGTCCGCCGAGGAGTCCGCCGCCGATGACGGGATGCCCGACGAGAAGGAACTCGCCGCGCAGGCGGCGGTGTTCCGCGCCCGCAGCCAGCGCATGACCGGGTGAAGGACATCCAAACCATTGGAAGGGAGGTAGGCGTTCATGCCTACCCTCAAGGGGCTCTGTGACCAGGTCACAGCCCTCGCGGAAGACCAGCTCACGCTGGTGCAGGACAAGTCTCGGCCGTGGAGCGAGAAGCAAGCCGAGTACGACGGCCGGAAGGCCGACATCGAGGCGATCAACTCGCAGATCGACGCGTTAAAGGGCGTCGACGACCTCGCACCACTGCTTGACCGCAGGGCCGCCGGTGACGAGCCGAAGCGGGCGAAGAACCTCGGCGAGCACTACGTGCAGCACGCGTCCGAGGCCCTCAAGGGCGCTGGGCAGCGGTTCAGCGCCGGCGCACCGGAATGGACCGGTAAGGCCAACGACGACGTCAACACCACTGGTGACCTGCGGTTCCCGCAGATCGACGAGACCGTCACGCTGCTCGCCAGGCAACAGCCCACCATCGCTGACCTGCTCGCATCCGGGACGATCACTGCGGCGAGCCTGACGTACTACGTGCAGCAGGCCACCGACGGCAGCCCCGCGTCAGTCGCCGAAGGCGACACAAAGGCGCAGGTGCACTACAACTTCGACACCGTCACCGACGCGCTGACCAAGCTCGCCGGCTACACGAAGATCTCCGACGAGATGCGTGAGGACCTGTCGTTCCTCGTCAGCGTCATCAACAACGAGCTGGCGCTCGATCTGCGGACGCTGGAGGAGACGCAGCTCCTCAACGGGAACGGCACCGCGCCGAACCTCGAAGGGATCATGAACCGCACCGGTGTCCAGACCGAGGCGTGGGCCGTCGACCCCGACACGATGGGTGACACCCTGTTCCGGGCGATGACCGACGTGCAGACCGCGACGTTCCTCGCCCCTGACGGCCTGGTCATCAACCCGGCCGACTACCAGTCGCTGCGGCTCGCCCGTGACAGCAACGGCCAGTACTACGGCGGCGGGTTCTTCCAGGGGCCGTACGGCAATGGTGGCCTCGCGTGGGCTCAGCCCGTATGGGGCCTGCGTACCGTCGTCACCTCCGCGATCAGCCAGGGCACAGGGCTGGTCGGCGCGTTCTCCCAGGGCACCGTGTACCGCAAGGGCGGTATCCGGGTGGAGGCGACGAACTCCAACGAGGCCGACTTCATCAACAACCGGATCACGATCCGCGCGGAAGAGCGTCTCGCGCTCGCCGTGCGGCGCCCGTCCGCGTTCGTGAAGGTTGACCTCACGCAGGCGGCTGCCTGACGCCAACCGATGTCCTCCGCATGACCCTCTGCTTTCCGGGGTCGTGCGGAGGACTCAACCAAAGGGGCGTGCTTTATGAAGCGCGAATACCACGTCATGATCAACGGGCTTCCACACCGGCAGCTACTCACCGACGAGGTCGCCCGTCGGCTAGGTGCCAAGCCTGTCGAGAAGAAGCCGAAGCAAGAGACCGCGAAGGTTGTCGACCGTGAGTCCGAGCCGGAGAAACCGCGCCGGTCCCACGTCGCCCGCACCAAGGACTAATAGTGGTCGACCTGCAGGGGTTCAAGGAACACCTCAACCTTACGGGCACCGGAAACGACACCGAGCTGCAACGCAACCTCGACGCTGCGGTCGGACTCGTTGAAGGAGACTGCGGTCCGCTCGAGCCGCAAACCTTCACCGAGGTAGTACACAGCGGCGACGGGAAGGTGCTGCTACAACACTGGCCCGTCGTCGAGGTCACCGACGCGGCCCTGTCAACAGGAGCGGTGTCGCGGGACACCTCCAGCGACGTCGACCATGGTCAGCACGACATCGGCCTTGTTGACCTCGGCGCTACCGGCACCTGGACGGTTACCTACGAGGCAGGCCGCGGCGAGGCCTACCCGGACCTGGAGATGGCGGTTTACCTCATAGGTGAGCAGCTGTGGCGGTCGCAGCGAGGACAGAGCGTCCGTCCCGGTATCGGCACGAGCGGTCAGCCGGACAGTTCGACGGTCCCGACCGGATTCGCCATACCGAACAAGGCCAAGGAGCTAATGGTTCGGCACCGTCAGCTGAGTGTCCGATGACCGAGACCACCATTCAAGGCTGCCTCGACGCGCTCGTCGCAGCGTTCCGCACGGCGTTACCGGACTCCGACGTCATCGACGGGCCGATCCTCCAGCCACCGTCGACCAGCGACGTCCTCACCGTCGGCTACGACGAGGACGAGGACACCAGGTCGGTGCAGACCGAACGAATCATCGCCGGCTTGAACTCCGAACAGGAAAGCTACGACATCGCATGCGTCGCCTCGTCCTGGTCCGGCGGCACTGATGTCAAGCCGGTACGTGACAGTGCAGCCGGCATGTACTCCACCGTCGTGCAGACCCTTAATACCGACCCGTCAGTGAATGGGGCGGTGACCCGGGCGCGCGTTTCCTTCAACACTCTCGACCAGGTGCAAGCCGAGGGTGGCTGTGGCGTGTCGGTGCGGTTCACCATCCACGTGGACGCGTTTGTGGCATGACCGAGATCGACAATGCCGACGAGATCCTCCGTAAGTTCAACAGCCTCGACGGGAAGCTGAAATCGAAGCTGCGTAAACGGATACGTGAGGTCGGCGACGACGCGGTCCGGAAGGCGAAGAGCAACGCGTCATGGTCGAGCCGGATACCCGGCGCGGTCCGGGTGTCGACCTCGTTCTCACAGCGCAACCCCGGTGTGCAGATCAAGGTGAGCCGGAAGAAGGCGCCGCACGCCCGCCCGTACGAGAACGTCAGCAACACCGGCTACTTCCGGCATCCGGTGTTCGCCGACAACGCGAACGAGACCCGCGACGAGTGGACGTGGGTGCGCCAGGATGCCCGCCCGTTCCTGAGTCCCGCCGTGCAGGACCAGGTCGACAACCTGCGTGCCGCCGCTGCGAAAGCGATTCAGGACGCGGCCCGCGAGGCCGGATTCCACATATGAGGGAGAGGTTCCGTGGAGTACGTGAAGATCTACCACCCCAAGCTCGACCGCACGGTCGAGGTCCCCGCACAGTCGGTGGCGTCGTGGACGCAGCAGCCGAAGCCCGGATGGCAGCGGGCGGATGAGAAGTCGAGGCCAGCGAGCAAGCCCGCCGATAAGCCGGCGGCCGACAAGAAGGAGCAGTAAATGGTTGCGAGTGCCGTCATCCCGGCGACGCGGTATTTCCGCGCCGGCATCGACAAGTGCTACTTCCTCACCGACATCGCTGCGACGACCTACCAGCCGGACCGCAGCGAACTCGACGCCGGGCAGGACATCTCTAAGTGGATCATGGAGATTAACGGGTTCACCGTCGAGTCCGCGAACATCGAGACACCCGACCTGGCAAGCGAGTTCACCAGCAACATCCCCGGCCCGACATCGGTCGGCGACTCCAGCCTCACGCTGTACGCGTCGAAGGACGGCGTGGACGCCCGTTCAGTGTTCCCCCGCGGCACCGACGGTTTCATGGTGTTCCTCGACGGCGGCGACACCGCGGACAACCCGATGGATGTCTTCCCCGTCCGTGTCGGGTCGCTCGGTAAGGTCCGGTC
>JBOHBN010000009.1:0-3847 GCA_050698355.1 Streptosporangiales bacterium | reverse complement strand
GTGTTGCGCGACGCTTTGGTTGAGGACGACGGCGACGTGTTGTTTGGGGATGTGGGGCAGGTATGAGCAAGCCCCGCCGGTGGTGGCCGGCGGGGCTTGATGGTGAGGGTGTCGGGGTGGTGCTTACTCTGTCGTGACCTCGGTGACCGCGGCGCGGGCGCTGGATTCGTCGACGATGGTCTTGCTCGCGGCGTAGGCGGCGAGTAGGGCGGCGACGGCGAGGTTGTTGACCGCGCGCGGTGTCCCGCGGCTGGTTTGGTGGATCAAGCCGGTGGCGTCGTCGCTGAACAGGGTGTCGCTGCGTCCGGCCAGGGCGAGGTGGTGACGCAGGTAGTCACCGGTGTCGTCTGGGTTCATGCCCGGCATGTGGTAGCGCACGGCGATGCGCTGGTCGAGCGCGGCGAGCACGCCGAGTTTCATCTTGCGCTGCAGGGTGGGTTGGCCGATGAGGATCGCGGCGAGCGGGGACGCGGAGTCGAGGTCGTGGTTGGTGAGCATGCGTACGGCCTCGAGTTGGTCATGGCTGAGCAGGTGGGCCTCGTCGAGGACGAGGACAGGGGTGCGGCCGCGTTCGGCTGCCTGGTCGGCGAGCGCGTCGGCGGCTTGCGGGATCAACGCGCAGTTGTGGAACCGGGGTTGCCCGCCGAGGGCGGTGACGATGGCGTGGTAGATCCCGCGGGCGCCGACGGCGGGGTTGGGCAGGTAGATGATGGTGTGCCGGGCGGGGTCGAGGCCGGCGAGGGCGGCGCGGACAGCGACGGTCTTGCCGACGCCGACCTCGCCGGTGACCACGCCGAGGGCGTGTTCGGCCACGGTCCAGCCGATGCGGGCGACGGCTTCGGCGTGGCTGGTGTGGCGGTGCAGCATGCCGGGGGCGAGGTCTCGGCCGAACGGCATGCGGGTGAATCCGTAGTGGGCTTGCAGGCGTTCGATAGTCACGTGGTCTCCTGGTTGGTGTCCTCGTCGTGGTCGGTGCGGTCGAGCTGGACAGGTTGCTGGTCGCCGTCTTGGGGAAGGTCGGCGTAGCGGAGCCGGTCGGCGAGCTGGCTGGTGTGTTTGGCTTCGACCAGCCGCAGGTAGTCGATCCCGGTCGCGGTGACCGGTGGGGTGGCGCCGTCGCGGCGGGCTTTGGCGTGGACGTGCCGGCCGATGCGGTGCGGGACCGCGTGTCCCATCGCTCGGCCGTGGTAGCGGACCTGAAGGTTGGTCAGGTCGAACGGGTCGAAGACCAGCTCGACCTTCCGGCCGACGAGGGCGGCGTCGACCTGGTAGATGTTGCCGTGCAGCGACACGGTCGCGGTCTTGGTGACGGTGCGGTGTTCGGACCAAAGGAACGCCTCGTGCAGTTGCTCGGGCGTGGGTAGTGCCGGTGGCCCGGTGGCCAGCCACCGCTGCAGCGGTGGCTGGTCGGTCTCCGAATGCGGGCGGTGGTGGTAGACGGTTTCCACCCACGCGGTGAACAGGCGGTTCAGTTCGACGAGATCGGCGACCTGGGCGGTGCTGTCGGCGGCGAGTTCGACGAGGAACTGCTCACGCACGGTGCGGAAGAACCGTTCGATCTTTCCCCTGCCGGCTGGTTTGCCGGGCCTGGAGTGCACCAGCTGAATGTCCAGGCTCGCGCACGCGCGCAGCAGCTGGGCGTCGACGAACGCGCTGCCGTTATCGACATAGACCCGCGTGGGAACTCCGCGGGAGGCGAGCGCGGCGCGCAGCGCTGCTTCCAGCCGCACGGTGTCTTCGGCATGGCCCCACCGGTGCCCGACCAGGAGGCGGGAGTGGTCGTCGATGAACGCGAACAGGTACGTCTTTCGCCCATCGATGACCGGGCCGTGCAGCGCGTCGCCTGTCCATAATTCGTTCGGAGCAGTTGCTTCGAACCGCCCGAACGCGGCGGGCGGGCTGCCATCGGGGCGGGTATTGAGCTCGAGCCGGGCGAAGTGTCGCTGCAGAGTGCGTTCGTGTGGCGCCCACCCGGCGTGGGTACGCAGGATCGCCGCGACCTGCGCGGCGGTGCGCGCCGGGTTCTCGCGTTTCAACCCGGCGGCTAACTCCAGCACCTCGGCAGGGGTGCGCGGCTCCACCCGGCGCGGCGTCGGGACCAGCGCGTCGAACCCGCCGGCGCGCCAGCCGCGGATCCACCGATCGAGCGTCGCCCTGCTCACTCGCACCGGCTTGCCGAACGGGCCGAGATGCTCGGTGGCGGCCAACCCGCGGACCAGCCGGCCGCGCTGCTTAGTAGACAGCTGCGCATCGGCGGCCTCGCGAATCAGCGAGTACCGAAACAACCCCAGTGCCCTGGCCCGCTCCGCCCGCGTCTGCTCGTCATCGCTGCGTTCTGCCATCGGCGTGTCGCCTCCCTGTGCGTTGGTTCGTGATCAACGCAGAGGCTCGCCGATCACGGCACCGCCGCCCAGAGCCAGCTCGTGTTGGCCACGGGCACAGGCCACCCCGAGGTGAGCAGTCGTCCCGCGCTGACCGCCGCGGCGGCCTGCCACGGCGACCAGCCGCACACGGTCTGACCCAGTCGGCGCCGCACCGCGGCGGTCACTGCGCCGATCGCCTCCACCGCGTCAGCCAACGCCGACCCCGCCGGCGGCACCGGCTCAGCGAGCGGGTCCAGCTCGCCCAACAGCACGGTGAACACCGCCCGGATCTGCTCGGCGCGGGCGGCGAAGGCACGCAGCCAGCCACGCACCGTCGAGGCCGGCCGGCCCAGCCGGCAGGCGATCCGTCGATGCCCCCACCCCTCGGCGTTCGCCGTCACCGCGGCCCCGATCGTCGCCACCCCATCGGCGTGGCGCAGCAGACACGAAGACGGCAGCAGCACATGCGTGGCCCCACAGCCGGTGCACACCGTCCGCCGTGGCCGTAACGGCCACCAGCCGTCCCCTTCTCGTACTCGCCGCGAGCGGGCATACCCCCACCGCGCCAGCACGGCCCCACACCCCGGACAGACCAGCCGACCCCAGCCAAGATCACGTTCGACGCGCTCGGCGTCGATGCCTACCGTGAGCACCAGGTGCACTCCTATGCACCGAGCGGTCCTCCCGGGTCGGCCAAGACATCCGGGAGGGCCGCGACCGTCTCCCTGTGCACGATGACGTCGCACACGACAAGAGGCAGGCCACCACGACCCGCCCCATGATCATCCTCACCGTCAAAGACGCGTGATCACCGGTACGTCCTCATCCTGCAGGTCGCCTGACACATGGACCGCATCTTCGAAGATCAATAACGAGCGATAGTCACTCAGTTGCCGTCCGCGCCTTCACCCGATCGACGTTTGCGCTGGTGGGCGATGCTGGGATCGAACCAGTGACCTCCTCGGTGTGAAGCATTTCAGCCGCGCGGCGCCCGCCTCCGGCGGTGCCGACACGTAGCCCGCCAGAGTGCACTGCCGTCCACTGCCGTACGACGGCATTGTCACGCAGTTAGTCACTCACCAGGCTGGAACACGAGTTACCGGTGCCTCACTGAAGTCCGAGGCTTCGCCCGCGACCCCAGCATGTTCCAGCCCCGAGTACCTTCGGAAGTGACCAGGCACGCCTGATCAGAGAGACACATCCTGACACGACTCCGGGCAAGAACCAGTCGTCGCGCTCCGTATCGCATACACGAAGCGGGGCGGAGCGGCAGAGGTGTCGGTCGGGCAAACGGACGGTGTGATCTTCGACGCAGCTGGCCATGCCGCACTTTTTGCGGCATAATGTGCAGCATGAGTACTGTCATGCGCAAGAGCGTGCCGATCAACGATCGGGAGCGAGAGTTCATCGAGCGGCTTCGTACACCCGGCAGCCCCGAGCGCGACGCACTCAGCGTGGTCGCCGGGGTGGACTTGTCAGCTGAG
>JBOHBN010000008.1:0-18812 GCA_050698355.1 Streptosporangiales bacterium | reverse complement strand
CCTGCGGTCAGCCATCGCGCTCACCTCGCAGGTGGGCAACGGCCTCCGCCGCGGCCCAGCCGATCAGCGCGTCGATCTCCGGCGCCTCGGGTTCCGGGCTGTGCGCCCGGGTGAAGACGCCGATCGCGTACCGGCCGCCGTCGGGATACTCGACGACCCCCACCTCGTTGCGCACCAGCGGAAGCGTGCCGGTCTTCCCGCTGACCGTGATGCCGTCGCCGGGGAAGCCGCTCATCAGCCGGTGCGGCCAGATCTGGTTGGCCATCCAGCCGCGAACAAGCGCGCAGGCGTTCGCGGCTGCGGCCTCGTCCCGCCAGACCGAAGCCAGCAAGCGGGCGACCTCTGCAGCCGTCGTACGGCACGTCTCGTCGGGAGAGAGCGCCCGTAGCGTGCCCAGCCGCTCTGCAGAGAGCTCGGCAAGTACCGCCTCGTCGTCACCGTAAGAGAAGCCCAGATCCTGGCTTATGGAGTCGAGGATCTCCCGGCAGTTCTGCGGCACGGCCGTCGCCGCGAAGCCAAGGCGGCCGAGGAGCGCGGCAATCCGGTCCTTGCCGACACGATCGACGACGAGGTCGGTGGCCACGTTGTCGCTGATGACCATCATGAGCAGGGCGAGGTCCCGGTACGACATCCGTACCGGGTCGCGGTGTGCGGCAAGGCCGAACGGCGACGCCACCCGGTCATCGTCTCCCACCGTGACGCGCTCGGTCAGGTCGATCTTGCCGGAAGTGGCTTGACAGGCGAGTTCGAGCGCTACAGGGACCTTGAAGACCGATGCCGTGACCACCGGGTCGGAGTCGTCGATCCCGACGGCGGCATTGCCGTCGATGTCTCTTGCATGCAGCCAGATCCGTGCCCCTGCCGCCTCCGCGCGGTCACGGATTGCCCTGCCCACATCGCCTGTGCTCGGCCGGAAGGTCGGGCGGCGCGGCGTCTCGGTGCGCCTGCCGCCGGCCGCTCGGAGGTCGTCGACTGCAAGCCGCGCGAGCGTGCCGATGCACGCGTCCGCGGAGGGATTCCTGTAGGCATGCACGGACGTGCGCAGGAACACCGCCACGGCGTACCGGCCGCCAACCTCGTCCTCGACCACGCCGACCTCGTTGCGCCAGAACGGCAGCGTCCCGGTCTTGCCCGCGACGACGGCGTCCCGCTCGGGGAACCCGCTGCGTAGCCGGTGCGGCCAGGCCTGCAGCCGCAGGATCCGGCGCATCTCCGCGCAACCCGCGGGATCGGCGGCCGTATCGGACCAGATCATCGACAGCAGCCGGGTGATCTCCACCGCCGTACCGGCGTGCAGCGTGCGCTCGGGATCCACCGCGCGGGCCGCACGCAGGCTCTCGGCATCCCAATCCCCGCCCCGTAGGCCGGGGACGTCGGCGTCCATGGTCTGGAACAGGTCGTCGCAGGTGCCATCCACGCGGGTACGGGTCAGTCCGAGCGCGCGCACGGTCGCGTTGATTTCCTCGACACCGAGGACTTTCACGAGAATGTCGGTGGCCGCGTTGTCGCTGACGCTCATCATCCAGTACGCCAGATCCCGCAGCGATAGCTCGATCGGATCGGCCATCGCCGACAGGCCGGTCGGGCCGTCTGAGCGGCCCTCGACGGGGAGCTCCCTGCGTGCCGTCGAATCCAGCCGGCCGTCGCCGAACTGCCGGAACAGCTCGATCAGGACGGGGATCTTGAACACACTGGCCAACACGACGGGCTGGTCCGCGTCGTACGCGAACTCGGCACCACTGTCGAGGTCGACCGCGTGCACCCATCCGTGCGCGTCGACGGCGGACAACGTTGCCGTCACTTCGGCGATGGTTCCCGACGGTGACGCCGGTCGGTCGGGACTGAGCGTCCCGTCTGCCGACTGGTCCATCGCTGTCTCCGTTTCCTGCGGGTGGGCAGTTTGCATGGCTGGCTGCGCGGCTACGCGCCCCTCTTCAAGGCACGGCCCGTCAATCGTCCGGTGGGTACGCCGTCGCGAAGCGCCAACTCGCCGTTGACCATGACGTGGCGAACGCCGGTCGCGTAGCGGTGCGGGTCATCGTAGGTGGCGACGTCTGCCACCGATGACGGGTCGAACACGACCACATCGGCGTAGTTCCCGGGCGCGAGCATTCCCCGCCCGCGCAGCCGCAGGTTCGCGGCCGGCAGGCTCGTCAACCGACGGATGGCTTCTTCGAGTGTGAGCAGACCCTCATCTCGTGCGTAGTGACCGAGGATGCGCGCGAACGTGCCGTACGCGCGCGGGTGGGTAAGCACGTCGGTGCACGGCGGCTCAGCGGCGAACGTGGCCGCGTCCGACCCGACCGAGACCCATGGCTGATGCAAGGCGGTTCGCAGGCAGTCCTCGTCCATCATGAAGTACATGGCGGCGAGGGACGGGTCCAGCGCCACCAGGTCGAGCAGCGCATCGACGGGCTCATTCTTGCCGTCCCGCTCGGCCGCCTGCTCGACCGTCAAGCCCCGGTACGGCGCCGCCGGGCTGCTCGCATCGGGTAACAGCAGCACGCCCCCGGCGCCGCCGGAGGCCTGGTAGAGGTTCTCCCATCCGTCCGAGGACGAGAGCACCGCCTTACGCATCCGTTCCCGTTCCGACGGGTCACGTAGCCGGGCGATGAGCTGGGCGGTGCCGCCCTCGTGGAATGCCGGCGGGATCGACGCCGCGAGCGCGGTCTCGCCCGCCAGGTAGGGGTAGACGTCGGCGGTCACCTGCTGGCCCGCCGCACGAGCGGCATCCACCATGTGGACGGCGGTCGTCATCTTGGACCAGTTCGGCGGCCCTGCCGTCTTCAAGTGGAATATCTCGGCCCGCACGTCCGCTCGCCGTCCGATCTCCACCAGCTCGGCGACCGCGTCCAGCATGTGGTCGCCCTCGCTGCGCATGTGCGAGATGTACAACCCGTCGTACCGTGCCACGACCTCGCTCAGGGCCACGAGCTCGTCGGTCGAGGCGAAGCAGCCTGGCGGATAGATCAAAGCAGAACCCAGGCCGAGGGCGCCGTCAGACATCTCCTCGTCGAGCACGCCACGTACGTGGGACAGCTCCTGGGCTGTGAGCGCACGGTCATCGGCTCCCGCGCCGAGCATCCGGAGGTTCTCCGCCCCGACGAAGCTCGCCACGTTCTGCGCGACACCGCGGCTCTCGAGGTGGGCGAGGAACAGCGAGAGCCGTGGCCAGTCGATCGACGGGTGATCCGCCTCCAGGCCGGGCTCGAGCAACGCCTGCGCCGCCGGGGGAAGCGGGCCGATGGACACGCCCTCGCCGAAGGTCTCGGTTGTGACGCCCTGATACAGGTCCGACAGACCACGGGGATCCCGCTGCAGACTGAAGTACGCGTGGCTGAGCACGTTGATGAAGCCCGGCGCCACGACCATGCCGCTGACGTCGAGCACCTCCACGCCGTCCACATCGGCTGTGGGCGTGACGGACCCGATCCGGTCCCCATCGATCACGACGTCGGCAAGCCGGCCCGGGTCGCCGCTGCCGTCGTGGACCGTACCGCCACGAAGCACGAGTGTTGCCGGCATGGGGCATATCCTGGCCACAGAGACCGCTCCGGTATTCGGTCATACGCACGACTGTGGCGGGCTTTCTTGTTGTGACTGGACGACGACGTCTGACGCGCCGCCGCTTTTAGAAGCGGTCGGCCTCGACGACCCGGCGCAGGAACTCGCGCGTACGAGCCTGCTCGGGCGCGCCGAGCACCTGTTCCGGCGGGCCGGACTCGAGCAATACACCGCCGTCGAGGAAGGAGACCTGGTCGGCGACGCCGCGGGCGAAACCCATCTCGTGCGTCGCGAGCACCATCGTCATGCCCTCGGCGGCGAGCTCCTTGATCAGGCCCAGCACCTCACCGACGAGCTCGGGGTCCAGCGCCGAGGTCACCTCGTCGAACAGCATCAGCATCGGCCGCGTGACCAGCGCCCGTACGATCGCCACCCGCTGCTGCTGGCCGCCGGACAGTCTGTCGGGGTACTCGCCGGCCCGGTCCGCAAGCCCGAACCGGTCGAGCAGCTCCCGCGCGGTGTCGGCCGCCTCGGCCGCGGGCCACCGCTTCACCTTGCGCGCGGCGAGCGTGCAGTTCTCGAGCACCGTGAGGTGTGGGAACAGGTTGAACGCCTGGAACACCATGCCGATGCGCTGGCGCACCGTGTCGGGGTTCAGCCGCGGGTCGGCGATCTCCTGCCCGTCCAGCCAGATCTCGCCGTCGTCGATGCGCTCCAGCAGGTTGAGACACTTCAGGAGAGTCGACTTCCCCGAGCCCGAGGCGCCGATCAGGCACACCACCTCATGCCTGCCTACGCCGAGGTCGACACCGGAGAGCACCTCGGTGTCGCCGTACGACTTGTGCAACCCCTTGACCCGCAGCAGCGGCTCCTCACTGGTCATCGCGGACCGCCAGGCCCGCGCCGCGCGGCCTCCCGCGCCGCGACCCGGTCGTACACCCGCGTCAGCGGGATGGTGAGGGCGAGGAAGAACGCGGCGGCGAGCACGTAGGGCGTGTAGTTGAAGTTCGACGAGGCGTAGATCTGCGCCTGCCGCACCGCCTCCAGCGGGCCGAGCACGGCGACGAGCGCGGTGTCCTTCTGCAGCGACACGAAGTCGTTCAGCAGCGGCGGCACGACCCGGCGTATCGCCTGCGGCAGGATCACCGACCGCATCGCCTGGCCGCGGGACAGGCCGAGCGAGCGCGCCGCCGCCATCTGACTGGGGTGCACCGAGTCGATACCGGCGCGGTAGACCTCGGCGACGTACGCGCCGTACGAGAGCACCAGCGCGGTGACGCCCCAGAACACAGGATCGTTCGGCAGGCCCTGCAGCCGCAGCGCCGGCATGCCGAACCCGAGCAGGAACACCACCAGGAGGGTCGGGATGCCGCGGAACACGTCGACGTAGACCGTGGCGATCAGGCGCAGCGGCAGGAACGCGGGGCCGGTGAGGCCACGCGTGAGCGCGGTGAGCAACCCGAAGGCGAGGACGAGCACCTCGCCGATGAGGAACATCCGCACGTTGAGCCAGAACCCCGACAGTATCTGGGGAAGAGACCCGGTCAAAGCGTCGAGAGAGAAGAACGTCTCTCGTACCCGCGGCCAGCCCGGAGCGTTGACGAACAGGACGATGATCACCGCGAAGACGACGACCGTGCTCGCCGCGGCGACCGTGCCGTCACGTATCGAGCGCCGGCGCCTGTACCGCTCCCGTTCGAGCTGCCGCGCGCTCTTGCCGCCGCTCAGCTGCTCGGTCGCAGTCACCGGTACGCCGTCACTTCAGTACTGGGACGTCGACGTTCTTCGACAGCCACCGGTGCTGGATGCGCGCCAGCTTGCCGGAGTGCTCGAGCTCGTCGATCGCCTTGTTCACACAGGGAACCAGCTTGCTGCCCTTCTCGAACAACAGGCCGAACTCCTCGGGGTTTCCTGTCGGCTCGAACTGCCCGACGATCGTCGATCCCTTGATCTCCGCCGAGGTGAGGTAGAAGGCGGTCGGGAGGTCGACGACGATCGCGTCCACCGTGCCTCCGGTCAACGCGGACTTCGCGTCGTTGGTGTCGTTGTAGACCCGCGGCTGCTGCTTCGGGTCGATCGCCTTGGTGATGTAACTGAGGCTGGTCGTCCCGACCTGGGCACCGAGCCTTACCGACTTCAGGTCCGCGATGCTCATCGCGTGCCCCGCCTTCGAGTTCTTCATCGCGACCACCGCCTGGTTGACGGTGTAGTAACCGTGCGAGAAGTCGACGGCCTTCTCGCGCTTCTTGGTGATCGAGATCTGGTTGATGTCGAAGTCGAAATCCTTGGGTCCGGGCGCGTACGAGGAGTTGAACGGCACCGTCGTCCACTTGACGTCGCTCTCGTCGAAGCCGAGCTGTTCCGCCACCGCGTACGCCACGGCGCTCTCGAAACCCTTGCCGTTGGTGGGGTCGTTGTCGGCGAACCACGGATCGTACGCGGGCTTGTCGGTGCCGACGGTGAGCGTGCCCTTCTTCTTGACCGCCAGGTCGGAGATCGCACAGCTGGACGGCTTGTCGCTTGCCGTGTCCGATGCGGCATTCTGCGGCGCACAACCGAACGCGACGCTCGCGACGAGCAGGGCAGAGGTGAGCGCGACGGCGCGTCGTGACAGGAGGTGGTAGGGCATCGGACACTCCAGGAGACAGCAGGGGCGGATGTCGTCCAGGATAGAGCCGACAGCGTCTCTGGGGAGTTGTATATGCGGGTGCTCGTGGTCGGTGCCGGGGTGGTTGGCCTGTCCTGCGCGATGCGGCTGGTCGAGGCCGGGCACCAAGTCGACGTGATCGCCCGGGAACTCCCGCTCGAGACGACCTCCTCGGCTGCCGCCGCGATCTGGTACCCGTACCTCGCCGAGCCCAAGGACCGGGTCACCGCGTGGGGCAAGACCGCGTACGAGGAGTTCCGCCGGCTCGCCGTCAGCGAACCGCAGTCCGGGGTACGCATGCGCTGGGGCACCGAGCTGCTCCGCACGCCCGCACCGGAGCCCTGGTGGGCGAGCGCGCTGCCGCGGCTGGAACGTACGACCGCGGTGCCCGCGGGCTTCAGCGGCGGGTGGCGGTTCGAGGTGCCGGTCGTCGACATGCGGGTCTACCTGCCCTGGCTCGCCGCGCGGCTGGAGCGGGCAGGTGGCCGGATCACCCGGATGGCGCTCCCCAACCTGCCGAACCGGGCGCCGCTGGTCGTGAACTGCTGCGGCATCGCGGCACGCTCGCTGGTCGACGACGGGTCGCTGCGCCCGGTGCGCGGTCAGGTCGTCTACCTCTCCCAGGTCGGGCTCGAGGAGTGGCTGCTCGAGGAGTCCGACGAGCTGATGCCCGTTTACGTGGTCCCCCGTACCGAGGACATCGTCGTCGGCGGTACCGCACAGGAGGGCGACTGGAACAAGCGGCCCGACCCGGCCACGGCCGAACGGCTGGTCGACCGCGCCCGCGCACTCGTACCGGAACTGCGCGACGCTCGCGTGCTCGGCCACCGGGTCGGCTTGCGCCCGCTGCGGCCGGAGGTGCGGCTGGAAACCGAGCAGACGGCGGGCGGGGGTGCTGTGGTGCACTGCTACGGGCACGGGGGCGCCGGGGTCACCCTGTCCTGGGGCTGCGCTGAGGAGGTCCTCGGCCATGTCCGGGCACTCGTCGGTGCGTGACCCCCGCATGCCACCCGGTGTGGACGTTCCGGCCCCGATGACGCATTATTGTTAGCAGTCGGGGGCGTCGAGTGCCAGTTCGCCACGCCCCACGAGTACGAGGAGGATCCGTGCCCACCTACGAGTACGCCTGCACGTCGTGCAAGCAGCAGCGCGAGGTCGTCCAGCGCATGACCGACGACTCGCTCACCACGTGCGAGGCGTGCGGCGGCGCACTGCGCAAGGTGATCTTCCCGGTCGGGGTCGTCTTCAAGGGCGCGGGCTTCTACCGCACGGACAGCCGCTCGACTCAGACGGGCCGCAACGGCAGCAGCACGTCCGAGGACAAGGGCTCGGGTGAGAAGGGCGACGCCAAGACGTCCGGCTCGGGCGAGTCCAACGGCTCGACCAGCAAGGACGGCGGCTCGTCCGAGTCGGGCGGCTCGTCCGGGTCCGATAGCTCCTCCTCGAGCTCGTCGAACTCGTCCAGCTCCTCCGGGTCGTCGTCGAACGGCTCGACCAAGTCGACCGCCTCCGCCGGCGCCAGCACGAGCTGACGGGGGCCTCCACAGGCTCCGCACTCCCCTGAAGTCGCGCGCGAATCGTCCTGTGGACGAGCGCGTACGGTCCCGCAGCGTGGGCTACCGTCGCCGGCATGACTACTACCCAGCAGGCGGAGATCGGCGTCATCGGCGGCTCGGGCTTCTACCAGTTCCTGACCGATGCGACCGAGGTCGAGGTCAAGACGCCGTACGGCGAGCCGAGCGACCCGATCGTCGTGGGGGCGGTGGCCGGCCGGCAGGTGGCCTTCGTTCCCCGGCACGGCCACGACCACCGCTACCCGCCCCACCGCATTCCGGCCCGCGCGAACATGTGGGCACTGCGCTCCCTCGGCGTCCGCCAGCTGCTCGCGCCCACGGCGGTCGGCTCACTCCGTCCCGAGGTGGGCCCTGGCACCCTCGTCGTCCCCGACCAGCTGGTCGACCGAACGTCGGGACGCGCGTCGACGTTCTACGACGAGGGCGCGGCGGTGCACGTGCCGTTCGCGGACCCGTACTGTCCGGCCGGACGGGAGGCTGTGCTCGCGAGCGCCCGGCGAGCCGACTGGCCGCCGGCTGACGGGGGCGCGCTGGTCGTCATCGAGGGTTCCCGCTTCTCCAGCCGCGCGGAGTCGCGGTGGTACACCGCGCAGGGCTGGTCGATCGTCGGCATGACCAGCCAACCGGAGGCGACGCTCGCCCGTGAGCTCGCGCTGTGCTACACGGGCATCGCGCTCGTCACCGACCTCGACGCTGGGCTGGAAGCCGGCGAGGGCGTGACGCACGCGGAGGTGCTGCGGGTCTTCGGGGAGAACATCGCGCGGCTACGAGAGCTGCTGCTCCAGGTGATCGCCGCGCTACCGGTCGAGCGCACCTGCCCCTGTCCCGGTGCCCTCGACGGCATCCGGTTGCCGTTCGAACTGCCCTAGGAGCGGTCCGCGATGAGCAAGCAAGCGTTCGGTTTCCTGCGCGACCTGCGCCGCGCCGTCACATCGCACCGCCGGCTGCTCGCCGCAGGACTGGCCGCAGCGTCGGTGGCGCTGGCACTCGCCGCCCTGCGCCCCGCGCCCGCGCCGACGACCGCCGTGCTCGTCGCCGCCCACGACCTCGCCGCCGGCAACACCCTGGCGGCGTCCGACGTACGCACGGTCGCCCTCCCGCCCGAAGCCGTACCCGACGGCACGTTCGGTGACAGTGATGCCGTGGCCGGGCAGGTGCTCGCCGCACCGCTGCGCCGGGGCGAGCCGCTCACCGACGTGCGGCTGGTGGGCGCGGCGTCGTTGCACGGGTACGGCGAGGACAAGGTCGGCATGCCGGTGCGCATCGCCGACTCCGGCATCGCCGACCTGCTGCACCCGGGTTCGGTCGTCGATGTGCTCGCCGTGCCGACCGCGGCGGGCCTGCAGGCGACCGGCCCGGCGAAGGTAGTCGCCAAGAGCGTTCGAGTGGTGTCGGTGCCGACCTCACGCGACACTGCGACCCGTCAGGGCACTCTCGTCGTACTCGCCACCACGCCGAAGCAGGCCGCGAAGCTGGCCCGCGGCGCCTCGGACGCTCGCCTGTCGGTCACGCTGCACGCGGAATGACGGCGGTCAGCACGAGCTGTCGGTCGGCTTCGGGTTCGGCAGGCCGAGCAGGTTTCTGGACCGCAGCCCGAGCCACGGACCGAGGATGGCCATCGCCGCCCACACCCCAACCATGCAGGCTGAAGCTGGCAATACCGCCGAGGTACGCATCGGCCGCGTTCTCCGGGTCCTGCCAGTACACCCAGGTCTCCGGGTGCAGCCCGACCGCCTGCGCGGCCTTCGCACCCCAGAGAGCGAACCCGCTTGTCACGCCCCACGGGCTGCCGCGGGTGACCCACAGCGGCCACGAACCACGTACCGCACGCGCGACGCCGGCTACCGACGACGTGAACAGGCCGAGTCGGAAGCCGGGTTGGGCCAGCCGGACGGTCAGGACCCCGTCACCGGGGTGGGCGTGCGGGACAGGGCGACGGCGAGGCCGAGCGTCGCCGCCATCACCGCCACCTCGACGGCGGCGAGCCGGACGAACGGCCTGCGCCGGGTATCCAGCTGCGGGAGCGTGCGCTGCCTGTGCACATAGCCCGCCGTACAGAGCAGGACGAGCGCGAATACCTTGCAGAGCACCAGCAACCCGTACGAGGAACCGACCATCTGGTCCAGCGATCCCAGCCGCAGCCAGGCGTTGACCGCGCCGCTCGCACCGACGGCGCCGGCGCACCACAGCGCGAGCGCGCTGAAGCGCCGGGCGGTCTCCGGCAACGGTACG
Organism: Streptosporangiales bacterium; assembly: GCA_050698355.1. Taxonomy (GTDB): domain Bacteria; phylum Actinomycetota; class Actinomycetes; order Streptosporangiales; family WHST01; genus JBOHBN01. Next base: position 8,855 of record JBOHBN010000008.1, on the reverse strand, counting down.
TCCTGCTGCCTGGCGGCGAGGCTGACCCCGGCGAGGCCGCCGACCCACGCCGCGACGGCAACGAGGTGGACGACCAGAACCGAAACCGCGAGCGCGTGCGCGTCCGCCGCGGACGAGTGGCCCGCGAACGCGGGCACTGCCATCCCGCCGAACGCCAGGAGCGCCATCCAGCCGGCTCCGCGCGTCGTGCCGACGGCGGTCGCGGCCAGCAGCATCCCGACCATGAGCAGGAGCTGGATCAGGAGCGCCCGTCCCTGCACCGTGTCGGCGACGAACGACGACAGACCCGGCTGGGCAAGCGCCGTACTGACCGGTATACCGAGAAAGTCGCTGTACGTAAGCACGATCTCGACAGCCGCCAACAACGCGCAACATCCGGCGGCGACCGCGCCCGTACGGACGAGCCTCGTACCGCATGCCCCGAGTGACCTGCCGGCACCGGGCGGCAGCAGCACCGCAGCGGTGAGTGCCGCCCCCACGGCGAGGATCGCGGCGGCGTCAGCCAGCAGCCGGGAGGCCGGCAGTGCCCACCCGGTGAATGGCCCGGCGTCGGGTATACCGGCGGGGGCCGGCTGCGGTGCACCACCGCCGGCGAGCAGCATCACTACCAGGGTGAGCAGCCCGGCGACGAGAACACCCGCGACGTACGGCCACGGCGCGAACCGGGCGCGTTCCGGGACCGCCGCTGCCGGCTGCTGCATCTCACCCATGTCGCCGTCGCCGTTCCCACGCCACTACCGCGGCCCCGATGGCGACGACCACGAGGCCGCCGACGATGTGCAGCCAGTGCCGTCCGAGGAAGGACGTGTCCTGCTGTACCGACGCAGCCTGGGGGGTGGAGGCGGCGGGCGTACCCGCCGCCTCCTGGCTCGGTGTTGCGCTGCCGACCGCGCCCTCGGCGACGACGAACCGGAACTGGCCGTCGACCGGGTGCCCGTCCGCTGATACGACCCGCCAGGCGACGGTGTACTTGCCGGCCGCCGGTAGGCCCTTGATGCCTTGGGTGACCGTGCCGTTGACGATGTGCGGCTTGCCCGTATCGACACGGTTGCCGTTCGGGCTGGTGACCACCACCTTGGCGAAGCTCGACTGGACAGCCTCGTCGAACGTGAGGGTGACCTCGCTTCGTGGTTTGGTGACGGTGCCGCCCTGCTTGGGCGCCGTCTTCTCCAGCGTCGCGTGAGCGAGCGCGGCCGGGGCGGCCACCACTGACCCGACCATGCTCGCGGCGGCCGCCAACAGCAGGGCGGCCAGGCCGAGCCCGAGCCTGGACTCTCTCACCGCGCCGCACCTTCCCCGGAGCTACGGCGTCGCCGTACGGACAAGGCGAGCGCCCCGAGCGCGAGCACGACGGCGACTGCCCCGAGCACACGCGCGGGTACGTCGCTGCCCGTCGCGGCGGTCGCCTTGGCCGGCTCGGACGACGGGGTCGCCGAAGCAGCGGCGCCCGCCGACGCCACCTCCAGGGTGGGGGCCGGGTGTTCGGCCTCGCCGCCACTCGCCTTCGTCTTCTGGTCCCACCGCACGACCGACCCGTCGGTGTAGAACTGCGTTGCGGTGGCCACCAGCGTGCCGCCCTTCTTGGGGAATGGGCCGACGGAGAGTTCGAACTCGTCGAACGCGCCGGGCGGAATCGCCGCCTGGTCGTCCTTCGCCTGCCACGTGATGGTCGTGATCGCCTTGGTAAGGGTCAGGTCGCTGGTCTTTACCGTTTTCGGGAGCTTGGTCTCCTGGGTGCGTACCGACCAGCCGACCTTGGGCTTGGCCGAGACCGAGGCGAACGGCATCCCGGTAGGCAGGTGAACGGTCAGCCGCTTGGTGCTTGCGTTGGCCGACTCGGTCGGGACGCGGAACACCAGCTTGCCGTACCCGCCGCCCGCCGCGTCCGGCGACGAGACCGTGACGTGGGCCGACGCCGGCGAGACGAGCACGCCCGCGGTAAGGAGACCGGCCGCGCCGGTCGCGAGCAGGAGCCGCGCGGTGCCTCGGCGGGTCTTGGTTCTGGAAGGGAACATGAACAGAGCACGCCTTTCTTGCCGTACCCGTTTCCGGGCACGGCTCGAGCGGATGACGTCAGTGCGAGGGGCGGGCGTGCTTCGGGGGGCCGCGCGTCGTACGCGGGTCGACCGCGGCCGCCAGCGGGCATCGCACGTCGGTGGACGCCCGCGGTTGGGGGCACCGAGCGGGAGTCGCCGCGTACCGCGCCGAGCACAGCGCGGTGCGCGGCAGGACGCTGGCGAGCGGAGTCAACAGGCTCGCCACTGCGGTGAACAGCCGCCAGAGCGCGGCATCACCTCGCGCGAGCGCCACTGCGAGCACCCCGGCGGCCAGCAGGTGTGTGAGGCTCATCGCGAGCGCGGCATCTACCGACTCGGTAGCCATCCCGGCGTGCGCGTCTCCGTACTCGAACACCGGATGCAGCACCGTTTGCGTGCCACCGAGCACGAGCAGTAGCCGTCCGAACGTCCACCGCCGACCGGACAGCAGGTACGCGACGATCGCTAGCAGGGCCCAGGCGATGCCCAGCAACCGGTCGGATGGCACCATGCCGCCCGCTGCGGCGTGACCGAACAGGGACACGGCGAGGCACGCCGCGGCCACGAGCAGCGCCCGCAGCGCGCGTAGTGGTCCCGTCGCCGGTTGCATCCGCACAGCGTAGGCGCGCCCCCACGACTTGGAATGCCCGACCGCCAGTGGTCGTTGTCTCCGTTATCGGCTATGCACGCTCGAAGATGGGGATCATGAATCTCGAACGCCTGTACGAGATCGGGGACGGCTCCGTGGAGGGCAGGCCCGTCCTCGTTCACGCGCTGACCGGCTTCATCGACGCGGGCGAGGCCGGGGAAGGCTTCGCGCAGCAGCTGCTCTCGACGCTGCCGCATCGAACCGTCGCGTCGTTCGACGTCGACCAACTCATCGACTACCGCTCACGGCGTCCCGAGGTGGCCTTTGTCGAGGATCACTTCGAGCAGTACGCCGCACCGGAGCTGACGCTGTACGCCGTGCGCGACGATGCCGGGGCGGAGTTCCTGCTACTGACGGGGCCAGAGCCCGACATGCAGTGGGAGCGGTTCGCCGCCGCCGTACGGCAGCTCGTGGACACGTTCGACGTCAGCCTGACGGTCGGCGTGCACGGCATCCCGATGACCGTGCCGCACACGCGGCCGCTCGGCGTGACGACGCACGCGACGCGTGCCGAGCTGGTGACCACGGAGAACCCGTGGCACGGCGAGGCACGGATGCCGTCGGGCGCCGCGGTTCTGCTTGAGCTGCGTCTCGGCGAGTGGGGGCACGACGCGATGGGATTCGCGGTACACGTACCCCACTACCTGGCGGAGAACAGGTATCCGGAGGCGATCGTGGAGCTGCTGCAGTCGGTGTCGCGCGCCACGGGCCTGCTGCTGCCGGGCGGCGACCTGCCCGAGGAGATCGAGTACGTGCGCTCGCTCGTCGACGAGCAGGTGGAGAACTCCGAGGCGGTGCGCGGGGTCGTACAGCGACTCGAGGCGCAGTACGACGGGTACTACGACAGCGATAGTCGGACCCAGCTGCCGGTGCTCCGTGAGAGCCTCCCGAGCGGCGACGACCTCGCCGCAGAGGCCGAGCAGTTCCTCGCTGACCTGGGCAACGACGACGGCGAGGAGCGCTGACCGTACCGGCTCTGCGGTTTGCGCACCCGTCGCGTGCCGAGGTCACTGACGGGGCCCTTGACGTTGCCACGGCAGCATCAAGGGCCCTTGGGTCCAACGGCGTTACCGACTACTGACGCGACTCGCGCTCGTGCCGCGCCCGGCGCAGGCGTGTCCGGCGCCGACCCGTCGGCTCCTCGGCCGCCGGCTCGTCTGCGACCGGCCCTGTCGTCTCGTCGGCGGCAGGCTCCGCGGGAGCCGGCTCCTCCGGATAGGCATCGACGCGCTCGGCCTCCGGCGCCGCCCTCTTCGGCTCGATCCCGAAGCGGGTCAGCGCGACCGCGGCGAGGAACAGCACCACAACGCCGAGTCCGAGGAACAGCCCGATGGTCTGCGCCACCTGCGACAGGGTGCTACCGGTCGGCACGCCGGCCTGGTTGGCCCCGCCGTTCCAGAACTGGGAGAACGTCCCGCCGACCACGAACCACGCGCCGCCGGCGGCTGCGAGCCACCCGCCCCACGAACCAGTGAACCGGTTGGCGGTGCCGAGCAGCGCTAGACCGCCCAAGACGGTCGCCGCGGCCGGGAGGATCTCCAGCCAGAACCGCCCCCACGTGAACGTCCAAGGGGTGTTCGGAGTGAATCCGTAACCGAGGTATGGGCCGATGAAGATGGCAAGCCCACCCCACACGCCGAGCAGCACCAGCAGGCCGCCGGTCACCAACCCGCGCGTGCGTGGAACACGCCACCACCGTCGGTCAGGACTGCCGTGAACGTTCGTCATCCAGACCACCTCACTTCCTGAGGATGTCCCAACCCGGGCAAAGGCCCCTCTGTAGACCTTTCGTACCCTTCTTTCAGTGTCTCTCACAGAGCTGGGTATGAAACATCCGCGAGCGGCACAGCCGCCCCTGACCGCCCCAGTGGCCGTGACCGCCCTCGGAGCCGCGCCCGGTACGCTGACCGTGGCGGACCGGGCTGGCGCTTGCTGCCACCGCCCGCATCCCGCCCTCGTAGCTCAGGGGATAGAGCAACGGTTTCCTAAACCGTGTGTCGGAGGTTCGAATCCTCCCGGGGGCGCACTGTTTGATCAGGCAAAATGCCTTGTGACCTGCGGAAACGCGGTTGTGGATCAGTTCGAGGCTCTGTCAGTGTCCGTCCCTGCGACCGGCGGTCTGTCGCCATCTGCGAAACCATCGCGAAACGGCTAGTCACCCAGCACCGCCGAGATTCGGTCGTTGATCGTCTCGCGTTGCCCGTAGACGCACTTGGCGTAGACCTTGGTCAACACCTCTACCGAGTGACCGGCGCGAGCGGCAACCTCGGCAGCGGGGACGCTGGCGTTGAGCCAGGTCGAGACCGCAGCGTGGCGGAGCGAGTACGGCGTGCTCGCCAGCGGCGAGGCTACCTGGGCAGGGGTCAGTGCGAACGTGCGCGCTTGCTTCCAGACCCGCGAGTAGGTCCCGGAGCCGACCACTGCCCCGCGAGGCGAGCGAAACAGCCGGCCATCGGCAGCGGTGCCGTACCGCTCGATGTGACCGCGCAGCGTCCGCACCAACGTCGGCGGGATCGGCACCGGTCGGGTGTCGCCCGAGGCCCGGTGCTTGAGCCCACGCCGATCGTGCGCCTCGCCGGAGTCCGTCCACTGCTTGCCTGCAACCGGGCGCGACTCCCACAAGATCAGCTCGCCCCAACCGGAGTCTGGGAGCTTGCAGTCACTGAGCCGTAGGTTCACCACTTCGGCCGGGCGGGCAGCCGAATAGTAGATGGCCGCGAAGAAGGCCACCAGGTGCGCGCCCCGGTCCTGGTTCCGCGCGCCGACGTAGGAGACAGCGGTCAGCAGCTCGCGTGCCTGCCGGGGGTTGACCACCACGCGTGGGTCGACCTGTTCGACCCGCTTGGGTCGTTTCCAGTTGACCGCCGGGAGCGGGTTGCTCGCCAGGACGCCACGCTCGACGGCGTAGGCGAGCATGTTGTGTACGACCGCGCGCTTACGGCCAATGACCGTGGCGGCCGCCGTCGATCCGTCGAGGTTGCGCGTCAGTCCGTCGAGCAGCTCGCGTGCCGCCGATAGCTCGGACAGCTCGGTCACCGGGCGGGAGTGCCGCAACAGCCACGCCACGGCGTCCCTATCCGCACTCGCAACGTCACCGTCACGGGCACGCGGCGGGAGCAGATGGCGTATGAGGACCCGCCGCAATTGCCGAACGCTCGGACCCCCCGCGCCGTGCCCGGTAAACGAGGCGCACGCTGTCGCAAGCGCTTCGACGGTGCTACGACGTGTGTTGGCGGCAGCCGCTCGCCACTTGGCGTCAACGTAGGACTGCGCCAGCTCGACAAGCGTCATAGCCGTGCGTCGCCGCAGCTCCCCCACCGGCCAGCCGGTCTCCACGTCGAACGCATCGCCGGCGCGAGCGGCCTGCATCAACTCCGAGCGCCGTGCGTCCGCGAGAGCCCGGGTAAGGAACCACTCCGAGTGCTGCTTGTCCTGGGTCACCCACCGCACGCCGTATGGGCGAGCCTTGCGCTTCCAGTGAGCGACCTTCCAGAAGCGGACACGGTAGGTCGTGCTCATGCTGCCTCAGTCCGCAGTCCGTCGAGCCAGTCAAGGTAATCACCACGGCGAACCCGCAGCTCCCCGTTCGGGAGCCGGAAGGCCGGCGGTGCCGTACCGAGCTGCCGCCACCGATAGAAGGTGTCCCGCGACACGTCGCCCAACTCCGCCAACACCTCCCGTACCGTCATCAGTCGGTCCCGGTCAGGCCGTGCGCTCACGTTGCCACCTCCCCTCACCAGTGCCAGTTGCCGAACGGGTGTCCGGTTCCGTTTCTCGCTTCGCCTGCTCGTATTGGGTGCGCCATCGTCGGCGTTCGGCGATGGATTCGATGAGCAGCGCCCGGTAGCTGAGCATGTCGCTGTCCTCGGGTAGGACCGGCGACCAGACGAACCGAGGCAGACCGTCGCTGCCGAGCGCGGTTGCCGAACAACGGTCCACGTCGGGAGCGTCGTAGCCGGCTTCCTCGAGGACCGTCTTTACGATCGTTGCCCGGTCGGCCCGATGGTCGGTGAGAGTCTTGCCGGTCCAGTAGCGGGAGACGAGCACGCGGCGGCCGCCGAGCCCGAGCGTGTCCGGCGAGTGCGCCGGCGACGTGCAGCAGCCCGCTGTCATTTCCTTCTCGGCGGTCTTCGGCTGAACCCCGAACCGTAGCCAGTTGGGGCACTCCGGGGTGCAAGGCAGCCAGCGCGTCTCGGCCTGCAGCCGCTCCAGGTGACGCCGGCGAGCAGGCTTGGGTGTCTCGCCGTCGTAGGTGTCAGAGACCGACTTGGTGAGGTACTTGCACAGGTAGCCCACCGCCTTGTTGGCGTCCTCACTGCCCGCGAGAAGACCGGCCATGTCGAGCTGGGTGCCGAACCGCAGCACGTGGGCCGGTCCCGCATCCTGCTCGTCCAGGGTGTCGAGCGCCTCGTTCCAGGTGGGCAGCACTTGGCCGGTGTCCGGGTCCACGTAGCCGGCCCCGTCCATCCAGACCGGAAGCGTGTCCACGTAGACCGGCTCGTCGAAGCGCGGCCACCACAATTGGGCGTACGTCGCGGCTACGACCTGCCTGAGTACCTCCCGAGGCATCGTCCCCCGAACGGCGGCGTGCAGGTGCGGAGACAGCCGGCGTTGCGGTTCCACGGCAGCGAAGTACTGGACCTGATAGCCCGCAGCCCTACGGAGGTTCTGCCAGAACCGGTCCACCAGCTTGGGGAAGTGCAACGCATCGAGCGCCGCGCTGCGGTAGTCGTAGGTGTTCGGGTCGACCGGCGTACCGTCAGCCTTCACGTGCCCGTAGCTCGGCAGGGTGAGCGTGAGGAACATGCTCGGGCGGTAGACGGTGCCGTCCGGGCCGGTGAAGGTTCGCCCCAGCGAACGATGCTCGACTGGCAGCTTGGGCAGGTCGGGCGCGTCCTGCCGGCGGCGAGTGGACCGCACCCGGCGAGCGGGAGGCTTCTGCTCGTCTTCGCCGGCGTCGCTACCGGTCCCCTCGCCCTCGCCCTCGCCCTGGTCCTCCTCGTCTTCTTCCCGCTCTGGTGGGAGCGGGTCGTCGGTGAGGTGCCAGCCCTCCCGGCATTGCTGCATCCGCAGCGCCCGGGCCTTCCTCGCGCACGGAGGGCAGACCGCCTCCCTGGTGGAGCCGCACGGGATCGGCACCGTCTGCGACGTGCCGGTCTCGGTATCGGTGAGCCGCTGGAGCAGCGGGCGAATGCACGCGCCCTGGTCGACGGCCAGTTCCCGTAGCTGCTCGGCGGTCACATGTTCAAGGGCACTCACGCGACCACCCCCGCGCCCTGGTCGAGGCTCGCGGCGATGTGTTCGGCGTAGGCGTCGGGGCAGCACTGGGGGCATGGCCCCAGCTCGCCGAGGTGGCCGAAGTCGAGGCAGACCGAGCAGTCGAATCCGTAGACCTCCCGGAGCGTCTGTGCGGCCGTCATGACGCACCCCCGTCCGAGCTGTCCCCGTCCGCGCCGACCAGCGCCAGCGGGGCCGTGCTGTCTGTCGAGCCGGGCCGGTAGGTGGCCGCGATGCGGGTGATCTCCTCATCGTCGACGAACCCGAAGCGGACCCGTACCGGTTCGGGTTGCCCGTCGATGGCGACGTAGCCGACGCCTGGGGTGTCGGGACTGATCTCCTCGCAGCGGGCACCCTTGTCCCGCATGCCCTTACCCAGCACCAGATCGGCCTCGTCCGGCTCGGAGACCCGAAGGCCGATCCGGGTCGGGAACAGGCCCCGGAACGGGAGCACGTCCTTGCGCGGGTCCTGCAACGCCGCCACCACCACGACCCCGCACGCGCGGCCCTGGGAGAGGAGCAGTTGCAGTGCCGCGCCGATGCGCTTCTTGGCGTCCCGGTCGGTCACGTAGTCGGTCAGCGAAGCCAGCTCGTCTACCAGGATCACGACCAGCGGGTCATCGACTGTCGGCTTGTGCACCCGCGTATGACCCCGAAGCCGTGCCTGCCGCTCCCGCATCACGTCCACCGCGGCTTCCAGCACCTCCGCGAAGGACAGCTCGTACGCACGCTTACGCGGCTCGGTGGTGTCGGTCGCCTCGTCGCCGTAGCAGTACCGCGCGAACAGCGGTTGACCGGCGGCCAGTTCCATGCCGCCCTTCGGGTCGATCGCCCACACCTCGACCAGCCGGTCCCGGATCAGGGTGCCGAGGCAGCGGATCAGCGACCACAAC
>JBOHBN010000007.1:0-33323 GCA_050698355.1 Streptosporangiales bacterium | reverse complement strand
GTCTCCGAGCCGTACCGCATCGGGCGTCCCGGACGGCTGCTGCGCGCCGCCCGGGTCCTGACCGGCGTCGGCGCGGGCCTGTCGCTTGTGGGCAGGCGCAGCCGGGTCGCCTCCGCGGCGGCTGGTGTGTCGTACCTCGCCGCGGGTGTGGCAACCCGGTTCGGCGTCTTCGAGGCAGGTGTCGCCTCCGCGCGCGACCCCAAGTACGTCGTCGTCCCGCAGCGCGAGCGCCTCAAGGAGCGGGCCGGCAGCTGAGCCGTACCGGGGTGCCGGGTCTGGGAGCATGGGGCATGTATTCCGCCGTCGGCGCCGTCCGCTCGCTGCTGGGCCGGTGGTCGGTCGCGCTGCCCGTGCTCGCGATCGTCGTGCTGTTGCTCACGTGGGGCCGCCATCTGGGTGTGGCGATCCTCGTCATCGTGGGGGTGCTGCTCATCGCGGCCGTGCTCGCCGCGGTCGAGCACGCCGAGGTGGTCGCCCATTGGGTCGGCGAACCGTTCGGATCCCTGATCCTTGCCGTTGCCGTCACCGTGATCGAGGTCGGCCTGATCGTGACCCTCATGGTGTCTGGCGGGCCGAATGCGGACACCCTGGCCCGGGACACGGTGTTCGCCGCAGTGATGATCACCTGCAACGGGATCGTCGGGCTCTCGCTCGTCGCGGCGTCGACGCGGTTCCGTCTCGCGGTGTTCCACGCGGAGGGAACGGGTGCGGCGCTCGCGACCGTCGCTGTCCTGGCGACACTGAGCCTGGTTCTGCCGCGGTTCACCCTGGGCACGCCGGGACCGCAGTTCTCGCCCGCGCAGCTCGCGTTCGCGGCTGTCACATCGCTGGTGGTGTACGTAATGTTCGTGGTCACCCAGAACATCCGGCATCGCGACTTCTTCCTGCCGGTCAACGACATCAAGCACGGCACCAGCGCCGAGGAGCACGCGTGACCACCCGCGCCGAGCGCCGGGATCCGGAGCCTCGCGTTGTTGCTGTTGAGCCTTGTCGCGGTCGTCGGCTTGGCCAAAGTGGTCTCGCCGGCGATCGAGTCCGGGCTTCGCGTCGCCAGCCTCCCCCAATCCTTCGCCGGCGTGGTGATCGCACTCCTGGTTCTCCTGCCTGAGACTGTGACCGCCGTACGCGCGGCCCTGCGCGACCGGGTGCAGATCAGCCTCAACCTCGGTCTCGGGTCGGCGATGGCCAGCATCGGCCTGACCATCCCAGTGCTCGCCGCCGCGTCGATGTGGCTGGAGGGGCCGCTGCTGCTCGGGCTGAGTCCCACCCAGATCGTGCTGCTCACCGTGACGATGGTGGTCGGCACGCTCACCGTCGTCCCCGGCAGGGCGACCCGGCTGCAGGGCGGCATCCACCTGGTCCTGCTGGCCGCCTTCCTCTTCCTCGCGATCAATCCCTGACGTACAAGCCGTCGAACGGGTTTCCTGGGGGACCGCTTCAGGTGATGGGTTTGTGCGCGTCGAAGAGGACGCGGGTCGAGTGCGCGACGAACGAGCCCTCGGCCCCGATCCGGTCGTGCAGCTGTCGCAGCCGGTCGCGGTAGCGCTCGACGGAGAACCCGGGAACCATCCAGATCACCTTGCGCAGGAAGTACACCACCGCGCCGACGTCGAAGAACTCCATCCGCAGCGACTCGAGGCGCAGGTCGTGGATGACGAGACACGCCGCCGTGGCTTCCGCGCTCTCGTTGTCGGGGTGGCGGCGCTGCTTGATCTCCGGCGGCTGCGGGCCGAGGAAGTACTCCACCAGCTCGAAGGCGCTGGCCGGACCCACATGTTGCGCGAGGTACGTGCCGCCGGGGACGAGGACGCGAGCGATCTCCTGCCACCACGGCCGTACGGGATGGCGGCTGGTCACCAGGTCGAAGGCGGCGTCGGCGAACGGCAGCGGCGGCTCGTCGCTGTCCGCGACAACCACCGCGCCGAGCGGATGCAGCAGGCGGGTGGCCTTCGCTACGTTGGGCGGCCACGACTCCGTCGCCACCATCGTCGCCGGCAGCGACAACGCCTCGGCCAGCACCTCGCCCCCGCCGGTCTGGACGTCGAGCGCGGCAGAGGCCCCCGCCAGCCGTTCGCTCATCTGGCGCTGGTAGCGCCACGACGGCCGCTCCTCGGTGGCGCGCCCCTCGAGCCAGGAGAAGTCCCAGCCCTCCGCCGGCGCCGACTCCGCCTCCTCCAGCAACTGCTCGAACGTCCGCGACATGCCCCGAACGTCTCAGACCCCTTTGCGATGCCGCCACCGAATATCCTCAGCGGCTGGGGGTGGTCGAGTATGAGTGACGGGTCTCTCTTGGTGCAGCCGTGGCGGCGGCGGATGGCGGGCCGCGACCCCGCCGAGGAGCACCGTGCCTCCACCCCGCTGGAGCTGCTGTTCGACCTGACGTTCGTGGTCGCCGTGGCTCAGGCCTCCGCGCAGCTCCACCACGCGCTCGGCGCCGGGCACATCGGCCATGCGCTAACCGCGTACGGGATCGTCTTCTTCGCGATCTGGTGGGCGTGGATGAACTTCACCTGGTTCGCGTCCGCGTACGACACCGACGACGTGCTGTACCGGTTGCTGACGTTGCTGCAGATGGGCGGGGTGCTGGTGCTCGCCGCCGGCGTCCCGGCGGGGTTCGAGCACTTCGACTTCACCGTCCCGATCGCCGGGTACGTCGTGATGCGCGTGGCGCTGGTCGGTCAGTGGCTGCGGGCCGCCCGCGAGCATCCCGAGAGCCGGTCATGCACGCTGCGGTACGCCGTCGGGATCGCCGTGGTGCAGGCATGCTGGGTCGGGTGGCTGTGGCTACCGGGCCTCGCCGGCCAGATCGGCCTCCCGGTCCTGGTGGCCGCCGAGCTGGCGGTGCCGGTGTGGGCGGAGTTCCGCGGCCGTCCGACGTCCTGGCACCCGGGGCACATCAGCGAACGGTACGGGCTGTTCACCATCATCGTCCTCGGCGAGGTCGTCGCCGCCATCGCCGCGGCCGTGCAGGAGGCGATCGCCGCCGAGGCCACCTCGAACGGGCTGCTCACGGCCGCCGCGGGCGGCCTGGCGCTGGTGTTCGGGCTGTGGTGGGCGTACTTCAAGCACTCGGGATCGGCGGATATCTCGCGTTCGCTGTACGTGGCCCTCGCCTGGGGGTACGGCCACTACTTCCTGTTCGCCGCCGTCGCCGGCGTCGGCGCGGGCCTGCAGGTGGTGATCGAGGCGCTGAGCCACGGGGCGGCGAAGGCGCCGGTGTTCGCGGCGTTCACCGTGGCGATCCCGGTGGCCGTCTACCTGCTGGTGCTTGGACTGCTCACCGCACCCACGCGGGGCGAGACGCGCGCCGGTGCTGTACTCATCGCGGTCACCGCCGTGCTGGTGCTGCTGGCGGCGGCAGGAGCGCAGCTGCTCACGCTGCCCGTCACCGTGCTGGTCATCGCCGCGCTGGTGGCGCTGCTGCTCGCGTACCACCTCACCGCCGCGCACCGCGCGGCCATCCGCTGACCGGCTATGGTCGGTGGGAGTCGACGACACCTACGTACGTGTGAGGCTGCCATGGATGCTGTGACCGCCGTACCCGAAGCCACCAACGAGCCGGTGCTCTCGTACGCGCCGGGAAGCGCCGAACGGGCGTCGCTGGAGTCGCGCATCAAGGAGCTCGCCGGCAGCCGGCACGAGCTGACCATGACGATCGACGGTGCGGAGCGGATGGGTGGCGGCGAGCCGATCGACGTCGTCCAGCCGCACAACCGGCACCACGTGCTCGGTGTGACGGGCAACGCCACGGCCGACGACGTGCGCGCTGCGGTGACCGCGGCGAAGCGGGCGGCACCGGAGTGGCAGGTGATGTCGTTCGACGACCGCGCCGCGATCTTCCTGCGCGCGGCCGCCCTTCTCGCCGGCCCGTGGCGGCCGACGGTCAACGCCGCGACCATGCTGGGCCAGTCCAAGTCGGTGCAGCAGGCCGAGGTCGACGCGGCCTGCGAGCTGATCGACTTCTGGCGGTTCAACGTGCACTTCGCGCACCAGCTGTTCCAGCAGCAGCCGCTGTCGGTGCGCGGGGTGTGGAACCGGATGGAGTACCGGCCGCTGGACGGGTTCGTCACGGCGATCACGCCGTTCAACTTCACCGCGATCGCGGGCAACCTGCCCACGGCGCCGGCGCTGATGGGCAACACGGTGATCTGGAAGCCGTCCACGACGCAGGCGATGGCGGCGCACTACACGATGCGCCTCTTGGAGGCGGCGGGCCTGCCGCCCGGTGTGATCAACCTGGTGACCGGCGACGGCACCGCGCTGGACACCGCCGCGCTGCGCGACCCGGGCCTTGGCGGGGTGCACTTCACCGGTTCTGTGCGTACGTTCCAGACGCTGTGGCGCACGATCGGGGAGAACATCGAGGCGTACCGGCAGTACCCGCGCATCGTCGGCGAGACGGGCGGCAAGGACTTCGTGTTCGCGCACCCGTCGGCGGACGTCGACTCGCTGCGGGTGATGCTGACGCGCGGCGCGTTTGAATACCAGGGGCAGAAGTGCTCGGCGGCGTCCCGCGCGTACGTGCCGCGGTCGCTGTGGAACCGGCTGCGCGACGACCTGCTTGACGAGGTGCGCTCGCTCTCGATGGGCGACGTGACCGCGGACCTGTCCACGTTCATGGGCGCGGTGATCGACGACCGGTCGTACGCACGGCTCACCGACGCGCTCGGCCGGATCAGGGGCGCAGGGTCGGCGTCGGTGCTCGTCGGCGGCGAGGCCGACGACAGCGAGGGTTACTTCGTCCGCCCGACGGTCGTGGAGAGCGGCGACCCGGGCCACGAGATGTTCACCACCGAGTACTTCGGCCCGATCCTCGGCGTGCACGTGTACGACGACGGTGCCTGGGAGGACGTCGCGGCGCAGGCAGCGGACGCGGCGCCGTACGCGCTGACCGGCGGCGTCGTCGGCACCGACCGCGCCGCGATCGCCCGGCTGGCCGACACCTTCCGGTACTCCGCGGGCAACTTCTACATCAACGACAAGCCAACAGGGTCGATCGTCGGCCAGCAGCCGTTCGGCGGTAGCCGCGCGAGCGGCACTAACGACAAGGCCGGCTCCCCGCTGAACCTGGCTCGGTGGGTGAGCGCGCGGTCGATCAAGGAGACGTTCGTGCCGCCGACCGACTACCGCTACCCGCACATGGGCTGACACCTGGTCGACGGCTACGGCTGGCGCGTCCGTTCGGGCGGTACGGCGAACAGGGCGGTGGCAGCGCCGATGAGGCCGGCCGCCGCGGACGTCGCGAACGCCACGGTGAACGCTTCCGGTTCCGGGTCGCCGTTCGGCATGGCGAGGGCCGCGAGCAGCGCGATCGAGATCTGGCCGCCGATGCCACCGCCGGCGCGCCGCAGCACCGAGGTTATGGAGGTCGCGATCGCGGTCTCGCCCGGACGCGCGGCGAGCGCGACGATGGTCCCGCTCAGGCTGATCGCGAGCCCGAACCCGAGCCCGAGCACCGTGAGCTCGATGAGGATCATCCACAGCTGGCTGCGCCAGAACGCCAGGCCGGCACCGGCAGCGGCGACGAACACCATGCCTGTGCAGAATGCGCGTCCCGGACCGAGGAACCGTGCCAGCGGGCCGGTCAGCGGGGCACCGACCGCCTGGCCGAGCGCGCGCGGCACGAGGGCCAGACCCGTCAGCAGCGGCCCGGCACCCAGGCCTGCCGCGGCGAACACCGTGCCCTTCGCCATGCCGGTGAGCAGGAACGGCAGCAGCAGGTTCACGCCGAACCCGGCGTACCCGCTGAGCAGCGAGGTGATGTTGGTGAACAGCACGCGGCGCGACGCCAGCACCCGCAGGTCCATCAGCGGCTCCGCGGTGGACATCTCGCGGAAGTACCAGCCGATGGCCGCAATCACGGCGATCGCGAACATGGCGAGCGTGAGCGGCGACGCCCAACCCCGCTGCGGGCCCTCGGTGAGCGCCAGGATCAACGCGGCCATCGTGCTGCCGAACAGCAGGGCACCCGGCGTGTCGAGGCGGCGCGGTACGCGTTCGGCGACCCTCGGGACGGTAAACCTGACCAGGCCGATCGCCATGGCCAGGGCGATGGCCCCCACGCCGAAGATCCATCGCCACGACAGCACCTCGGTGATCAGTCCACCGAGCGGGAAGCCGATGAGCGAGCCGAGCCCGAAGCTCCCGGTGAGGATCCCGATGCCCTTGCCCACCTTGTTGCGCGGGAGCAGCTCGGTGACGATCGCGAAGCTCAGCGGGAACACGACGCCGCCAACGCCCTGGACGAGGCGACACAGCACCACGAGCTGGATGGTCGGTGAGACGGCCGCTCCGACGCTGCCCACGAGGAACACCGCGAGCGCGGCGAGGTACACCCGTACCTTGCCGGCACGGTCGGCGAGCTTGCCCAAGAAGACCGGCGCGACCGACGCCACGATCAGGTAGCCGGAGAACAGCCAGACCGTCCACTCGCGGGAGGCGCCGAGGTCGTCTTGGACGACGGGAAGGGCGGGGGTGATCGCGGTCTGCTGGAACCCGTAGATCATGTCCGCTACGAGCAGCACCGCCAGTGCGCCCCAGCCGGTCGACAGGCGCCCCGATCTCACCCGACGGGCCTTGCCAGGGCCACCTGTCGGATGCGGTTCATGGTCAGCACGTTACCGCGACGACACATCTCCCGAGCCGTAGCCGGGTGGGTTACGGTCGGCAGGAGAGTCGGGTCATAGCGGAGGGGTGGCGTCATGCGCGACAAGCTCGAGGATGCGAAGAGCGACCTGCTCGACCGCGCCGCCGAGCGGGGGCAGAAGGCATCCAGCGGGCACGAGTCGCGCGCCGAGCTGGACCGGTTCCTGCGGCTGTACTACCAGCACCTGCCGGCCGAGGACCTCGTATCCCGCGATCCGGTCGACGTGTTCGGCGCCGCGGTCGCGCACCGCCAGCTGGCGCGGGTCCGTCCCGAGGCGCGCACGCTCGTACGGGTCTACACCCCGACGCAGGACTCCAACGGCTGGGAGTGCGGGCACTCGGTGGTGGAGATCATCACCGAGGACATGCCGTTTCTCGTCGACTCCGTACGCATGGAGCTGCTGCGCCAGGACCTCGGCATCCACCTCATCGTCCACCCCCAGCTGTGGGTACGGCGCAACCTGCAGGGCGAGCTGCTCGAGGTGTGCGACAGCCAGGATCCCGGCGAGGGCCCGGAGGACGCGGTGCTCGAGTCGTGGATGCACATCGAGGTTGACCGTCGTGACGAGGAGGAGACCCGCGAGCGCCTGCAGGAGGGCATGAACCGCGTCCTGCGCAACGTACGGGAGTCGGTGGAGGACTGGCCGCGCATGCGCCGGACGATGCTGTCGCTCGCCGAGGACCTTTCCGCCGACCCGCCGGAGGGTCTGCGCGAGGAGGTGCCGGAGGCGGTCGAGCTGATGCGCTGGCTCGCCGACGAGCACTTCACGTTCCTCGGCTACCGCGAGTACGGCCTCGACACCCAGGACGGCGAGGACGTTCTGCATGGCCTTCCCGGCAGCGGCCTGGGCATCCTGCGTGCCGACCGGCCCGCCTCGCGCAGCTTCGCCAAGCTCCCGCCGGCGGTGCGCTCGCGCGCCCGCGACCCGCGGATTCTGTTCATCACCAAGGCGAACTCGCGCTCGACCGTGCACCGCAGCTCGTACCTCGACTACATCGGGGTGAAGAAGTTCGACGAGGCCGGCCGGGTGATCGGTGAGCGCAGGTTCCTGGGCCTGCTCACCCACCAAGCGTACAGCGACAGCATCGTGCGTATCCCCGTGCTGCGCAAGAAGTACCAGGAGGTGCTCGCGCGCTCGGAGCTCTCGCCCGACAGCCACGACGGCAAGAACCTGCTGGAGATCCTGGAGAACTACCCGCGCGACGAGCTGTTCCAGACCGAGATCGACCAGCTCTACCCGATCGTGGTCGGCGTGCTCAACCTGCGCGAGCGGCGCCGCCTGAAGCTGTTCCTGCGGCGCGACGACTACGGCCGCTTCATGTCCTGCCTTGTGTACCTGCCCCGCGACAGGTACACCACGGCCGTACGCGAGCGGATCGAGCGGATCCTGCGGCAGTCCCTGGGCGGGGAGAGCGCCGACTACAGCGCCAGCGTTGGCGAATCGTCGCTCGCGCGGCTGCACATCGTGGTGCGGGCGCCCTCAGGGGAGGCGATTCCCGACGTCGACCCGGACCCGATCGAGACCCGGCTCGTCGACGCGATCAGGACGTGGGAAGAGGACCTCGCCGACGCCGTGCGCAGGGAGTGCGGTGAGGCGCGCGCGGGCGAGCTCATCGACGCCTACCAGGGCAGTTTCCCCGAGGCGTACAAGGAGGACTTCCCCGCGCGCACCGGCGTCGCCGACCTGCGCAGGCTCGAGAGCGTGCCCGGGGCCGGAGACATCGAGCTCAACCTGTACGAGCCGTACGACGCCGGGCCGGGCGAGCGCCGCCTGAAGATCTACCGCACCGGCGATGCCATGTCGCTCACCGATGTGCTGCCGCTGCTGCAGAGTCTCGGCGCGGAGGTGACGGACGAGCGCCCGTACCGCATCGAGCGGGCGGGTACTTCTACGGCGTGGGTCTACGACTTCGGCCTGCGCTACCGGCCGGTCGGCGACATCCCAGAGGCTAAGCTCAACAAGCTGTTCTGCGAGGCGTTCCGCGGCCTGTGGCGCGGCGAGGTCGAGAACGACAGGTTCAACGCGCTCGTCACCGGCGCGGGCCTCTCCTGGCGGCAGGTCATGGTGCTGCGCGCGTACGCGAAGTTCCTGCGGCAGGCGCAGACGCCGTTCAGCTCGTCGTACATCGAGTCCTGCGTCACCGGCAACGCCGGGCTCGCCCGGTTGCTCGTCCGCCTGTTCGAGGTGCGCGGCGACCCGCGCTTCAGCGGGGACCGCGATGCCGAGGTGGAGTCGCTGACCGCGCAGATCGAAGAGGCGCTGGACCAGGTGATGAGCCTCGACGAGGACCGCATACTGCGCAGCTACCTCGCGATGGTCTGCGCGACGCTGCGTACCAGCTACTTCCAGCGCGACGAGAACGGCAACCACAAGTCGTACGTCGCGCTCAAGTTCGACTCCCGGGCCATCGACCTCCCGCTGCCGAAGCCGGTGTACGAAGTGTTCGTCTACTCGCCGCGGCTGGAGGGCGTGCACCTGCGCTTCGGCAAGGTCGCCCGCGGCGGTATCCGCTGGTCGGACCGCCGGGAGGACTTCCGCACCGAGATCCTCGGGCTGGTCAAGGCGCAGACGGTGAAGAACTCGGTCATCGTCCCCGTCGGCTCGAAGGGTGGTTTCGTGCTCAAGCGGCCGCCCGCCGACCCGACCGACCGCGACGCGGTCACCGAGGAAGGCATCACCTGCTACCGGATGTACGTGTCGGCGTTGCTGGACATCACCGACAACCGTGAGGGCAACGAGGTCGTCGCGCCGAGCGAGGTCGTCTGCCACGACGACGCCGACCCGTACCTCGTCGTCGCCGCCGACAAGGGCACAGCATCGTTCTCCGACATCGCCAACGAGATCGCGGTACGCCGCGGCTACTGGCTCGGTGACGCGTTCGCGTCCGGCGGCTCGACCGGGTACGACCACAAGGCCATGGGCATCACCGCGCGTGGCGGCTGGGAGTCGGTGCGGTTCCACTTCCGGGAGATGGGCGTCGACGTCCAGAATGAGGAGTTCACCGTCGTCGGCGTCGGCGACATGAGCGGTGACGTGTTCGGCAACGGCATGCTGCTCTCCGAGCACATCCGGCTGGTGGCCGGGTTCGACCACCGGCACATTTTCGTCGACCCGGAACCGGATGCCGCCACGTCGTTCGCCGAGCGGCGCCGGCTGTTCGACCTGCCGCGCTCATCGTGGGCCGACTACGACGAGTCCCTGATCTCCGCAGGTGGCGGGGTTTACCCGCGTACGGCCAAGTCGGTACCGGTCAGCGAGCAGGCGCGCGCCGCGCTCGGCATCGAGGAAAAGGTGACCGAGATGACGCCGCAGGAGCTGATGCACGCGATCGTGGCGGCTCCGGTCGACCTGTTCTGGAACGGCGGTATCGGCACGTATGTCAAGGCGTCGACGGAGACCGATGCCGACGTCGGCGACAAGGCGAACGACGCGGTGCGCGTCGACGGCAACGAGCTGCGTTGCAAGGTCGTGGGCGAGGGTGGCAACCTCGGCTGCACCCAGCTCGGCCGTATCGAGTACGCGCTCGCCGGTGGCCGGATCAACACCGACTTCATCGACAACTCCGCGGGCGTCGACACCTCCGACCACGAGGTCAACATCAAGATTCTGCTCGACCGCATCGTACGTGCGGGCGATCTCACCGAGAAGCAGCGCAACGAGCTGCTCGAGCAGATGGGAGACGAGGTCGCCCAGCTCGTGTTGCGCGACAACTACGAGCAGAACATCGTGCTCGCCGCATCCCGCCGGCAGAACGCGCAGATGCTGCACGTACACGGCCGGTACCTGCGCAAGCTGGAGAAGGAAGGTCTGCTCAACCGCAAGATCGAGTTCCTGCCCGGCGCCAAGCAGCTGGGGGAGCGGCGCGCGGCCGGCACCGGCCTCGTCTCGCCGGAGCTGGCGACGTTGCTCGCGTACACCAAGATCGTGCTCGCCTCGGAGCTGATCGAGTCCGACGTGCCGGAGGACCCGTACCTGCGAAACGAGGTGTACACCTACTTCCCGACCTTGCTGCGCGACAGGTACCGCGACGCGATGGACGCCCATCCGCTACGCCGGGAGATCATCGCGACCTCGGTCGTGAACAACCTCGTCAACCGCGGCGGCACCACCTCGGTGTTCCGGTTCCAGGAGGAGACGTCGGCGTCCGTCGCCGACATCGCCCGCGCCTACGCGGTGTCGCGTGACGTGTTCGGCCTGCCGGACTTCTGGCGCGAGGTCGAGCAGCTGGACAACACCGTAGCCGTCGACATCCAGGTGCAGATGCTGCTCGAGGCGCGCAAGCTCAGCGAGCGGGCGACCCGCTGGCTGCTCCATCACCGGCGGCCGCCGCTGGACATCGAGCAGACGATCAACGCGTTCCGCGACGGCTCGCAGGCGATCATCCCGCACGTCGCCAAGCTGCTGGTGGGCAGCGACCTGGCGTCGTACGAGACTCGCCGTGACGGGTTCATCGAGCAGGGCGTGCCGGACGCGCTCGCCGCGAAGGTCGCCGGGTTCGTGCCGGCGCTCTCGGTGCTCGATATCGTCGACGTGGCCACGGGCTCGGACCGGCCGGTCGAGGAGGTCGCGGAGGTCTACTTCGACCTTGCCGACCGGCTCGGCCTCGCCGGGCTGCGCGAGCGGATCATCGCGCTGCCGCGCGACGACAGGTGGCACACGATGGCGCGCAACTCGCTGCGCGACGACCTGTACGAGGCGCACAAGGAGCTGGCGCGCGGCGTGCTGATCACCACCGACGCCAACCTGTCGCCGGAGGAGAGGCTGGCCGAATGGTCCAAGCGCAACGCGACCGCGGTGGAGCGGTCGCGGCTGCAGCTGATCGAGATCGTCGAGGGCGGCGTGTTCGACATGGCGACGCTGTCGGTCGCCGTACGTGCCGTGCGCACCCTCGTGTCGCAGAGCACGCTCCCCGAGGAATCTCCGGCTCCGTCCCCCGCCTGACGCGGACCCCGGCCTGGCGCCGCGTTAGCGATTGCAACGCGCACCGGCTCGAGCCATCGCCCGAGCTCAAGCCGGCGTTCCAACGACCAGCTTTCGCCAAATGGCCACGTTATGGATGCCAAGTCGGCCTTCTCGATGCCTGCAGGCGTCGAGAAGGCGGCACAAGCCCACATGACGTGGTCATTTCCTGCTGGGCGCGACGTGGCGCGACGTGGCGGGGACGCCGAGCCGGTGTTCGCGGCGGAGTAGGTTCGGGGAAGTGGGGTCCCGGTCGAGCCAGCTGCGCGCGGCTGCCGGTTTGCCGGGCGCCGCGGTCGCCATGGTGCTCGGCGGGTCGTTCTCGCTCCAGTTCGGCGCCGCGTTCGCCGCCCTGCTCTTCGCCTACGTCGGCCCAGTGGGCGCGGTGACGCTCCGGCTCGTCGTTGCCGCCGTGCTCCTGCTGGTGATCGTGCGTCCGCGGCTGCGTCGCCACAGGCGAGCTGACCTCGCCGTCGTGGTCGGGTTCGGCCTCGTCCTGGCCGTCATGAACGCCTGCTTCTACGAGGCGATCCTGCGCCTTCCCATCGGCGTCGCGGTCACGCTGGAGTTCCTCGGGCCGCTTGGCCTTGCGCTCGCGACCTCACGGCGCCTGCTTGACCTGGTCTGGGTCGCGTGTGCCGCCGGCGGGGTGTTCCTGCTCGGCGGGGAAGCGCCGAACGGGCTGGACTGGGTCGGCGTGGGGTTCGTGCTCCTCGCGGCGTGCTGCTGGGTCGGGTACATCCTGTTGAACGCCCAGACGGGACGCCGGTTCGCCAGGAACGACGGGCTCGCCCTGGCGATGGTCGTCGGTGCGGTCGCGATCCTGCCCTTCGGGATCGCGGCCGCCGGCTCCGGGCTCGTCGTCCCGACGGTGTTCGGGCTGGGTGCGCTCGTCGGCCTGATGAGCTCCGCGGTGCCGTACAGCCTCGATTTGCTCGCCCTGCGCCGCATCAGCCCTGGGACATTCGGCATCTTGATGAGCCTCGAACCCGCGGTCGCCGCGCTCGCCGGCGCGGTGGTGCTCGACCAGCGCCTCGCGCCGCTGCAGTTCGTCGCGATCGGTCTGGTCGTCGTCGCGAGCGCGGGGGTGACGATGCGGGCGCGGCGGCAGCGTACGGCCGCGGCGCTGGAGCAGGAGGCCGAGCGGTACTTGGGCTGAGCGGCGTCAGGCGGGCTGGTCGCGGCGAGACCCTGCCTCGGGGGCGGGATGCTCAACCAGCGCGATGACGCGGCTGGACATGAAGCGAGCGGTACGAACCGCGGTGCCCGCCCTGGTGACCTCGCTGACCTCGACCACGCCGCGGCCGGTCGTGATCTCGACCCGTCGCCCGATGCGGGACGCGGCGATCTCGTATGTCCGAGTCTCGCCTCCGGCATCGACAACGATCTCGACCGTATCGCCCCTCATGACCATCAATCCTCCCTCGCCGCAACACGGTCACAGTTGTCCACAGGTTTTCGGAACGTATTGCTGCGGTCACGCGCGGATCATACCCTCAGTGGATCGGTTACTTACCGACTTGAAGGCAGCCCGACGAGTACAGCCTTTAGTCCGGCAAATGGGGCTGGCTGAGAGTCGGGTTAGTAACCATCGGCACAGTCGGACGGGAAGGGGTCATGGACGCTGTCGCGGTGGTCGAGGAGGAGGTCCGCGAGCTGGTGCGCCGCCGCGGACTCGACCCGGTGGCGCAGCCGTCCCTGGTCCGCACGCTCGTCGACGAGGTCGTCGCCGACTACGGCGAGCGCAGCCTCGTCAGCGGCCTTCCCCGCCTCGGCGACTCCGCCGGGGTGTCGCGTGCGGTGTTCGACGCGGTCGCCGGCTTCGGGCCGCTGCAGCGTTACCTCGATGATCCGTCGGTCGAGGAGGTATGGATCAACGAGCCTGGTCGGGTCTTCGTCGCCCGGCACGGCCGCAGTGAGCTGACCACCACCGTGCTCGACGACGTCCAGGTACGCGAGCTCGTGGAGCGGATGCTGAAGAACTCCGGCCGCCGCGTCGATCTGTCGCAGCCCTTCGTTGACGCCATGCTTCCCGATGGGAGTCGCCTGCACGTGGTCATCCCGGACGTGACGCGCGAGTTCTGGGCCGTCAACATCCGCAAGTTCGTCGTTGCGGCTGGCTCGCTCGACGAGCTGGTGGCGCTCGGCACGCTCAGCCGGGCGTGCGCCGACTTCCTGGAGGCGGCCGTCGTCGCGGGGCTCAACATCATCGTGTCCGGAGGCACCCAGTCCGGCAAGACAACGGCGTTGAACTGTTTGACCTCGTCGATCCCGGCGACCGAACGCGTGGTGACCGTCGAAGAGGTCTTCGAGCTCAAGGTCGGGCTGCCCGACGTCGTGGCCATGCAGACGCGGCAGTCCAACCTGGACGGGCACGGCGAGATCCTGCTGCGCCGCCTCATCAAGGAGGCGCTCCGCATGCGACCGTCCAGGATCATCGTGGGCGAAGTCCGGCAAGAGGAGTGCCTCGACTTGCTGATCTCGCTCAATTCGGGACTGCCCGGGATGTGTTCCGTGCACGCCAACAGCGCGCGGGACGCGATCGCCAAGCTGTCGACGCTTCCGCTCCTCGCCGGCGAGAACGTGACGACCAGCTTCGTCGTCCCCACCGTGGCGTCCTGCGTCGACCTCGTCGTACAGATGGAGCTGGTTGGCGCGGGACAGCGGCGGGTCCGCGAGATCGTCGGCGTCACCGGACGCGTCGAGGGCGGCGTCGTCGAGATCGCGGACCTGTACACGACCCGCGGAAGCACATTGCAGCGTGCCAGCGGGTATCCGCCGCACTCGGACCGGTTCGAACGCGCCGGATACGACCTGCGCGCGCTGCTGGGGTCACCCGCACCGGCAGCATCCGGGCTCGAGGCCGCGCGCTGATGGGTGCCCTGCTGGGGTTGGCGTTCGGGCTCGGTGCCCTGCTCATCTGGCTGGGGTGGACGACGCCGCTGCCGGCCAGGCGCACCCGCAAGCAGTCGCGCACCGCCGAGCTGCTCGCGCAAGCCGGCATCGAGGGGGTCAGCGCCGCCCAGCTGGTCGCCGCGTCGGTGATACTCGGGCTTGCCAGCGGCCTCGCCATGCTGGCGGTCTCACGTACGTGGCTGGTCGCGGCCGCGTTCGCAGGCCTGGCCGCACTCGCGCCGCGAGCCATCGTGCGGGTACGCAGGCGGCGCCGAATGACCGAGGTACGTGAGCTGTGGCCGGAGGTGGTCGACAACCTTGCCTCGGCCGTACGGGCCGGCATGTCCCTTCCGGAGGGCGTGGCGCAGCTCGGCAGCCGCGGCCCGGAGACACTGCGCCCGCCGTTCGCGCGGTTCGCGGCCGACTACCGCGCCACCGGACGGTTTGACGAGTGCCTCGACCAGCTGAAGGAACGCCTCGCCGACCCGGTCGGCGACAGCGTGGCCGAGTCGCTGCGCGTTGCCAGGGCGGTCGGCGGCGGCGAGCTCGGACGGCTGCTGCGTACGCTGTCGACGTTCCTGCGCGAGAACGCACGTACCCGCGGGGAGCTGGAAAGCCGGCAGTCGTGGACGGTAAACGCCGCGCGCCTGGCCGTTGCTGCGCCGTGGATCCTCCTCGGCGTCCTCGCCCTGCGGCCCGGTGCGGTGGCGCCGTACGACAGCCCGGCCGGTTTCGTGGTCCTCGGTTCGGGTGCCGCGCTCTCGGTTATCGCCTACCGACTGATGCTGCGCATCGCGCGGCTGCCGGAGGAGCGGCGGGTGCTGCGATGAGCGCCCTTGGCGCGTTCCTCGGCCTGGTCATGGGTGTCGGCCTCGCGCTCGTGATCCGCGGCGTGCCGTTGCGCCGCGCGCCGTCGCTCGACGAGCGGGTGGGCCCGTACCTGCGCGACGCCGTGCCTCCCTCCAGCCTGCTCGACCAGGCGAGTAGGCGGGCACCCTTCCCGGTGCTCCAGCGGATCGCTGCCCCGTTGATAGCCGAGCTCGCTGCTGCCACCGGGCGCCTGCTCGGTGGCGCCGACTCGGTACGCCGCCGCCTGCGCCGTGCGGGCTCGGACCGTACGGTCGAACAGTTCCGCATCGAGCAGGTGCTGTGGGGCGGGGTAGGGCTGGCGGTCGGTGTGCTCGCCAGCCTCGTGCTGCTCGCCACGTCCGCCACGGGCCGGGTGGTGCCTCTGCTCGTCATGACCGGGCTCTTCGCGGTCACCGGCGTGCTGCTGCGCGACCAGGTGCTCACCCAGCAGGTGACCCGGCGGGAGTCGCGGATCGTCGAGGAGTTCCCCGCGCTCGCCGAGCTGCTCGCCCTCGCGGTCGCCGCAGGCGAGGCGCCGGTCGCGGCACTCGAGCGGCTGAGCCGGATCAGCTCGGGCGTACTCCCCGCCGAGCTCGGACGCACGGTGGCCGACATCCGCGCCGGTGCGACCGTGAGCCAGGCGTTCGAGGGACTGGCGGCGCGAGCGGCGGTGCCCGCGGTGAGCCGCTTCGTCGACGGGGTGATCATCGCGGTCGAGCGGGGCACTCCCCTTGTCGACGTGCTGCGCGACCAGGCAGTCGACGTCCGCGCAGCTCGTCAACGCGCGCTCGTGGAGACCGCGGGCCGCCGCGAGATCGCCATGATGGTTCCCGTCGTCTTCCTGATCCTGCCCATTACGGTGCTCTTCGCGCTGTTCCCCGGCTTTGTCGGCCTCACTTTGTTCGCGCCGTGACCCGGAAGACCCGCAGGAGGTATCACATGAGCCAGCTCACCGGACTCGTGCAGCGCATCCGGAGGTGGCGACCAGACGACAGCGAGCGCGGCGACGTGCCCGGGTGGGTGCTCATAACGGTTATGACCGCGGGATTGGTGACGGTGTTGTGGGCGGTCGCGGGTGATGTGCTGACGCAGATGTTCGTCGATGCCTTGAACGCGGTGACCGGGCCGCGTTGATGCGCGCGTGCCTGTCGCGGCCTCGGCGGTTCCGCGACGAACGCGGGGCCGCGGTCGTGGAGTTCGCGCTGGTGTCGGTGCTGCTGACCGCGCTGTTCCTGGGCGTGGTGCAACTCGGCCTCGCCCTGTACGTGCGCAACACGCTGGTCGCCTGCGCGTCGGCCGGTGCCCGGTACGGCGCGTCGGCGGACCGGGCACCGGCCGACGCGGCCGCGTACACGCGGACCAGGATCCGGCGGTCGCTCGCCGACAGCTACGCGGCGAACGTGCGCGCTGGGGTGCGGTGGCGCGGCGGGCTGCGGGTCGTGGTGGTGACGGTGCATGCGCCGGTGCCTGTCGTCGGGATGATCGGTCCGGCCGGGGCGATGACCGTGCGTGGACACGCGTTGCGGGAGCGGGCGTGAGGCGGCGTCGCGGCGTCCGGCGTGCCGATGGCGACCGGGGCAATGCGCTGGTCGAGTTCAGCTGGCTGGCGATCCTGCTCATGGTGCCGCTGGTGTACCTGGTGCTGACCGTGTTCGAGGTGCAGCGCGCGGCGTACGCCGTGACCGCGGCCAGCCGGGAGGCCGGCCGGGCGTACGTGACCACCACCAGTGGCGACCCGGAGGCCAGAGCGGTGGCGGCGGCGCGGCTGGTCGGCAGGGACCAGGGCGTCGAGCTGACTGCTGCCGACGTGCGGGTGAGCTGCGCGCAGCGGCCGTGCCTGCAACCGGGCGGCTCGGTGCGGGTACGCGTCGACACGCAGGTCGGGTTGCCGTTCCTGCCGGACGTGCTGTTCGGTCAGGTACCGGCGTCGGTCGCCGTGCACGCCCGGCACGTGGAGGTGGTCGACGCCTACCGGGACGCGCCGCCATGACCCGAGGTGCCGCTGATCGCGAGTCGGGCCAGACGATGGTGTTGACGATCGGCTACGCGATCCTGGCGTTGCTGCTGATCACGGTCGTGGTGAACCTGTCACGGGTGTTCCTGGCGCAGCGCTCGCTCGACGCCACCGCGGATGCCGCGGCGCTCGCCGCCGTGCAGGCGTTGCGGCACGACCCGTACTACGGCTCGGGAGCGGGTGGGCGACTGCCGTTGGACCATGACGCCGCACGGGACGCCGCCCGCAGGCACCTGGTTGCCTCGCACGGTGACCGCGCGTGCGAGGAGTTCGCGCTGGACGCGGTGACGACCTCGCGGGATGCGGTGTCGGTGAGCGTCTCCTGCCGGGTACGGATACCGTTCGCCAATGTGGTGTCCGGCTCGTACGCGGGCGGCGTGCCCATCACCGGGACGGCCACCGCGCAGATGACCGTCGGGCCATAGCGCTGAGCATGATCGTTGGAAGCGCACCCGTCACCCGCAACGGGCGCGCTTCCCGCGATCTTCGTGGTCAGCCCGCGCAGATCACCCAGGCCTTGACGTTGACGTCGCCCGCGGCGGAGCCAGTGACGTGCCAGCCAGTAGCCATACCATCGCTGTAGACCGGCTCGTTCGCGTCCACATGAACGTCTGCGACGTCACCATTGGCAGTGCCGGACATCCCGTATCCGCCACCAAGAGCGACCTGGCCCTCCGCACAGGCGATGGCGCTCTCGTTGTTGTTACCGGCGTGCCAGCGAACCTCGGTGTTGGCGACCGTGTAGTCGGGAACCTGGTTCAGCTTCGTGTTCACCGACTTGCTGAGGTCCTGCCCACCGACCGAGCCCTTCTCGATCTCGCCGGCGGTATCGCCGGCCGAACCGGACACGCCGCTCCCGGCGATGTCCCTCTGGCCGATCGACTGGTGCTGCACCTCGTCCTGCCCGTCACCCTTGACACCCGAGACGCCGGCCTCGCCGATGTCGATCTGCTGCAGCGGGTAGTTCTTGATCTGGCTGCCGTGGTCGGCGGCACCGGCCGACCCGGCCGAAGCGAGGACGCCGCCGAGGACGAGCGCCGAGGCACCGATGGCGATCGGCAGGTGCCGACGCGCGAGAGTTGTTACCTTCATATGTGGGCCCCTTTCGAGGGGTCGAGAGGGGTGTCCGGCCTTTTCCTGCTCGGGACTGGGGCCGGGCGTCCCTCGCCTTACCGCGGCACCCCGCCGCGGGAATCCATGGGTGGCTGGCGGCTCCCGGCCACGGTGTGCGGACCGGAACGCCTCACGAGCCCAGACCGCCGAGCAACGCGGCTCCGGTCAGGAGGAAGAACAGGAAGCTGATCACGGCCGCGATCAGCCCGACGATCACGCTGATTGCCCAGACCCAGACGGCCAATCGGACGAAGCCGGGGATCGACTGCCACGCCGGGACGGGACCGTGCAGCCGGTAATGGGCTTGCGGCGCCTGCCATGCGGTGTCTGCCATCGGCGTGCTCTTCTCGGTTCTGGCGTACTGCTCGGTCGCCGTCAAACGTCCTGGCGTACGCGTGACGCTGGTCACTCCGGGCCGGTTTACTCTTCTTTTGTATTCGCCGTACTGACTTTGGTTGAGCGTGACCGCCGTATTGCTACCAGTAATCCTGCTGTCGGTGCTCGGTGCCACACTCCCCGCATGCGTGAGACCTCAGAAGACCTTCTGGAAATACAGCGGCTGGTCGATTCCTTGCTTGCGTCAGCGAACCGGCACCTCCGGAGCATCGTCGTGCCGGGCCGGCGTACGCCGCCGACCGCGGCGCAGCAGGCCGGCGGTGAGTCTCACCTACCTCGACGGCGAGCGCCTCGGCGTCTTCACCAACGGGCGGGTCGAGGAGCTCACCCGCGATCATCCCGACTTCGACTGGGTCGACGACCACCTGACCCGGCACTACGGGGAGTCGCCGAGCAACTGGGGTGAGGAGATCGTCTACTTCCGGGTCGATCCCAGCTGGATGGTCGGGTACGCGTTCGACCTGGAGCAGCTCACCGGCTGATTCGTCGCGGCGCGCGGTCACGCCGTAACCTTGTCCGACGTGGCCATCTCTGCGGACTCCCAAGCGGCGCTGGACGAACTCGACAAGACCCTGCGCGGCGTGGAGATGGTGCTTGACCTCGACCAGCTGCGCAAGGACATCACCGACCTGGAACAGCAGGCTGCAGAGCCCGGCCTGTGGGAGGACCAGTCATACGCGCAGCAGGTGACCAGCCGCCTGTCGTACCTGCAGGCCCATCTCACCCGGGTTACCGACCTGCGCACGCGCGTCGACGATCTGCGGGTGCTGTTCGAGCTTGCCGAAACCGAGGACGACGCCGCCACCCTGGCCGAGGCGCAGCGCGAGCTCGCGGCGCTCACCAAGCAGGTCGGCGAGCTCGAGGTCCGTACGCTGCTGTCCGATCCGTACGACGAGCGCGAGGCACTGGTCACGATCAATTCGCAGGCCGGCGGGGTCGATGCCGCCGACTGGGCAGAGATGCTGTTTCGCATGTACGGCCGGTGGGCCGACCGGCACAGCTACGGGGTCGACGTGTACGACACCTCGTACGCAGAGGAAGCGGGCCTGAAGTCCGCGACGTTCACCGTCCGTGCGCCCTACGCGTACGGAACCTTGCGGGGCGAGCATGGCACGCACCGGCTGGTCCGCATCTCACCGTTCGACAACCAGAGCCGCAGGCAGACCTCGTTCGCCGGCGTGGACGTGGTCCCGGTGGTGCAGCTGACCGACGAGATCCAGGTGGCCGACGACGAGATCCGCGTCGACGTGTTCCGCTCGTCCGGCCCCGGCGGCCAGGGCGTCAACACCACCGACTCGGCGGTGCGGGTGACGCACCTGCCGACCGGCATCGTGGTGAGCTGTCAGAACGAGCGGTCGCAGATCCAGAACCGGGCGCGTGCGATGGAGGTGCTGAAGGCCAAGCTGCTGGAGCGCCAGCGCCAGGAGGAGGCGGCCGAGATCCAGGGCCTGCGCGGCGAGTCGACCACGAGCTGGGGCACCCAGATCCGCAACTACGTGCTGCACCCGTTCCAGATGGTCAAGGACCTGCGTACCGAGGTGGAGACGTCGAGCACCGAGGCCGTCCTGGACGGTGACATCGACGCGTTCATCGAGGCGGAGATCCGCTGGCGCCGCATCCGGGAGTCCGGCAAGGGCTGACCGCGCGTCTCGTAGGGCCGCAAAGTGCCCACCACGCCGTCATGGGGGCATCAAAGGCACCATGCGGCCCCGGGCGGGTCAGGCCATGGAGTACGCCACGCCCCACACCACCGCGAGGAGCGCGAGGACGGCCAGTACGAGGTACACGACCGGCGACGGGCCGCCGAACAGCTGCGCCCTCGCCTCCCGGCAGACGGGGCAGCGCCCCTCCACCACGCGGCCGGAACAGCTGGCGCAGATAAGGTGGTCACGCCGCACGATCTCGGCCTCTCGTCGTCGCTGGCCGGCGACCGGCCCGCGCTGGTACGGTGCGCCACGGCACCCTTGCGCCATCGCAGGTCGTACGCCGCTTACACTCCCATAGTGCCATCTGTATCCCAGCGACGGGTAATGTCGTGGTCAGCGCCCCCGCCGACCGGCCCCGGGGTACGCGCGATTGCCCCACAAGACCCCTAGACTGCCATCCGTGATGCTCCTGTGATCAGCTTTGATGACGTAACCAAGGCTTACCCCACCCAGAACCGCCCCGCCCTGCAAGACATCTCCGTCGAGGTCGGCAAGAGCGAGTTCATCTTCCTCGTCGGCGCCTCCGGCTCGGGCAAGTCGACCTTCATCCGCCTCGTGCTCCGCGAGGACCGCCCCTCGGCCGGCAACATCCACGTCGCCGGCAAGGAGCTCACCCGGCTGTCCCGGTGGAAGGTGCCACAGCTGCGCCGCCAGATCGGCTGCGTGTTCCAGGACTTCCGTCTCCTGCCGAACAAGACGGTACGGGAGAACGTCTCGTTCGCCCTCCAGGTACTCGGCAAGAACAAGAAGCTGATGAACCGCTGGGTGCCCGAGACGCTCGAGCTGGTCGGCTTGGACGGCAAGGAGGACCGGCTGCCGGACGAGCTGTCGGGCGGTGAGCAGCAGCGCGTGGCGATCGCTCGCGCGTTCGTCAACAGGCCGATGATCCTGCTCGCCGACGAGCCGACGGGTAACCTCGACCCCGCCACGAGTATCGGGATCATGAAGATCCTGGACCGGATCAACCGCACCGGGACGACGGTCGTGATGGCCACGCACGACGCGGCGATCGTCGACTCGATGCGCAAGCGAGTCGTCGAGCTCGACTCGGGCAAGATCGTTCGGGACCAGTCCCGCGGCGTCTACGGCTACTCCAGCTAGGCGCCAACCGACAAGACGTACCCCGCACCCCGTGTTGGAAGGTAGGTAGCGGCGGCCCGCAGCCGCCCCATCGAAAGCCCATGCGACTGCGTTTCATCCTCTCGGAGATGTGGATCGGCCTGCGCCGTAACCTCACGATGTCCCTCGGCGTCGTGGTGACCACGGCGGTGGCCCTGACCCTGCTGGGTGTCGGACTCTTCATCTGGGCCCAGGTCGGCGCGATGAAGAACTACTGGTACGACAAGGTCGAGGTCACCGTCTACCTGTGCGGCGACAGGACCCAGACCACGCCCTGCCAGCAGACCGGGCCGATCACCGACCAGCAGCAGAACCAGCTGAAGCAGACACTCATTGACCTTCCGCAGGTGCAGAAGGTCTACTACGAGAGCGAGAAGCGGGCCTACAAGCGGTTCTCCAACCAGTTCGAGGACACCCCGGTGCTCGTCGACAACATCCGCGTCGGCGACCTCCCCGCGTCGTACCGGGTGAAGCTCAAGGACCCCAGGAAGTACGAGGTGGTGAGCAGCGCGGTCCAGGGCCGTCCCGGCGTGAGCGGCGTGTACGACTTCCACTCGGTGCTGGGGAAGTTCTTCCGCATCCTCAACACGATTCGCAACGGCGCCTTACTGCTCGCCGGGTTCGGGCTGCTCGCTGCGCTGCTGCTGATCGCGAACACGATCCGGCTCGCGGCCTTCTCGAGGCGACGAGAGACAGGCATCATGCGGCTCGTGGGCGCGTCCAACTTCGCCATCCAGATGCCGTTCCTGCTCGAGGGAGCGGTGACCGGCCTGTGCGGCGGGGTCATCGCGTCCGGTGCCGTGTACGGCTTGAAGTGGCTCGTCGACCTGAAGATCAGACCCGGGTTCCTGCAGTTCGCGTTCCTCGGGTGGGGGGACGTGTACCTGATCATCATCACGCTGCTGATTGCCGGCGTGCTGCTCTCGATGCTCTCCTCGTTCTTCACGATCCGTCGATATCTGCGGGTGTAGCGCCGTGTCCAGGGAAACGGGCCGCAAGGTCATCGCGCAGAACCGCAAGGCGCGGCACGACTACCACATCCTCGACACCTACGAAGCCGGCGTCGCCCTGGCCGGCACCGAGGTGAAGTCGCTGCGCAACGGCAGGGCCTCGCTCGTCGACGGCTACGGGCTGGTCAAGGACGGCGAGGTATGGCTGGAGAACGTCCACATTCCCGAGTACACCGAGGGCACGTGGACCAACCACGAGCCGCGCCGCCCGCGCAAGCTGCTCCTGCACAAGCACGAGATCGACCGGCTGATCGGCAAGACCCAGGAGGCCGGGCTCACGCTTGTGCCACTCTCGCTGTACTTCCTGGACGGCAAGGTCAAAGTCGAGCTGGCGCTGGCCCGCGGCAAGCGCGCGTACGACAAGCGTCGGACGCTCGCGGAGAAGGACGCGAAGCGCGAGATGGAGCGTGCCCGCAAGGTGCGCTTCCGGCGCGGTTAGGCAACACGTGCGTCGTGGGCCGGTCGCCTCGGTGCTCGCGGCCGGCCTGGCTGCCGCGACGGTTGCCGGCTGCACGGGGCAGCTGGACGCCGAGCAGGTGGCCAAGGAGTTCCTCGCCGACTGGCAGGCCGGCCACGGCAAGGCCGCGGGCCGGCTGACCACGGCGCGGCCGGGAGCGGTCGCCGACGCCCTCGACGGCATGCGCGATGCCCTGCATGCCAAGCGGCTGCGGCTGCGCCTCGGCACGGTCAAGACGTTCGGCGAGGACCGAGCCGGGGCCGCGTTCCACGCGAGCATGCGGCTCACCACGCTGAGCGTCCAGTGGAGCTACCAGGGACGGTTCGCGTTGCGCGACACCGGCGCCGGGTGGCGGGTGGTCTGGAAGCGCTCGGTGCTCCACCCGAAGCTGAAACCGGACGAGCACCTGACGGTGACCAGGCAGTTCCCCTCCCGCGCGCCGATCCTCGGACGCCACGGCACCCATCTCGTGCTGAACGAGGACGTCGTCACCGTCGGCGTCGTACCCAAGTTGATGACCGACCGGGCGCATACGCTGCGAGTGCTCGCGCGCAAGGTCGGCATCGACGCCGACGCTACGCGCAAGCGGATCGCGGACGCGGCACCGAAGGCGTTCCTGCCGTTGATCACGTTGCGGCAGGCGGCGTACACCAAGGTCAAACCCGTGATCCACCCGTTGCCCGGCGTGCACTTCACGTCGGGCACGCTGCCGCTCGCCAAGACCCGTCAGTGGGCGCGCCAGGTGCTCGGCGTGGTGGGGCCGATCTCCTCCGAGCGGCTCGATGACCTCGGCGCTCCGTACATCGCGTCCGACAAGGTCGGCCTGTACGGCATCGAGGCGGCGTACGAGCGGCGCCTCGCCGGTGTGCCGCGAGGGCGGGTCGTGGTCCGGGACCAGAAGAACGTGAACCAGGAGACCCTGGTGAAGTTCGCGGGCCGGCACGGCGAGGCGGTCAAGACCACGGTCGACCACCGGGTGCAGGACGCCGCGGAACGAGCGCTCGTCGGCGTGGACAAGCCCGCGGCGCTGGTCGCCGTCCAGGCGTCGACCGGCGAGGTGCTCGCGGTCGGGAACCGCCCGACCAACTCGTCGTACGACCGGGCACTGCTCGGCAGGTACCCGCCGGGATCGACCTTCAAGGTCATCACCACCGCCGCCCTGCTCGACCACACGTCGCTGCGCCCCGGCACGACCGTGCCGTGCCCGCCCAGCATCAGCGTCGGCGGCAGGTCGTTCCACAACTTCGAGGGCGAGACCGCCGCGTCGCCGAGCTTCCGCACGGATTTCGCGATCTCGTGCAACACCGCGTTCATCCGGCTGGCGAAGCAGCTACCGAGGGACGCTCTCGCCGATGCAGCAAGGTCGTTCGGTTTCGGAGCGAGGTACCGGCTCGGCCTGTCGTCGTACTCCGGCTCGGCTCCTGCGGCAAGAAACCTGACGGAGCAGGCGGCCGATGCCATCGGGCAGGGCAAGGTGCTCGCCAGCCCGCTAACTATGGCGCTGGTCGCGGCGGCGGTGAAGAGCGGCACCTGGCACCCGCCGGCGCTGGTCACCGAACCCGCTCCGGACAAGAAGGGCGCTAAGCCGGTGCGCCTGGACCGCAAGGACGCGAAGACACTGCGCTCGCTGATGCGCTCGGTCGTCACCACCGGAACCGGCAGCGGCGTCGACCTGCCGGGTAAGCCCGTCGCCGGCAAGACCGGCACCGCGGAGTACGGGTCGGGCGACCCGCCGCCGACGCACGCGTGGTTCATCGGCTACCGCGGCGACATCGCCTTCGCCCTCCTGGTCGAGGGCGGCGGTGTCGGCTCGAAGACGGCCGTCCCGATCGCCCGGACGTTCCTCCGCTCGCTGTAGCCGTTGCGTCCGAGTAATCGGTCGCGATCGAAGTAGCGGACCATCAGCTCCCAGTAGACGAGCGTGAGCGCCATCTGAATCGCGGTGGTCCCTGCGGCGGGTACGAGGCGATGGCGGCGTGCGGAGAGCGCGGCTGCCACCCAGCTCACGGTCGCGGCGACGTTGACCGCCATGGCCGCGTCTCTCGGCCGCTCACCGGCCCACTTCTCCTCGCCGAGCATCGCGCGTGAGGCCCACGCCCGAGTATGTGCGGGTCTACCGAACAGCACCGGGTTCACCGCCATCCACGCGGCGACGAGGGCACCGTGTCGCCAGTTGCGTGTCCAGATGGGCACCAGCACCAACGGCGTACTTGCCCACCGAGACCAGGCACTCCATGGATGGCAGTGTCGTGCGAACACCCATCTCTTCAGCGACGTCCGCATACTCGTGACCCTCCGCTCAACGCGACACGTACTGGCCGAGCACGTCGGCTTCCGACCGGAGGTGTTGCGCGACGTCGTCACGGCCGGCCCGCTCGTACTCGCTCGCGGCGACCGATCGCTCCCGCACCTCAGCCTCCACGATCGTGCGCAGGCCGGCTTCGGTCAGCTGTCGGCGCTGCACTTCCGCGGCGCCAGGGCCGACGGCGTACCCGGCGACGTGCTCGCCGGCAGGGGGCGCCTCGGCGTTGTCGATGGCCGCAAGTGCTGAACGTAGCGCGCTGACGGTGACGCGGTCTATGGCCTTGAGTGCAGCCGTCAGGTCACGACGCATGGCGGTACGCATGCGTCGTTACACTAGTCTTGGCTCGGCCGCCGGGGCAACGGGTTTCCGGACACTCCCGATCGCTCGTGCAGTATTCCTAGCCTGCCTTCGGAGATACTGTTCAAGCGCTTCCCGGGCCAATGCTGAGACGCTCTTGCCCTCCGCTTCCGCGCGACGGATGGCCTCTTCCTGGATGTTCTTTGAGACCCGGAACTGCACGCGCGGCGAGTGCACCGCCCCACCGGTCAGCGACTTGCGACCGGGGACGAGGTTGCGGTTGCGAAGCTCGTCCAATGTTTCCTCGGTCAGCCGCTTCCCGTGGTAGTGGGTCTCTTCCTCGTTGAGGTCGACGTCCTCGATCGAGGTGTCCGGCCCAAGAGCCGGGGGCTCGCGCTGGGTCATGGTCGCTCCCTGTAGCTAGTAGGCATGGCGTGGGTGATTGTCCAGCCGTCCGGATCCTTGTCGTCGGGGACAATGATGATCTCCAGCTCGATACCCCGGTCGTCCACACCGACGTAGTAATAACGGTCCTTTCCGATCTTGTGCTTGCCACCGGAACGGGCTAACCGCAGTCCCATCAGCCCATTTGTCGTACACATACGGAGATGGCAAGAAAGATGCGCCGTGTAGCCTGGCGCGGTTGCACCCACGGCGAGGGGCTACGGTTCGTTGTGTGGAGCGCCTGGATTGCCCTCGGGCATAGCTGTGGTCGTACGGCGGGTGCTCAGAGCCGTCCTGGCTGCCGGCCTCGTCTTGGTACTCGCGCTCGGTGCGTACGTTGCGGTCGTCGTGGTGCGGCATGCCCGGCCGGTCGCGCTGCCCGCGCCGACGGGCCACTACCGCGTCGGCCGGACGACGTTCGACTGGACCGACGGCTCCCGCGTCGACCCGCTCGCGCCGCGGCCGGGCACGCACCGAGAACTCGCGGTCTGGCTGTGGTACCCCGTGCCGCCGCACGCGGTCGGCCGGCGCGCGGCCTACAGCCAGGTCCATGGGGCGCGCTGCACTTCGACGGCCTGCCGCGACTCGGTGAGAGCAGCTTCGGCACGGTCCGCACCCACTCGATCCGGAACGCGCCGCCTGCACCCGGCCGGTTCCCGATCGTGGTGCTGGAACCCGGCATGGGCCTGGCGGCGCCGCAGCTCACCACGTTCGCGGAGGACATCGCCAGCCACGGGTATCTGGTCGTCGGTGTGACACCGACCTACAGCGCGAACATGACCGTCCTGCGCGGGCAGGTGGTGGGGAGCACCGAGGCCGGCAATCCAGAGACCTTCACCCCGGCTGCCGGCAACCGGCTCATCGGCACGTGGGCCGCCGACGCGCGGTTCGCCGCGGACCGGGTCGCCAAGCTCAACGGTCCGCTCGCCGGGCACGTTGATGCCACCCGCACCGCCTACGTGGGCCACTCCTTCGGCGGCGCGACGGCGATCCAGGCGTGCGCGAGGGACAGGCGCTGCAGGGGCGCCGCCGACCTCGACGGCATGCCGTTCGGCGCAGTCGTGCACCGCGGCCTGCGTGCACCACTGCTGGTCCTGGGCAGCGACGGCTCCTGCGTCACAGGCAGCTGCCATCCGGTGGACGCGGAGAGCCGCCGCATCCGTACAGCCGCGAGGGCACTGCTGGCCGGGAGCAGCGGACCCACGTGGTGCTACAGCATCCGCGGCACCGCGCACTTCAACTTCACTGACTACGCGGCCTACTACCTCGCAGCCCCGTTGCGGCACGTGGTGCCGCTCGGTGACATCGACGGGGACCGGGGGCTGCTCGTGGCCAATGCCTACCTCACGGCATTCCTCGATCACGTCGTACGCCACGAGCGGGAACCGCTGTTGACCGGGCCGTCCGACCGCTATCCCGAGGTACGTACCCAGCGCTCGCCGTAGCCGCGCCGGTGTTGCGTCCGGAGTCAGCCCACCAGCAGCTCGCCGGCCAGCCGGGCAGCGAGCGTACGGACGAGCAGTATGTGCCGGCCGCTCGCCTGGGCCGCCAGGGCGCGCATCTGCTCGTCGTAGCCGATGCAGTCGAGCACGATGAATGCGCAGCGGTCGGCGAGGCTCGCGGCCGCCGCGGCGACGTCCTCCAGCGTGTCGGTGTACGGGCTCGCCGAGGTCGCCGCCGCGACGGGGCGCCCGAGCGTGCTTTCCCACGCCGCCGCGCCGTCGTCCACCTGGCTCGGCAGCGGCCGGACGATGCCCACCGGGTCGCCGGCGGCGAGCCCGGCGGTCGCGTGGTGCGCGAGAGCCTCGGTGAACAGCAGCGGCCGCTGGTGGCTCAGCGGCGGGAAGGACCCGCTGCACACGATCAGGGTGACGTCCGCGCCGTCCGCCTCGGCGCGGCCCACGGCCTTCTCCACCAGCGGCAGGGACTGGTCATGGCCGAACACGGCGCTGCTCCCGTCCCGCAGCTTGGAGGTGAGCGCGTGCTCGCCCGGACCCGGCGCCAGCGCCGCGACCTCGTCGGCCGAAAGGCCGTCGAGAGCGCCGTGCTCGACCACCCGGCACGGCGGCATGAGCGGCAGGATCTCCGGGGTCAGGTCGTCCCTCGGCGCCTGCCCGATCGTCACGAGCCCCAGCGTCCGCATGACGTCACCGCCTCTCTCGTACGACGTCGAGCAGCCGGTCGAGGACCGTCGCGCCGTCCTCGCGGATCCCGTCGTGGTGGTACTCGTTGGTGATCCAGGGACGCAACGACCCGATCCGGCTCGCGGTCACCGCGGACAGCTCGTACGGGACGTACATGTCGTCGACGTACACCGCGGCCGCCACCGGCACCGTGTTCTCGGCCAGCCGGGCCGGGTCGTACAGCGCGGGCCAGTCGGCCTTCCCCTCGACCAGCTCGGCAGCCTCCTGCACCGGTGTGAGCGCCGGGTCCTGGTCGAACATCCACGGGTAGATCATCTCCCCGGTGAAGCGGAACGGCTTCGCGTCCGGCGCGAACGCGCCGTTCTGCTCGTCGCGTACGCGCTCCGCGGACCAGCGGGCGGCCTCGCCCTGGCAGTAGATCGGCTCGTGCAGCAGCGCGTACAGCGGCCTGCCCGCGAACGACACGAGTCCGGAGACGCCCTGCAGGAAGCTGTCGGAGAGCTGCAGCACGCCGCCGCTGCGTACGAACGGGTCCTCGAGCAGGTCGTGCAGGGAGTCGAACCTGCTCCGGTTGCCGAGGACGATACCCGCGGTCTGGAAGCGCTCGGGGGTGAGCCGCTCGCCTGTCGGCAGTCGTTCGTCGGCGCCGGCCAGGTGCGCGGCAACCGTCCTGGCGCGCTCCTCGTCACCGGGGTACCGGGCGAAGTAGTCGCGGTTGCGCGCGTCGACCTGCCGGTACGTCGCGTGGTAGACGGGGTCGGGGCCGCCGGAGAGCGCCGGCAAGCCGCCCGTGACGAGCGCCTCGCGTACGCCCTCGGGCGCGAGCGACAGGTACGTGAGCACGCAGAAGCCGCCGAAGCTCTGGCCGAGCAGGGTCCACGGCTCGTCGCCGTCCAGCTCGCGGCGCAGCAGCTCGGCGTCGCGGACGATGGAGTCCGCGCGGAACCGCGTCAGGTAGTCGGCCTGCGCGGCTGGGTCGCCGCGTTCGGGCAGGGTCTGCCGCGTCACCGGCGTGGACCGCCCGGTGCCGCGCTGGTCGAGCAGCACGACGCGAAACTCGTCCAACGCCCGCGCCAGCCAGCCCGACACCGTCGCCGGTCGGTCGGCCTTGCCGCCGGGACCGCCCTGCAGCATGAGCAGTCGCGGCAGGTCCTCGTCCTCGCGGTCGGGGCGTACGAGTTCCCGGGCGAACACCTCGATCCGCTCGCCGCCGGGCACGTCGTGGTCCAGCGGCGTGGTGATCACGTGCTCGTGTGTGACCAGCCCGGGCCGCCGGTATGTCGTCGTCTCCACCGGTACTCCGCTCTCCTCCCGCGCTCCTTCGCGTACCGCCTATGAAGTCGATCACGGTAAGTACCCTGGGACCTACTTCTCACGGCCAGCAGGGCGGGTACGTGGGCCTTGGCGTACTTACCGTGATCGACTTCGACACCGCTCTCAGTAGCCGCTGATGCCGAGGTCGCGGCAGATCGCGGCCAGCTCCGGATGCACGTACACGCCGTCCTCCTCGATCGCGTTGCCGTCCAGGAAGATGGACGGGTTCATCATGCTGCCGTCGGTGTGCGCCGCGGCGACCCACGGCTCGCCACCGATCCACGCGCCCTTGGTGCCGATGCCGAGCTCGACGCAGCCGAAGACTCGCTCGTCCTCCACGATCCGCCCCGTCGGCTTGCGCACGCCGGGGTTGAAGCCCAGCGACCAGTGCGCGATCCGGTACATGTTCGGGTCGTCGTGGCTCGCCATCCACCGGTCGAACACGCCCGCGTCCGCGTCGCCGTCAATGGCGACCACGCGCCCGTCGCGTACGGAGCACCGCACGGGCGAGCGCAGCAGCCCCAGCTCGTCCGGCGGCCAGACGGCGCCGTCGAAGACCAGCATGCCCTGCTGGGTCTCCTCGAGCGGGTTCCAGGAGATCTGGCCGGCGAGCATGACCGTCTGCCCGGGCTCGGTCGCAGGCACGCCGCGCAGGTTGATCGGCCGGCCGCCGCCCCGAGCGGTGATGTCGGTGCCCGCAGGCGTGGTGACCCGTACCTCGTCGGCCGCCGACAGCAGCCGTACGAGCGCCTCGCCCAATCGGGTCACGCCCGCGAAATCAACCCGGCCGACGGTGTCGACGAGCATCTGCACGTCCATCGCGGTGAGGTTGGCGTAGCGGGCGCCGTTGTCGATGGCCCGCCGGAACGCGTCGGAGTGCATCAGATAGCCGAACGCGTACTCGATCCACACGTCGGCGTGCGTGACGGCACCCGCGACGGGGGCGGGCGGCTCCATCGCCGACGACGGCCGCGTCTCGTACCGCACGACGGTGGGGCTTGCGCCCGCGGCGAGTACCGCCTGCGCGGTCAGCTCCGCGACCCGGTCGTCGCCCGCCGTGTCGACCGTGATGACGACGTTCTCGCCCGGGCGGACCCGCATGATCCCCTCGACGAGCTTGCGCGCGCCCAGCGCCGCCTCGTACGACAGGTACGCCGACCGGGACTCGACGCGACTCGCGACCTCCATGCACTCCCCCTTCTATGACCGCACGATCTGCGCGGTCGCGGCTATCGAGTCGCCGGCGATGATGCCGGCGCCGACGAGGAACAGCTCGGTCTCACCCTCCGGCCCGCGGACCTTCCGGTAGATCACGCGGATGAGCAGCGCGCCGAGCACGAGCCACCCGGCGTTCGGCGTCGCGATCAGAAGGCCGGTCGCGAGCAGGATGCCCATCTGCCGCTTGGGGCCGCCGATCAGCTGGATCGCGGCGCCGGGAATGGCCCACAGCACCAGGTTGACCGTGGCGCCCGGGCTGGACAGCCCGGCCTTGATGCTGTCGGCGTACACCGTCGCGAACGGCGGGATCTGCCCATTGTCGAAGTACGTGTGCCAGAGCAGCGCCACCGTGCCGAGCGCGACCGCGCACCCGACGAGCGCCGAGGTGAACTGCTGGCGGCGCCCGGCGAGCTCGAAGGCGGTCCACGGCCGGCGGTTGCGGCGCAGCATCCAGCCCGCCTTGAAGTCGTAGCCCATGTCGGCGAACGCGGGCCCGGTCGAGGCGCAGTACGCGACGAGGATCGCCAGCGGCAGCGCGGGTATCCCGATGACGAGGCCCAGGATGAGGAAGATCAGGCTCACCGCGAACGCGGGAAACCAGCCCGCGTGCATGGCGGCGAGGCCGACGATGATCTCGTGCACGATCGCGGCGAACCCGGCCAGCAGGATCCAGCCGACGAGCAGCGGTACCGACATCTGCGCGTAGAGCCCGGTCGCGAGGGCGAGCACGATCGCGCCGCCGACGAAAAGGAAGAACCCGCTCACCAGCGAGCGGCGCAGCTGCCGCTCGTCCACGGTCGCCTCGGCGCTGGGATCGTGCTCGCCGTTCTCGGTCGCCGGCGTACGGTTCCTGCGGCGACGGGCGAGCAGGACACCGGCCTGGCCGAGCGCGATGATGCCGGCGCCGATCATCACGCCCTGCGGGATGTACTGCTCGGCGAGGTCGACGTGCAGCAGGCCCGGCTCGTACTGCCCGATCAGCAGACCGACGCCGAACATCCCGAGCGCCCACATGTTGCCGATAAACGCCACCCCGGCGGCGGACATGGACAGGCCGAGCCACGACCCGGCGAGGCCGACGGCGCCGCCTGCGGCGAGGATGATCGCACGGCGCCCGCCGCGGTCACCGGCGACGATCGTCTCCGCGGCGGCGACGCCGGGCGGCCAGGCGTTCGTCGCCGGCAGAAAGGTGCTGTCGAAGATCCGGTAGAGCACCCAGGCGTCGACCGCGAGCCCGCACGCCGAACCGATCAGCATCGGCCACACCAGGTCGGGACGCCCGAACGCGTACGGCACCGCGATCGGAGTCAGCAGCGCGTTGGCCGCGGCGAACGTGGCCGCGGAGATCGCGCTCTGCGCGAGGTTCTGCCGGTGCACCGAGCGCATGCTCCGCAGGCCGGCGAAGCCGACTCGCCCGACGAGCATGGCGATGAGCGCGCCGATGACCGAGGTGTTCGCCGAGATGCCGAGCGTCGTGACCAGGTGCAGGCCGATGACCGCGCCGAGCACGCTGAGCAGGATCGCGAGTACGAGCGTGACCGGCTCGTACGCGCGGGGGTGCTGCCCGCTGTCACCGGTGAGCGAGGCGGGCTGGACCTGTGCCATGACCGGTCCCTTCGTCGGTTGCGGTGGTTGGTGCTGGGGCGTCGATCGCCAGGGCGGCGGTCATCTCGTCGGCGGTGCGCCGGACCTCGCCGATGATCTGGTCGAGGTGTGGGTGCACGCTGTCGCGCGCCCCGATCACCGAGACGGCGCCGAGGACGGTGGCCTGGGCGAAGACCGGGGCGGCGACCGCCTCCACCCGGTGGTCGTACTCGCCGTCGGAGACCGCGAGGCCGCGCTCGCGTACGCGGGCGTGGATGGCGAGCAGCTCGTCGAGGGTGGTCGGCGTGGTGGGGCTGAACCGTTCCAGCGTCTCGCCGAACAGGCCGCGGACCCGTTCCTCGGACAGGAAGGCGAAGATGGCGTGGCCACCGGCGCCGCCGTGCCCGGGGAACAGTTGCCCGACGATCGTCGCGTACCGCAGCGGCCCCGGCCCGTCGACCGCGGCGGCGCAGCGGTACCTGTTCGCGTCGGGGACGTTGAGGACCGCGCTCTCGCCCGTACGCCCCGCGAGCGGCGCCAGCAGGTCGCGTACGGCCCGGGTCACGCCGTCGCTCGCCTCGGCGAGCCGCCCGAGGGCGACGAGCGTGGGGCCGAGCTGGTAGCGGCGGGTCACCGGGTCGGTGACGAGGAAACCCCGGTACGCCAGCGTCGCGAGCAGGCGCTGCACCTGCGACTTGTCCAGGTACAGGGCCCGGGCGAGGTCGCTCACGCCCCACGAGGGGGTGTCGGAGGTGAAGGCGCCGAGCACCTGCAGCGCCCGGTCGGCGGTCTGCAGGTACCCGGGAGGCCGTTCGTGCGGCATGAGCTCCTGGTAGTGCGAATAGTGAGAAG
>JBOHBN010000006.1:0-78387 GCA_050698355.1 Streptosporangiales bacterium | reverse complement strand
TGCCTGCAGGCATCGAGAAGGCCGACGTGGCATGGATAACGTGGTCATTTGGGGAAAGCGACTGGTACGGGTACGCGACTGGTAGGAGGTTCGGACATGCGGCTGACGCCTGCCGAGGAGGACCGGCTCACGGTCTTCACGCTGGCCGAACTGGCCCGGCGCCGGCACGCCCGCGGCGCGCTGCTGTCCGCTCCCGAGGTGACGGCACTGGTGACCGACGTTGTGCTCGAGGCGGCGTGGGACGGCCTCCCTCTGCAGGACGTGGTCGAGGCCGGGCGCAACGCGGTACGCGCCGACGAGGCCGTGCCCGGAGCTGCGGGCCTCGTACGCCACATCGAGGTGGACGCGCTGTTCCCCACGGGCACCGCGCTGGTCGCGGTGGACGACCCATTGCGTACGCAACCGGCCGGGACCGATCCCGGTGCGGTCACCAGCCCGACCCTCGACTCGGTCGAGCTCGCACCCGACCGCCCGCGCCTCGACCTGCCCGTCACCAACACCGCGGCCGCGCCGGTGCACGTCACGTCGCACTACCCGTTCTGGCAGACCAACGCCGCGCTGTCCTTCGACCGTACGGCCGCGACCGGTTACCGGCTCGACATCCCGTCCGGGAGCAGCCTCGGCTTCCCGCCCGGCGAGACCGTCACCGTCCGGCTCGTCGCTTTGGCGGGCAATGCGACCGCGCCGGAGCTCCAGCTCGACCGTGGCGAGGTGGACTGAGATGGACAGGGCAACGTACGCCGCGCTCTACGGACCGACGACCGGCGACCGGGTACGGCTCGCCGACACCGGCCTTTCCATCGAGGTCGAGCACGACGACACCGAGCACGGCGACGAACTGCTCGGCGGCTGCGGCAAGACGATCCGCGAGGGCCTGCTCGTCACCAGTGGTGCCCGCGCATCCGAGCTCGACCTGATCGTCACCAACGCGCTCGTACTCGACCCGCTGCTCGGAGTGCGGAAGACCAACATCGGGATCAAGGACGGCCGCATCGTCGGCCTCGGCCGCGCCGGCTCGCCCGACGCGCTGGACGGCGTCGACCTCGCCGTGGGTCCGCACACCGGCATCCTCCCCGCGGAAGGGTCCATCGTCACGCCGGGCGTGATCGACTCCCACGTCCACCTCTCCAGTCCCAGCCTGCTCGACGTCGGCCTCTCCGCAGGCGTCACGACCGTCGTCGGCATGGGCATCGGCGGTGTGTGGGACGTCGGCGTGAACCCGAAGCGCAACCTCGACCTGATGATCGAGGCGTGGGCGGACGTACCGCT
Source organism: Streptosporangiales bacterium (assembly GCA_050698355.1). Lineage (GTDB taxonomy): Bacteria > Actinomycetota > Actinomycetes > Streptosporangiales > WHST01 > JBOHBN01. The sequence goes on along the minus strand of JBOHBN010000006.1, from coordinate 77,118 downwards.
GAACGTCGCGTTCCTCGCCCGCGGTTCATCGGCGCGCCCGGAAGTGCTGGAGGCCGCGGTGCTCGCCGGCGCCGGCGGCTTCAAGGTGCACGAGGACTTCGGTGCCCAGCCCGCCGTCGTGGACACGTGCCTGTCCGTGGCCGACTCCGCCGACCTGCCGGTCGCCCTGCACACCGACTCGCTGAACGAATCCGGCCTGCTCGCCGACACCCTCGACGCGACCCGCGGCCGCACCGTGCACGCGTACCACGTCGAAGGCGGCGGCGGTCATCCCAACCTGCTGGAGATACTCGCCCACCCGCACGTGCTCGCGTCGTCGACGACGCCGACGCTGCCGTACACGACGAACACGGTTGCGGAGCTGCTGCCGATGACGATGACCGTGCACCGGCAGAACGCGCTATCCCCTGGTGACCTCGAGGTATCCCGCAGCCGCATCCGCGGCCACGCCATCGCGGCGGAGAACGCGCTGCACGACATGGGCGCGGTGAGCATCGTCAACTCCGACTCGATGGGCATGGGCCGCGTCGGCGAGACGATACGGCGCACCTGGCAGCTGGCCGCGCACGCCAAGGCATGCGCGGGAGAACCTGCCGGCGGCAACGACAACGCCCGGGTGCTGCGCTACCTCGCCAAGATCACCATCAACCCGGCGATCGCGCACGGGATGGCCGAGCACGTCGGCAGCATCTCCCCCGGCAAGCTCGCCGACCTGGTGCTCTGGCACCCGGCATGGTTCGGGGCGAAACCCGACCTCGTACTCAAGTCCGGCTTCGTCGCGTGGGGATTGAGCGGGTCGGGTGCCGCCTCGACCCGACTGGGGCAGCCGCGCCGGTACCGGTCCTTCTTCGGCGGCATGGGCGGCGCGCCGCGCCGGCTCGCGCACGTGTTCGTCGCCCGCGAGGCGTACGAGGGCGCGGCCCGGCGGCTCCCGGCAGGCGCGAGCTACCTGCCCATCGCCTCCGCCCGCAGGCTTTCGCGTCGGAACCTACTGCGCAACACCGCGGTGCCCGCCGTGACCGTGCCCACCGACGGGAGCCCCGTACTCGTCGACGGCACGCCTACGGGGCTACCGGCGGCCACCGCGCTGCCGCTCACCCGGCTGCACCACTTCGCCTGAGAACCGCGGTAGCCGGAACCAAGGGGATCATTCCTAGCTGAACAGCCGAGACGCTATCGCTGCAGGTGGGGGGGCCTCGACTGTCGGAGAACGAATGATCCCCTTGGTAGGTTGGCACGGACCGACCGGAGGTGCGCCGCATGCCGGACCCCACGAACATCCTGTTCGTGATGACCGACCAGCACCGCGTCGACACCCTCGGATGCTACGGAAACCCGCACGTACGAACACCCGCACTCGACGGCCTCGCGGCCGACGGCACGGTCTTCGACAACTGTTTCACCCCGTCAGCGATCTGCACGCCCGCGCGGGCGAGCCTGCTCACCGGCGTAATGCCGTTCCGGCACCAGCTGCTGGCCAACTACGAGCGCAACGTCGGCTACCAGGAAGAGCTGCCGGACACGTTCACGCCGTTCTCCAGCCGGTTGCGCCGGGCCGGCTACAACGTGGGCCACGTCGGCAAGTGGCACGTCGGGCGGCAGCGCGGGCCGGCGGAGTTCGGCTTCGACGCGACCCACTACCCGGGCTGGCACAACCCGATCCACCACCCCGCGTACGTCGAGTGGCTCGCCGACCGCGGCCTTTCCGTCCCAGAGGTCCGCGACGAGGTCCGCGGCACCTTTCCCAACGGCGAGCCGGGCAACCTGCTCGCCGGGCGGCTGGTCCAGCCGGCCGATGCGACCTTCGAGCAGTTCCTGACCGACCAGGCCATCGCCTCGCTCACCGCGTACGCACGGGACCGGCACACGACCGACCGGCCGTTCTTCCTGGCCATGCACTACTTCGGCCCACACCTGCCCTACCTGCTGCCCGCCGAATACCTGCACATGTACGCCCCCGACGACGTCACGCTGCCCGCGTCGGTCAGCGAGACGTTCGCCGGCAAGCCGCCGGTCCAGCAGCGGTACTGCGAGCACTGGACCTACGACACCCTGCCCGCCGAGACGTGGCGGTGGTTGATCGCGGCGTACTGGGGCTACGTCACGCTGATCGACGAGCAGGTCGCCCGGCTGCTGCGCGCGCTGCGCGAGCTCGACCTGTGGGACACGACCGGCGTGGCGTTCACCGCCGACCACGGGGAGTTCACCGGCGCGCACCGGCTCCACGACAAGGGCCCGGCGATGTACGACGACATCTACCGCATCCCCGGCCTGCTGCGCACACCCGACGGTCTGCGCGGGCACCGCGAACAGCGCTTCGTCAGCCTGGTCGACTACACCGCGACGATCCTCGATCTCGCCGGCCTGCCACCCGACCCCGACGCGGACGGCCGCAGCGTGCTGCCGCTCACCCGCGGCGAGGACGTCGGTTACTGGCGCGACGCGATAGTCGCGGAGTTCCACGGGCACCACTTCCCGTACCCGCAACGGATGCTGCGCACAGAGGCAGCGAAGCTCGTCGTCAACCCCGAGAGCGTCAACGAGCTGTACGACCTCACCACCGACCCCGACGAGCTCACCAACGTCTACCCGGACCCCGCGTACCGGAGCCTGCGCGACGGCATGCTGCACCGCCTCTACACCGACCTGCGAGCGCGGGGCGACAACTTCCACCACTGGATGGCGACGATGTACCCCGTCGGCGCCAAGGACTACGACACCTCGCTCAGCGACTTCGAGGGCGCGCGGAACCAGGCGCTGGACTGAGCCACCGGTCGCCCCTCCGCGGCGATCATCGTCATTCCGGCCACGGCTCGCGCCGAACCGTGCCCGATACGCCGATGATCACGGTAACCGGATGCGGTCAGATCGCGGCGAGGGTGCCGGCGAACCCGGACGGGGCGCGGCTGTGGCGGCGCGGGCTCGTCCTGACCGCCAGGTCTCGCTCGCGCGCGACTCCCCGTTGCCCCAGCGCGGTGACGAAGGCGACGTCCTCCCCGCTCGGCAGCGGTGGGAAACCGCCGACCGCGAGGTACCTGGCCGCGGTGACGCCCAGGTTGGCACCGTGCGCGTGGGGATGCGGGTTGCCGACCATGTAGCGCGACGCCCACCGCCGTACCAGATGCCGGTCGGCCCCATCCTCGGGATGGACGTCCACGGTTCCGACGACCGCGTCGGCACCGCACGCGGCCAGGTCCACCTGCCGGGTCAGCCAGTGCGGCGGGACCGCCGAGTCGGCATCGGTCGTCGCCAGCCACAGCCGCTCCGGCACCAGCTCCGCCTCCAGGTCGAGCAGGTGTCGCATCCCGACCGCCCGGGCCAGGACGACGACCACGTGCACGCGCGGCGGTGCGGGGCGTGCGGCGAGGTTGGCGGTCGCCTTCCGCAATGCGGCGAGACACCTGGGCAGCAGCTCTTCCTCATCGTGGGCAGGCACCACGACGCCGACCGCGGATGTCAACCGACCACCCCCGTCCGCCGGGCCACCGATGTAGCCGGTGCCGGCGTCATCACGTCGAGCAGGAAGTCGTCCTCCTCGTGGCGAGCGAGCCGGGCGAGTCCACGGGCGGCGGCCAGAACGTCGTGCACCTCGTCACCCCGTAGCGGGTAGCCCTCTACCGGATGCCGCCAGTGGCAAGCCACGACAGTGCCGCCGGGATCGAGGCTCTCCGCGGTCAGCTTCATCAGTCGTACGACCGCGTCGCGGTCGAGGTAGTAGCCGAGTTCGCTGAGCACGATCAGGTCGAAGCGCTCGCCCTCCGGCCACTCGTACGGCACGGCCATCCGCTCGACGCGCACCTGCGAACAGCCCGACAGTCGCTTGCGGGCGAGATGGAGCGGGCGGCCGGCGATGTCGGTAGCAAGCAGCCGGTCGCAACGTTCCGCCAGCGCACGGGTCAACACCCCGGTCGAGCACCCTGGCTCGAACGCGCTGCGGAAACGCGCCTCGGGAAGGGACGCCAGGGTGAGCGCGCGCTTGCGCTGCTCGTACCACCGCGTCTCGATGCCCCACGGGTCGTCCGAGTCGGCGTAGAGATGGTCGAAGTACGCATCCAGCACGCTCACCGGTTCGCGTTCCCGCTCTTCTGCTCGCACGTGAACACGACCTCCTCCCCCCGGGTGAACCGAGTCACGACGTCCGATGGCAGGACGGGCGCGTCCGCCGGCTGGTCACCGAGCGGAACCGTCTGGGTCCGGAACTCCGCGATCGCATGTTCCTTCGCCGCGGCGACCGTGGCGGGCAACAGCACTCGCCGGGCACTCCGCCACGGCACCCGCCCATCGCCGGGCGCCGCCCAGTGCCAACCCCAGATGGGATATTCGATCAGGGCCGCGCCCGCCGCCGCGGCGAGGTCGCTTGCGGCATGGCCGCAGGCCTCGTGGTCGGGATGCCCGTCGTACCGCCACGGAGCGATCAGCACCGTACCTGGCTCGTCGAGCCCGGATGCGCGAGTGATGCCGTCGACCAGATCAGCCGTACACGCGGCCACACCGGAATCGGGGAGGCACAGGCGCGTGGATTCGCGTACCTGCACGCCGAGTGCCGTCAGCGCTCGCACCGCCTCGCCGCGCCGTAGCTCGCGCAGCGCGTCCGCCGTGATCGCCGTCGAGTCGGGATGCGACGCCTCGCCGTCCGTGGCCCAGACCACGGCGAGCGGTACGCCACGGTCGGCGAGTATCCGCAACAGCCCGCCGACGCCGAGGACCTCGTCGTCTGGATGCGCGGCCAGCACCACGACCCGACCTGCTCGCGCCAGCGCGTCCACGTCGAGCACGGGCCATCGACGGCTCGCCAGCCAGGGCCGCCACTCCTGCTCGGGTGTGCCCGAACCCGCGATCACCCGGCTCACTGGACGCTCTCCTCCGCCGTGGGCAGGACACGCTCCCCCAGGTCGGCGAGGTCTCGCTCGGCATGGCTCTGCCGCAGGTACAGGGCGAGGTCGGCGACCCGGCGGCCGTGGGCGCGGTCGAGGGCGAGCGGGGCGGCACCCAACGCCCGGCCGACCCGTTCCACGGTGTCGGTCGCGGCGGACTCGACGACCGCACGGGTACGCAGAGCGCGCACGCATGCTTGCCCGTCCGCATCCTTCGGGTCGGCGTCGATCTCGGCACCGGCGCGTTCGACGACGACCCGCGCGGCATGGAGCGCGGCATCAACTGCTCCCGCGTGAGCGAGGGCGTGCTCGTGCAGCGGCCGGCGGGCGTGGGCGCCGTGCAGGGCGTCCGCCACGCCCTCGGCACCGCCCAACCACACGGCGGCGACGCCGATCGCGCCGTACCAGAAGCCCGGCCGGTCGAGGTAGGCACCGGGACCGCCCAGAACAGCGGCGGGTGCGCCGTCGAAACGCAGGCTGCGGCTGTCACTGCCGGGCATCGCGTACGCCGGCCAGGTGCCCTCGACCGGCCGCACGCTCGGGTCGGCCGTGTCGACGACGAACAACCGGTAGCCGTCGTCGGCGTGCGCCGACACCACGCCGTGTGTGCACGCCGCGGCGCCGCTGCACCACGGCTTCACCCCGTCGAGCCGCCAGCCCGACGCGTCGTGGCGGGCGCCCAGCCGCTGGTGCGGCGGGTCGGCAGCCCACACTCCCCACAGAGTGCCGCGAGCCGGCGGGTCACCACCGAGCTCGGCCAGGATCGCCGCGGCGTCGGTGTGCGCCTCCGCCAACCGGCCGAGCGTCAGGTCGAGGCGGCCCAGCGTACGCAACGCCGCGAGCCGCGCCGGCGTGTTCCCGCCCGCCGGGTACGGGAGTCCGAGCAGGCCCTCGGCCGACAGGTCACGACTCGCGATCTTGCACAGCTCCGGATCGTCCAGCCCGCTGAGGTCGCGTTCCGCGCCCCACCCGAGCAGGCGCTGCGGCAGCGTGCCGTCGCGCGTACGCCGATCCGGGCCGTGCTGCGCCACATCGGTGACCATGTCAGCTACCTACCCACCTCACGACCGGTCACCCGTGGTCGCGGCTGGCCCCCCGATGCATCGTCGGCGGGGAAACGGGAACGTCTATCGCGACGAGACCGGCGAGACCAGGAGGCCGATGTGAGTCTCAGTGCCCTGGTAGCACGCCTCGAACACGCGACGGTGCTCGACCGTGTTGCCGATCCGGTCCGTAAGGCCACACAGCGCGTTCTCCCACCCGGCGCGGTACGCGACGCCCTGCACGGAGTGTGGCTCGGACACCCGGTACACCCACCCGCGGTTCAGCTGCCACTCGGCGCGTTCATCGGGACGGCGATCATCGACCTGCTTCCGGGACCGCACCGCGAGACCGAGGTGCTGCTCGGGGTCGGTGTCGCGGCGACGCTACCGGCCGTGCTCGCGGGTGCAGCAGACCTCAGCGAGAGCCACGAGCAGCAGCAGCGCGTCGGGGTCGTACACGCCGCGGCGAACGTCGTCGCGGTATCGCTGTACTCCGCCGCGCTCGTCGCCCGCCGACGCAACCGGGGAGGCAAGGCCCTTGGTTACGCAGGACTCGCCGTCGCCACTCTCGGAGGTTTCCTCGGCGGCCACCTGTCCCAACGGCAGGCGACGGGGGCCAACCACGCGGAGGAGTTCCCGCACCTGGTGGCACCGGGCTGGCAGGAGCTGTGCGGCATCGACGACCTGCCCGAGGGGCAGCCCCGCCGCCTGCTGCTGGACACCGCAGCCGTACTCGCCCTGCGCCAGGACGGGCAGGTGTGGGTGCTCTCCGACCGCTGCAGCCATTTCTCCGGACCCCTGCACCAGGGGGAGTTCAGCGACGGGTGCGTCACCTGCCCCTGGCACGGCAGCCGCTTCCGGCTGGACGACGGCGCGGTGGTGCGCGGACCGGCGACCGCCCCACAACCCGCCTTCGACGTCCGCGTGGAGGGCGGGCGAGTACTGGTGTGCCTGCCTGGTGCCGGCTGAGCACCAACTCGGTGTTTCGTTTGCTGGTCTGGTTTCGGGGGACCGAGCTTCGCTTCCTGGCTTTCCCGTGCTGACCGGCCTCACTATCGTTGAGTCTCCGGTTGAGCCGTCCAGCCGAGACGGCCTGCCCAACGCGACTGCGCACTGCCGCGTGCGATCGGCGCGGGTCACCGAGCGACAACGGCAAGGAAGCGATGTGACCGGGCAGCTGTTCACCGCAGAAACGCTCACCGACAGTCGTCCGGGCTGGCGGCTCGCTGGCGAGGTGGATCTCGCCAGCCGTAAGGGGCTCACCAGCGTGCTCGACAAGGTGACCGGTCAGCACTGCGACACCAAGGGGCTCATCCATCTCGAGCTGGCCGAGCTCGAGTTCATCGACCTGGCCGGCACCGAGGCACTGATACGTACCGCGAATGCGGTGTACGAAGCGAGCGGCGCCAGGCTCGCGCTGCACCACCCGCCGTACTCCCTACGCCGCGTCGCGGGGCTGCTGCTCGACCACCTCGACCTCGATGCTGACGACATCCTCACACTGCCCCCAGTCGCTGACCGCCGAACTGGCCGTCCCAGCCCGTACGGCATAGCGTGAGGGTCTATGGCCGACATCACCCAGCTGATCCTCGACGACCACGAATGGTTCCGCGAGCAGTTCGCAGCGCTGGACGAGCTGCAGGCGCGCAACGCCGATGCCGACGCGTTGCGCACGGTGTGGGACCCCTTGTCCGCGCATCTGGACCTGCACGCCGTCGCCGAGGAGGAGATCTTCTACCCGCAGCTGCTCAAGCGCGGCGAGGACCCCGAGGAGGAAACCCTCGACGCCATCGACGACCACAACGACATCCGTGACGGCGCGCACGATGCGGACCGGCACCCGGTCGGCAGCGACGAGTGGTGGCAGGCCGTCGGGCGGGCGCGGGTGGCCAACGACGACCACATGGCCGAGGAGGAGCGCGAGGGGCTCGCGGACTTCCGCCTGAACGCGCCCATCGGCCTACGGGAGTCGCTCGGCAAGCACTTCGCGGAGTTCCTCGAGGCCCACAAGGGCGCCCGCGGGGTCGACACCTCCGACAAGCCCCCGCAGGAGTACGTTCGGGAGGTCGAAGCCGAGATCAACCCGGCCGCCGGCGGAGGCGAGGACACCTCGCTCGGCATCGGCAGCCTGAAAAGGCGGTGAAGCGCAAGTGAGTGCCGGCGACCACCTTCTTCGTGGCCTCGCGCCCATCCCGACAGTGGCGTGGCAAGCGATCGACGACGAGGCACGCGAACGGCTCACACCGCTGCTCGCCGCCCGCAAGCTGGCCGACTGGAAGGGCCCCAGCGGCTGGCAGCAGTCGTCGGTGTCGCTCGGGCGCACCACCGCGCTCGACGGCCCGCCGGGCATCAGCACGGACGGGGTGACCGCCAAGCAGCGCCGCGTGCTGCCGCTCGCCGAGTACACGGTGCCGTTCACAGTGAGCAGGCAGGAGATCGACGAGCTGCAGCGCGGTGCGAGCGACCCGGACTTCGACGACCTCGCCCGCGCCGCCGGCAAGGTCGCCGAGGTCGAGAACCGTACGGTGTTCCACGGCTGGGCGGCCGCGGGCATCACCGGCATCGCGCAGGCCTCACCGTACGGGTCGGGCACGCTCGGCGACGACTGCGACGCGTACCCCGGTGTGGTGGCCCGCGCCGTCGACCAGCTGCGGTGCAACGGCATCGTCGGGCCGTACGCGCTCGCCATCGGCCCGGCCGGGTACACCAGGATCATCCAGACCGCCGAGCACGGCGGCCACCTGCTCTTCGACCATCTCAAGCAGGTCGTCGGCGGCAGCATCCTGTGGGCTCCCGGCGTGGACGGCGCCGTGGTGGTCAGCGAGAGGGGCGGCGACTTCCTGCTCGACGTCGGCCAGGACATCTCCGTCGGCTACAGCCACCACGACAGCGACGCGGTGCAACTCTACTTTGAGGAGAGCTTCACGTTCCGCGTACTCGAGCCGGACGCCGCACTCGCGCTCAACTGAACGGCACCGACGGGTCCGGCCGCTACAGACCGCCGGTGACGCGCAGGACCGCGCCGGTGACGTAGGACGCCTCAGAGCCGAGCAGCCACGCGATCGCGGGGGCGACCTCCTGGGTTTCTCCTGCCCGGCCGAGCGGGATGCGGGACGCGGCCTGCTCGACGCGTTCTGGAGCCCCGGCCGCCGCGTGGATGTCGGTGCGAACGATCCCGGGTGCCACCGCGTTGACCCGGATCGCGTCCTCGGCCAGCTCCTTGGCCAGCCCGACGGTGAGGGTCTCGACCGCCGCCTTGGCCGCGGCGTAGTGCACGTACTCGTGGGCCGAGCCGAGCGTGGCAGCAGCCGAGGAGACGTTGACGATCGCTCCGCCCCGGCCGCCCCGCCGCGGCGGCATCAGCTGGGCGGCGTGGCGAGCGCAGAGGACCGCGCCGTAGAAGTTCACGTCGATCACCTTCTCGATGATGTCGACGGGCGTGTCGGCGAGGTCACCGATGTACGCGGTGAGCCCGGCGTTGTTGACCAGCCCGGTCGGCATGCCCAGCTCGCTTGTCGTGTCCGCGAACAGCCGTTCCACGTCGTCCTCGCCCGTAACGTCTGCGCGGATGGCTACGCACCGGGCGCCCTCTGCGGTCACCGATGCGACGACGCGCTCGGCGGCGTCCGCGTCCTCGCGGTAGCTGATCGCCACATCGTGGCCGGCACGGGCCAACGCCAGCGCGGTCGCGGCGCCGATGCCGCGGCTGCCGCCCGTAACGATCGTGACCGGCCGGCCGTTGCCGTCGTCCATGCCGTGATCATGGCACGCGTACAGGTCGGCGCTCGTCGCCGGTCCGTACGCGGCGAGCGGTCCCGTCCGTGGACGGGTGCTCGGCGTTCTGGAATGTCGCGAGGCGTGCAGCGAACCTGCTGCCCGGCGCGCTCGCGGCGACGGCCGTCGCCGTAGTCGCGTCGTCGACGTCGGTGAGCGGCGGTAGCTCGCTGACCCGGAAGCCGAGCCGGGTGAGTTGCTGGAGTTGCGCACGACAGGTGGTCGCGGTGGACATCGGCACCCTGCTGAACGCGTCCGGATGCGGCGATCCCATCCCGATCGCCCAGAAACCGCCGTCGGTCGCCGGGCCGAGCACCGCATCGTACGGACCGGAGACCAATCTACGGGCGGCGCCGGTGAGCTTGCCTGCGTCCAGTTGCGGGGTATCCATGCCCACGAGCAGGGTCGGCAGCGGGTTTCGGGCGTGGGCGTCGGCGATGGCGTTGTTCAGCCGTTCCGCCAGCCCGTCACCGCGCTGACGCACGAAGGTGAAACCCGCCGGCAGCCAGCCGTCGGGCGAGTCGTCGAAGGCCAGTACCCGCGCCGCGCACCGGGTGTCGGCGACGGCGTCCAGCGTGTCCGCGAGGGCCGCGGCAGCGAGCGCGGCGGCCTGCGGTGCCGTGTACGCGGGGATCAGCCGCGTCTTCACCCGGCCCGGGCGGGGGCGCTTGGCAAGGACCAGGATCTGGACCCCAACGAACTCCGTGTCCGGCCCGGCCCTCATGTGGCGAGCACCCGCGCCATGTCGTGGATGGTCCGCAATGTCCCGCGCACCGTGCCGGTTACCTTCGAGCGCCCAGCGCGGAGGCGATAACCGACCGGCACCTCGTCGACGCGCCAGCCTCGCTGGCCGGCGCGCAGCAGCATTTCAAGCGGGTACCCGAACCGCCGGTCGCGCAGGTCGAGGTCGAGCAGCGCGGCTCGTCTGCCCGCACGCATCGGACCGAGGTCGTGCACACGCACGCCGGTACGCATGCCGAGCGCGCAGGCGAGGACGGCGTTGGCCACCCGCGCGTGCGGCGGGAACGTACCCCGCGGCGCGTTCCTCCGACCAAGCACGAGGTCGGCGCTGCCGTCGAGGACCGGGCCGGCGACACGTGGCAGCTCGGCCGGGTCGAGGGACGCATCGGCGTCCATGACGCATACGACGTCGGTGCTGGCGGCGAGCAGCCCGGCGTGGCACGCCGCGCCGAAGCCGCGTTGCGGGACGGTGACGACGTCGGCACCGCGGGCCGCAGCGATCGCGGCCGAACCATCGCGCGAGCCGTTGTCCGCCACGACCGCGTGGTACCCGGCCGGCATGCGATCGATGACCCAGCCGAGCGCCGCGGCCTCGTCGAGGCACGGCAGGACGACGTCTACGGCCACGGTTCAACGCGCCGAGGGCTCGGACAGCTCGCTCGCGAGGTCGGCGATGCCCGCGGCGAACGGCACCCGCGCCCGGAACCGCAGCTCGCGTTCTGCCCGTTCCGGCGTGGCGACAAGGTGCCGCACGTCACCAAGACGGTACTCGCCGGTCACCACCGGCGTCGGGCCGTCGAGCGCGCGCGTCAGCTCGGTCGCGAGCTCCCCGATCGTGTGCGGCTCGCCGCTCGCGACGTTGTACGCGTGCAGTCCTGTTGCTGTGCCCGTCGCGTCGACCGCCACGGCAGTTGCGGCGGCGACGTCGCGCACGTGCACGAAGTCGCGTCTCTGCCCACCATCTTCGAAAACCTGCGCGGGCTCGCCACGTCTCAGCGCCGAGCACATGATGCTCGCGACGCCCGCGTACGAGGTGTTGCGCGGCATCCCCGGGCCGTAAACGTTGTGGTACCGCAACGCGAAGGCGCTGTTGCCGCTCTCCCGGGCCCAGACGCTCGCGAGGTGCTCTTGCGCCACCTTCGTTGCGGCGTACGCACTACGCGGATCGAGCGGGTCCTGCTCGGTCGCCGGCACATACTCCACCGGAGTCATGCAGCGCTCACACCGCGGCTCGAACCGTCCAGCCGCGAGATCCTCCTCCGCTCGCGGCAATGGACGGCCCTCGCCGTGCGTGGGGCAGCGGTAGCGACCCTCCCCGTACACCACCATGCTCGACGCGAGCACCAGGCGCGGTACGCGCTGGCGGATCATTCCCCCCAGGAGCACCGCGGTGCCGAGATCGTTGTGTCCTGCGTATGCAGGCAGGTCAGTACCCAAGTCGGCCTCGAGCCCCACCAACCCCGCCAAGTGCACCACGGCTTGCACACCGGCAAGAGCGCGCGCGACGGTCGCCTCGTCACGTACGTCGCCGGTCAGCCGGTCGTGCCCGCCGTCCACGGCGTCCGCCGCGAGATCCAGGATGCGAACGTCGTGGCCCGCAGAAGCGAGCGCCGTCACCACGTGCGAGCCGATGAACCCGGCGCCGCCGGTGACGAGTACGCGCATGCTGGTGAACGTACCCACAATCCGTCGTGGGCATACGAGCCGAGCGAGGCGAAATGCTCACCAACCGCACAACCCCACGCGGTCGCATAGACTGACCGCGGTGAGTCACCCGGTGCCCGCGTCGCGTCCTTCCCGCGGGCCGCGGTCCGCGCTCTCCGGCGCCACCCTGGATCTCACCTGGTTCGCAGTGGCCCTGGTGCTCGTCGCCGTCGCCTTCCTGGTCGGTGCCGCACTCAATGTCCGCGGTGTTCCCTTGCACGCGCCGAATGCCGCACCATTACTCGCCGCGTGGCAACCGCGGGTTGCCCCAACGACGCCGGCAGCCGTGGCGATCGCCGTCCTCGTGGTCGGTTGGGGGCCGGCGATTGCACACCGGCTCGGCTGGCGGTGGCTGCTCCTCGCCGCGTACGTGACGTCGGCATCGTGGGTGTTCGCACTCGGTCTCGTGGACGGCTGGTCGAGGCTGGCGACGCGCCTGGCCAGCCATGGCGAGTACCTGACCGAGGTGGCCGACGCACCACCGCCGCTGCAACTGCTATCGACCTATGCCGGCCGGATCATCCACGGGCAGCCGGATTCGTGGGCGACACATGTGGCCGGCCATCCGCCCGGTGCATTGGAGTTCTTCGTACTGCTGGATCGCGTGGGCCTGGGCGGCGGCGGCTGGGCCGCTGCGGTGTGCATGCTCGCCGGGTCATCGGCATGCGTCGCGGTCGCGATCGCGTTGCACAGCCTGGCCGGCGAGCAGATGGCCCGGTCAGCGGCGCCGTACCTCGTCGTCGTCCCGGCCGCGCTTTGGATCGGGGTGTCCGCCGACGCCTTCTTCCTCGCGGTCTCCGCGTGGGGCATCGCGCTGCTCGCCGTCGCGACCCACGCGTCCGGCGTGCGCGGAGACCTCGCCGCTGTGGGATCCGGGCTGCTGTTCGGCTACACCGTCTACCTGTCGTACGGCCTGGTCCTCGTCGCCGCCATCGCGGGTGCGGTCCTGCTCGCGGGGCGGCGAGTGCGACCCGGGCTCGTCGCGCTCGCTGCCGTCGCCGCCGTGGTCGTCGCCGTGACGGCCGCCGGTTTCTGGTGGTGGGACGGGTATCAGCATCTCGTGATCCGCTACCACCAGGGAGTCGGCGGCGAGCGGCCGTACGCGTACTGGGTGTGGGCGAACGTGGCCGCGCTCGTACTGTGCACCGGCCCCGCCATGGCGGCCGGCCTGCGCCGGACCGGCGTACAGGCGGTGACCGCCGCGCGCACCAGGTGCCGGACACCGGGTTGGGGTCTGGCCGCGGTGGTGCTCGGTGCGGCGCTTGCACTCGCGGTCGCCACCATCTCCGGGCTCAGCAAGGGCGAGGTGGCGCGGATCTGGCTACCGTTCGCGCTCTGGCTCGTTCCCGCCTGCGCCCTGCTGCCGCGGCCGCGGCTCTGGCTCGCCGTCCAGGTCACTACCGCCCTCCTCCTGCAACACCTGCTCCTCATCAACTGGTGAACCACGCCGCATCCGCAACGCGAGCACTACTCCCGAGATGGCGAACAGGATCCCCGTGACGAGCAGCCACCGACCGAGGTACGGATCCGTCGACCGTCCGGTGATGCCGGAGAAGTTGGGCGACAGCCGCACGATCAGTGGGAAGAACACCAGGAACAGCAAGGCGGACATCACCGCAGGCACCCGTACGTGGTTGAGCCAGCGTCGAGAACGCGGGGAGAGCGAACCGCCGGTGCGGTGACGCAGCACTGCGGTGACCGAGCGGTCGGCGAGGCTGTAGAGGGGCAACAGGACCAGGTCGTGACCGACTACCGCGCCCACGAACCACACCGCGACACCCGCGGGGTTCGCGGGAACGAACCGGGTGGCGGCGTACCCGGCCAAGCTGAACGCGGCGAGCAGAGCGACCAGGTGCAGCGGGCCGGACCCGTACCAACCGAGGAGGCGGCGCAGCATGTCGCTCAGCTCCGAAAGCTCATCCGCGACACCCACTTGGTCTGGTGCACGCCAGGGTTGTTCGGCACGATGACCCGGGCCGGGTACCCGTGGTCCATGGACAGGTCTCCCCCGTTCACCCGCAACGCCAGAAGCGAAGCGGGATCAAGGATCTGGTTGCGCCGCAGGACGGCCGCTCCGAACGCGCCACTTTGCTGCAGCGACTCCACGAGTACGCTGCCCGGCCCCGGCGTGCCGGCCAGCGCGGCCAGATCACGCAGCCGCACGCCGGTCCAGTCCTGCACTGTCGACCATCCCTCGACGCAGGCGATCGGCAACCGCTCGGTGTGCTGCGGCATGTCCAGGACGTCCGCGCGCGACAGCCGTACCGTCCGGTTACCGCGCAGCTCCAGCCGCCACGACGATCCCGTTTGCTTGCGGGTGACGCCCCGGTACGCGGCGGTCTTGTTCACCGCGAACCCGTTCGGCCCGCTCCCGTAGGGCCCGCTACGGGGAGCCAGCAGCGCAGCGCGCCGGAACGGCCCACCGACCGTCTGGCCCGCCGACAGCACGGCGATCAGCGCCGAGCTGCCCGCGACCAGGCCGAGCAACCCACGCCTGCTCATCGTGGCCCCTGCCGGGGCGGGTGTCACAAGGCCGGTCGCATCGGGCGGCTCGGGACGGGTGGCGGCAGCGTCGGTACGCAGGGTCTTGCGCAGGCTCCGTGAGCGGAGCGTCCGCACCATCCGCGGCAGCCGTATCCCGACGTGCACGACGAACGCGCCGATGAAGACCCAGGCACCGTAGAAATGCGCGTCATAGAAGCGAACCGGGAACACGTACCAGTACTGGATATCCAAGATGCCCGTGACGAACTCGAAAAGCGCACCACCGACGAGCAGCAGCAGGCTCGCGCGTTCGATCAGTTGAGCCGGCGAGCGAACAGGAGGCCACGCGAACAACCTCGGGATGACCGACCACAGCTTGGCCAGCAACACCGGAACCAGGGTCAGCCCGCCGATCACGTGCACGCCCTGGGTAAGCCTGTACAGCCATACCGGGTGCGTCGGCCATGCGAAGGCCACGAAGCCGAGGAACCCGCTGTCCGGCGTGGTGTCGTTGTGACCGCCGGCCAGGTCGGGGTTGTACGCCGCGTACGACAGCAGCCCGGTGATGAACAGCGTGGCAATGCCGGCCAGCAGGACGAGCCCGAGCAGCGAGGTCAACCACGGCCCGCGCAGCGGGCTCCGCCAGAATCCCGGATGGAACGGGCCGGGCGGCGGACGTTCGGTAGCTGTTCGCCGCCTGCGTCCGGACATCTCGCCTCCCAGCTCGACCCGCCCGCGCCGCCGGTGAGCCAGCCCGAAATGATCACGGTATGTAACTCATTTCCTGCTTCCCATGGCCTGCAGGCCGTGGGAAGCAGGAACTCACCGTGGGAAGTTGGCTGTCAAGGCTCATCCGTCTTTCAGCGGTGCGGTCAGTTCGACGTTGATGTCGTCGGGATCTTGAAATGACAAGATCGCGATGCGGGCATCAGTAAGGCTGATGACCTCCCCGTGCGCGACACCGGCACCGCTCAGTGCTGCCGCGGCTTCATCGAGGTCGGCGCGCGATGTTACGGCGAAGCTGACGTGGTCCAGCCCGGTGTGCTGGGAGTCGAAACCGGTGCGGCCGACCGGCCGCAGGCCGAACAGTGTGCCTTGTGGTGTCTGGTAGACCGTGCCGCCGTAGTACCTTTCCTGCGAGTCTCGCACGCCCGGTTCGTCGACTGAGCCGGAGGCGTCGATGACCACTGGCCAGCCGAATACCTCATCATAGAAGGCCTTCGACCGCGCAATGTCGGTGACGGTGAGTCGTACGTGCGAGAACCCAGAACTGGTCACGAGTGCCATACCAGGTGTTCTACCCAGTGAGGGCTTTCGTTATCGCGGCACGCACGGTTGTTCCATACACGGGCTCGGTTTGCACCTGTGCCCTTTCCAACACGGCTAGCTCCCTTCCCCGGCACCAGGTCGGCGCGGGAAGGCAGGCGTAGTCACCACGAGGTTGAACCCCCCGTGGTACTGACGCTCGATGTGCCGGTGCAGCCAGCGGGAAACAGTGCGCTGGGCTTGCCGACGGGTGCGTTCCAGCACGATCGCGTGCGCGGCGGTCGGAATGGTGGCCAGACTCACCGAGTCGCTGCCGGTGAACCGGGCGGCCTGCTGCTGACCGGTCGGCGGTGGGAACAGCGCATCGGCCCGACCGAACACCAACAGTACCGGCACATTGATCTCGTCCAGGTGCGCCTTGTCGGCCTTTACAGCGGCTGTGAAGGAGAACGCATCGCCGCACGGATCGTTGTTGAAATTCGGCTTCGCCGTGCGGAACACTCGCGGGGCGACGTTGTTGAAGAACGCCTCGCGCACCGTGTCTGGCGGGCCGAAGTACGCGTAACCGAATGGGACTTTTACGGTGTCGACGCGGCAGCGGAAGCGGAAGGCAGGCTCAACGCGGCACACGCCGCCCCAAACCCGGGCATACAGAGAGTTCTCGCCAGCGATCGACGCGCTGAGCGGAGGGAGCGCGACCAAGGCCACCCGGCCGCCTGACAGGGCTCGCCGCGGGCGCCTATTTCGGCCGCTCACGCCTCCGAGCGCGGCTGACGCAGGGAAGCCACCACGACGGTCTCCTGCCCGTCCGGCGCCTCGTAGGTGACCGTGTCGCCGGCACGGCTGCCGAGTAGCGCCTGGCCGAGCGGGCTGTCCGCGGTCACCAGCGTCTGGTCGGCCTCTTCCGGTACGTCGCCGACGTGCAGTGTCTCCTCCGCGCCGTCGGCGAACCGTACGTCGACCGCGCTGCCCACGCCGATGACGTCGCCGCTGGACGGCGCAGCGGTACCCGCGTACCTGAGTCGGTCGTCGATCTCGCGAATGCGGCCATCGAGCGGATCCATCTGCATGGCCCGCTCCATCCGGTTGGCCTGGTCGCCGGTATCACCCGCCGCGTCCGTTCCCCGCAACGACGTGGCGAGCTCCTCGCGTTCGCCCCGCAAGGTGGCGAGCTCCTGCTCGAGCCCGCGCCGTTCGTCCGCGCTGATCGGTGCCCTGTCGTCGGTCACTGCTGGTAGCCCTCCACTTCGCTGACCGGCCGCGTCGCGGCCGCATCAGGGTCCTCGCCGACGTCGGCACGCGCGCGCCGCTGCCTGAGCAGGTCCCAGCACTGGTCAAGCGTCTCTTCCAGACGCCCCAGCGCCTGCCGTTCACCGTCTCGGCTGAGCTGCCCGGCGCGTCGCTGCTCACGTGCCTCATGCTCGTCCTCGACGAGCCGGTGGATCGTATCCAGGATCTGGCTGTCGTCCATCCCGGCTTTCGCCTCCACGCCATCGGAAACTCCCGCGAGACTGCCAGTCTCCGTCGACGCGTGCCGGGTGGCAAGGTGACTAGGACGTCCTCACCGTCAACGCCCAATGCGCTCGACCAGGTCGGCGGCCGCGCTGTAGCTGCCAGAAGCGAGCACGGTGTCGACGGCGGCTCGGATCTCCGTCGGGGTGGCGGCCTCGCCGTCCAGGGCGACACCCGCGCCGAGCTCGGCGACCCGCGCGGCCAGCGCCGGCTGGTCGGCCGCGGGGTTCGGCAACGCCACGATTGGAATGCCGTGCGCGAGGGACGCCGCGAGTGTGCCGTGACCGGCGTGGGTCACGGTAGCGGGTGGCATCGGCCAGCCCCTCGAGCGTCCGGTCGAGGCGCGACCTCTGGTCCCACGCGTACCCGGTGGAAACGCTCGCCATGACCAGGGGACGCGGGTCACCGAGCGGCCACGGCAGTGGCGTGGACGGCTCTGTGCGCTCGAAGAACGGGCCGACGTAGTGAAACGACGGCGGCACCTCGGTGGCCAGATGATCGAGGGCGGGAATGGTCGCACACAGGGTGGGGAACGGTGCCCAGGCCGACCAGAGGCTGTCGACCGGCGCGCAGCCGGTGGCGGTGCGCAGCTCGTTGACCGGTGCGAGTACGAGCGGCTCACCGGGACCGCCCGGCGGCATGAGCGCGCCGGGTGCACTGTGCACGAGCACGGCGGTCGGCACCCGAACCCGCCGAGTACGGCGAGCGCGCCGAACATCATGCAGTCGGCGACGACGACGTCGCAGCGTTGCCGGTCGAGCAACTCACGGATGTCGAGCACCTGCTCGTGGCTGGCCCAGACGCCGCGTACGAGCTCGGCGATCACATGCTCGGGCGGCGTGTTCGCGCGGTAGTCGTTCTCTGCGCCGCTCCAGGACGGTGACCTCGAATCCGAGCCCTTCGAACCGCGAGCGCTGACTCGCGTACCCGGCGATGCAAACGTCACGGCCGCGGGCAGCGAGCTTCTGCGCGAGCCCGATCGTCGGTACCTGGTTGCCCGCTCCGAACCAGGTGGTGAACAAGAACCGCATCTCACTCTCCCAGCAGCGCCCGAACCGTCTGGCACATCGTGGCTTCGGCCCGCTCCCGTGACCGGCCAATGTCGCGTCGCAGCAGCTTCCAGGTGTAGACATCACACGCACAGACGAGCCCGTCGACCAGCCGCGTCACGGCATGCTCGGGTACGCGCGTCAGCTGCGGCGCGAACTGCCGCACCACCCGTTGGCGGTGGCGCTTCCGGCCGGTGCGGACGGTCTCGGCCACCGCGGGATCGGCCTCGTCGGCGAGGTTGCGTACCACCAGGTCGCCGTACCGCTCGTAGTGGTCGAACCAGGCCGCCACCGACGCCTCGACATCACCGGGCTGCGCCTCGTTGAGCTGATCGGCGATCTCGGCGAGCGCGACATCAACGCCAAATTCTCGTATAGACCTCCCGGTGAAGATCCGTTCCGCATGGCCGTAACGCGTAGGAAACTGCGCGTTACGGCCGGGAGAAACGGATCTTGCTCTGGGCATCGGCACGGAGCGTTCGGGTGTCAGCCGACGGGCTGGATGGACGAGCGGAAGACCTCCGCGAGCAGATCCGCGTCGACGGGTACGGGAGCGAGGCCGAGCAGGCGCTGCTGGGCGAGCGCTCCCTCGACGAGCCCGTCGATGTCGGCTTCGCCGTAGCCGACATCGACGAGACCGCTGGGCACGCCGGTGTCGCGCATCAGCCGCCTGATCGCAGTCGGTAGCCAGCTGGACTTGTCCGGCAGGTCCGCCACCGACGGATCCAGCGTCGTCGCCGCCCACGCGTGCCGGTCGGGGCTGGACGCGAAGGTGCGGGCGAACGTGGCCGGCGCGGTCAGCACCACCGACTGCCCGTGTGGCACCAGAGGGCTGTCGGTGAGGTATCCGTTGGGCACGTACTCGCGGACACGACCCGCGATCGGGTACGCGCACGCGTGCGGGATGTGCACTCCCGCGTTGCCGAACCCCATTCCCGCGAACAGCGCCGCCAGGTGCAGGTCGGTGCGGGCGGCAAGGTCCGAGCCGTCGGCGACCGCCGTGCGTACCGAACGGGCCAGCAACGGCATCGTGCGCTCGATCCACAGGTCCGACACAGGGTTGGCACCGCAGTACGCGACCCGCGCCTCCGGTGCGTGCCTGGGAAAATCGCTGTAGGGCCGGGCGGTGTAGGATTCCAGCGCGTGGCACAGCACGTCGAACGCGGATGCAGCGGTGACCTCCGGCGGCAGCGACAGCGTCAACTCGGGATCGACGACCGCCAGCGCCGGGCGCAGTGCGGCATCGCTGATGCCGCTCTTCACGTGCTGCTCGAGCAGGTCGACCACGCACACCGCCGTGCATTCCGCTCCGGTGCCCGCCGTCGTGGGCACGGCGACGAGCGGAGCCAGCGGGTTCTCCGGCGACCGGCCGCCCCCGATCGGGGCGTTCACGTAATCAAGCAGGTCACCCGAGACGTGCGTCAGCAAGTTCACCGCCTTCGCGGTGTCGATGACCGAGCCACCGCCGACCGCGACGAAACCGTCCCAGCCGCCGTCGCGCACCGCGTCGGCCGCCGCACGCACGCCCACGTCGGTCGGCTCGATATGCACATCGGCGTACACGGTCGCGTCCACACCCGCCTGACGGACTGCTTCGGTGGCACGGCCCGCGGCGCCCGTCGCCGCGACCCTCTGGTCGGTCACCACCAGAACGCGCCGGCACCCAAGCGCCGCGACGTCATGACCGACCTCACCGACCGCGCCCGGACCGAACTTCACCGCCGGCGCGCGCCACGTGAACACCGTCTCGTTCCCAGCGCCTGCCATCTGCGTCCTCCAACTCCGCCGTGCACGATTGGCATCACCGTACGGTCAATGCTCAGGCGTGAAAAGGTATGGGCATGGTCGTTGCAGCGCAGGCATCCGTGCCGGAGACGATGAGTGCCGCGGTGCTGCGTGGCGTCGGCGATCTGGTCGTGGAGAGCCGTCCGGTTCCCGAGCCCGGCCGTGGCGAGGTGCTCGTACGCGTGGGCTCCGTCGGCCTGTGCGGTTCGGACGTGCACTACTACCGGCATGGCCGTATCGGCGAGCACGTGGTGCGCGAACCGCTGATCCTGGGGCACGAGGCCGGCGGCACCATCGTCGCGGTGGGCCCGGGCGCGGACCCTGAACGGCTCGGCAGCCGGGTGTCGCTCGAGCCGGGTGTGCCGTGTCGCCGCTGCGAGCAGTGTCGTACTGGCAGCTACCACCTGTGCCCACAGGTCCGGTTCTTCGCGACGCCACCGGTTGACGGCGCGTTCTGCGAGTACGTAGCCCACGACGCCGACTTCACCTACGCGGTGCCCGGAGGCGTGTCCGATGACGCCGCCGGGCTGCTGGAGCCGTTGTCCGTCGGAATCTGGGCGTGCCGCAAGGCCGCGGTCACGACCGGATCGCGGGTACTGGTCGCTGGCGCGGGCCCGATCGGGATCGCCACCGTCCAGGCGGCCCGCGCCGCCGGTGCGGCCACGGTCGTGGTCACCGACATCGCCGCCGAGCGACTCGACTCGGCGGGGCGGCTCGGCGCGACGGAGACCCGCCCCGCGGACGCCGCGGTCGCCGACGTACGCCCGGGCGCGTTCATCGACTGTTCGGGTGCCGCGGGGGCCGTGCAAGCCGGAGTCGCTGCGGTACGCCCGGGTGGCCGCGCGGTCCTGGTCGGGCTGGGTGCCGACACCGTCTCGCTGCCCACCGCCGCGGTGCAGCAGCGCGAGGTGACCGTATGCGGCACTTTCCGCTACGCCAACACCTGGCCGACCGCCATCGAACTCGCCGCCTCCGGGGCGGTTGACCTCGACGGCATGGTCACCGGTCGTTACTCACTCGACGGTGTCGTCGACGCGATCGCCGCCAGCGACGACGCCCGTACGGTCAAGTCGGTGGTACGGCCGTGATCTGTTGCGTTGCTCACGGGTCGAGGAAGAGGTCCGGGTTGTAGGGCTGCGTGCCGTCCTCGACGGTCCAGAGCGCGGCGAGTGGCATGAGGTCGGCGATGAGGACGCTCTTGACACCCTGGTCCGTCGGCAGAATCACGCGCACCGTCGAGTGGTAGTCGAACAGCACCTGGCGGTCCCGTCCACAGGGTCCGACCGGGCCACGTCCGTGGTTGCCGACGGCCACGATCGTCGTGATCTCACGGGCACCGCCGGCGCGTGCAGCACCGAGGGCGACAAGCTCAGCACAGGGACCGCCGGTGAAGTGATAGAGGTTCACGCCGGCGAACATCCGTCCGTCGGCAGCGCGTACGGCCGCGCCCATCGTGTGCACGCCGTCCTCGTCGGGACCGGCGTCGGTGGTGCTGTCGATGGTGGAGCGAGCGAGCTCCACGAGCTGCCACTCATCATCGGTCAGGTCTCGGGCGGACCCAGGCAATCCCATGCACGCCACGATGGCACATGGCTGCGGGTGATCGTGCCGGTGCCCGATGCGGTGCCGCTGTTGGACGCGCCGTGTCGTAGCAGCGTGACAGCAACGAAGTCATGCGGGCTCGATTCGATGAGAAGGGTCTGCCCGTCGCGACGGAACTACCGTGGCGAGTGACACGACGGACCCATGGAGGTTGCAGGTGGCGTTGGCAACGGCGTTGACTCGGTTGTTCGGGATCGACTATCCGATCCTGTCCGCGCCGATGGATGCAGTCGCGGGCGGTGAGCTTGCCGCCGCGGTCAGCGACGCCGGTGGGCTCGGGATGATCGGGGGCGGCTACGGCGACGAGAAATGGCTGGCCCGCCAGTTCAACCTGGCCGCCGGAACCCGCGTCGGTTGCGGGTTCATCACCTGGTCGTTGGCGCGACAGCCAAGGCTGCTCGACCTCGCGTTGGAACATCGCCCGGTGGCGGTGATGCTGTCCTTCGGGGACCCCGCCACGTTCGCCGAGACGATCAAGTCTGCCGGGACACTGCTGGTCTGCCAGATCCAGGATCGTGGCCAGGCAGAGCGAGCGCTGGCGGCCGGCGCCGATGTGCTGGTGGCCCAGGGCAGCGAAGCCGGTGGGCATGGCTACGGGCCCCGCTCCACACTGACCCTGGTACCCGAGATCGCCGACCTCGTTGCCTCTCACGGCGCCGAGACCCCCGTGGTGGCCGCTGGAGGGATCGCCGACGGGCGCGGGTTGGCGGCCGGGCTCGTTCTGGGCGCATCCGGGGTGCTGGTCGGCTCTCGCTTCTACGCCACCTCCGAAGCGCTCTCTACGCCGCAGGCCCAGGCGGAGGTCGTGGCCGCGACCGGGGATGACTGCTGCCGCACCACCGTCTACGACCGTGTGCGCGGCTACCCGTGGCCGGCCGGACACACCATGAACGTGCTGAGCAACGCGTTCACCACCCGGTGGCACGGATCTGGGGCCACCCTCGGCGAACACCTCGACGCGGCCACCGCTGAGTTCCAGCGGGCCCTGACCGACCGCGACTACACCATCGCCAACGTCACCATCGGCCAGGCCGCTGGATTGATCGACTCCGTCGTGCCCGCAGCCGAGATCGTCACCGATCTGGCCGAGCAGGCCAGTACCACACTCCAACAGGCGTAGGGGTTTACGCAACATCGCGACTCGGGGCCACTGATCGAGTCCACGCTGGACCGGTGTGATTCTTGTCAGCTGGTGCTGCGTCGGGCACGAAGCACGACGTCCTCGACGTGGTGCGCAGCAGAGGCTGCCCCCGGCGGCCGACGTCGCTTTTCATGGATCTCGATGTCCCATCCCGATGAGGCCGCGAGCGCGGCTGCGAAGTCGTCGACTCGTAGGTAGGCGTCTGGGTCGAATGACTGGCTGTGGGCCAGTGTGTCGATCGCCGCACGCATGGACTCGAGGTCGTGGCTCACCACAAGGAGCGTGCCGCCCGGAGCAACTGCGTTGAGGAGGTTGGTAACACCCCGGTTGTCGGGTGTCCGGGGAATCGATGCGTACTGCGCTGATACGAGGTCGAATGCTGCGGTGTCGAATGCATCGACTGCGTTCGCGTCCACGTGGTGACACGCGACGCGGAGGCCTCGGCGTTGGGCCTCGGCGTCGACCCGGTCCAGCGCGCGCTGCGAGATGTCGCTGGCGGTCACTTTCCAGCCTTGTTCGGCAAGCCAGAGCGCGTCGCCGCCCTCGCCAGCGCCCACGTCGAGTACGCGGCCAGGCGTGAGGCAGCTGGTCTCGTGGACGAGTGTGCCGTTCGGGTTACCGCTCCACATCTGGTCACCGGCGTAGCGATGATCCCAGTCGGCCGCGTTGGCCGACGGACGGGCGGCGGCTCGGATATCGTCGCCGGCGAGACTGAAGCTGACCATGGCGCCGACCCGGCTACCGTCGGCGGCGGCCTGCAACACCTGCTGACTCGGATCGGTGACGTTGCCAGCAGCGTAGAGGCCCGGTACTGCGGTTGCCCCGGTCGCGTCGGTCTCCACGAAGTCTCCGAGCCCAGTCGGGTGCGCCACCGGTCGTAGACCGAGCGAAGTGAACGGTTCGGCGCGCGCCCGGAATCGCGGGCCGACCACCACTGCGTCGGCGTCAATGCGTTCGTCGTCGGCCAGCTCGACCGCCGCGACGTACCCGTCGGCGTCCGTGACGATGCGGCTCACTGGTCCGTGCTGGATACCCACGCCGGCCGCACGCAGCGCGTCGAGCTCCGAGTCGTCCACGTCGATGCGGTCGTGGAGCACAACGGTGAGCTGATCGCTGAGCTGGCGGAACAGGCTGGTGGGGTGCAGTCCCATCGAGTGGGTGACGATCTGGACGAGACGCCGGTCGCGGACCTCGAAACCGTGGCAGAACGGGCAGTGGATCACCCCGCGCCCCCAATGTTCGGCCAGTCCGTCGATGTCCGGAAGCTCGTCCACCAGCCCGGTGGCGGCGATGACCCGGCGAGCGATGATGCAGTGACCGTCGACGAGTTCGACCCGGAAGCGGTCGTCAGCGGTGCGGGTCACACGACCCACGCAACCGGCGAGGACCTCGCCGCCGTAGCTGCGAACCTCCTCACGACCCACGGTGGTCAGCTCCGATGGCGGGGACCCGTCATGACCGAGGTAGCCGTGCATGTGCGCCGCGGGCGCGTTGCGTGCCTCGCCGGTATCGATGACGATCACCGACCGGCGCTGACGACCGAGTTGGAGTGCGGCGGCAAGTCCGGCGGCCGATCCGCCGACGACGGCGACGTCGCAGTGCCGCTCGACGGTACGAGAAGCGGGATCACTCATGCCCGGAGACTACCGTTACCTTGCGGTATGTGCGAAGCTTCTTGCAGTATTGGCAAGAATCTGGAGAGGCGATGACGGAGCACAACGAGGTCGAACAGGTGGTCCGGACACGACTGAGGAGTCTTCGGACCACGCTCGGCCTGTCGCTCGACGAGCTCGCCGCACGCACGAACCTGAGTCCCTCCACCATCAGCCGCGTCGAGACCGGCAGGCGGACGATCAGTCTCGACATCCTGCTGCCGTTGGCCACGGCCTTGCAGGTCGACCTCGACGCGCTCCTCGACGTACGCAGCAACGACGATGTGGTCATCCGTCCGATGCCGAACAGCTCGGGCGAACGCACGACCTGGATGTTGAGCCGATCGACCGGCAGCACGGTCGCCGTAAAGATGCGACTCGAACCAACCCGCAGAGCGGCACAGCAGCGAGTCCACCCCGGTCACGACTGGTTCTTCGTCATCACGGGAAGCGTGCGCTTGTCCCTCGGCGAACGCGAGATCACCGTCGAGACCGGCGAGGCCGCCGAGTTCGCCACCATGACACCGCACGCCTTCGCAGCCATCGACGGCCCGGCCGAACTCATCATGATCTTCGATCGAGACGGCCACCACGCCCACGTACACCGCGAGACCGGTAGCCATCCGACGGCGTAGGTCTCACCGGCGTCGTACTGTGGGAAACTCCCCGGGGTGGACCCCACCCAGTTCACTGGCAGCGCGCGGTACTACTTGCAAGGACACCCCCTTACTCGGCGCAGCTGGTCCAGTCGTGGGTCATCGACCAGCAGATCGGCACGTACCCGATCTCCGACACGGCGCTCGTCACCGCCGACGGCAGCGAGCTCCTCGCCACCACGTCATCCGACCAGGGCGCCGTAGTCACTGCCCGAAAGCAGGCTACTTTCCTTGATGAGTTCCTGCTTCCCACGACCTGCAGGCCATGGGAAGCAGGAGCTGAGTCCGTCCGCCTGGTTGGGCGCCGCTGGGCGTGCAAACCGGTCATACAGGTCCCCGGTCAAGATCTGTTCCGCGTGGCCGCGACGCGCAGGTTTCTGCGCGTTGCGGCCGGAAGAAACGGATCTTGGTCTCGCCTGCGGGGGCGACAGCGCCGCCAGCCACATCAGCCAGTCCAGCCGCAGGTGGTATGGCGCGAACTGGCGCGGTAGCCGGTGAGGGTCGCGGCGACCCGGCGGATCACCCGCTGTAGTCAGCGGCCCCTCCCTGCGAGGGAGATGTGCCGTACCTGCTCCGACGACGAATGCCGTGCTACCCGGCCGCGTAGCGGATCGTCAGGGGCCACGACCCCGCGAACCACGGACGCAGGTGCGCACGCAGCTCGCTGTCGAGCTCGGCGTGGTCTGCACGGACCCAGGAGCGCGCTGCCGCGTCAGCTGCCTCGGTGGGGTCGGGCTTCAGATAGACGCACCCGAGCACGGTTCCGTCGTCCGGGTAGAGCACGGTCCACGCGAAGTCGAGACCGCGCTGGTGCCGATCGCGATGCTCCTCCAGGTCGGTTAGGTTCTCGGGGAGCGTGTACGGCCGCTCCGGCCACCCGTCTGGGCGGAACCCCGGCGTCGCGTGAATGTGATCGATGGACGAGGACCACGCCTCCAGGTCGGCCGCGTTGTGGTCCGGCCCGAGTGGCTCGAACCGGAACCTGGGATGAGCGGGAGGGCCTGGCGGCTCGGACCCCGGCGGGACAAGCGGCCTTCGCGGCGTCACTCGGCTATTCCATCACCCAGGAACTCCCGCGCCGCGCCCACCGCGACACACGGGTGGGTGTACGCCCTGCAGTCAGGCAGTCGCGTATTGTTGTCACACGGCGACATTGGGAGAGACGGTGAAGGATCCAGTCACGGTCGATGACGGTATCCAGCGGCGCGAGGTGGCCACATTGGTGGAACTCCACGCGTGGCTCGACGCGCTCGCCGCTGTCGGCGGGCCGGCCTGGGTCGAGATCTCCGGCGGCGACGGCGCCATGTTGCAGGTCGCGCTGGGCCGCGATGACCTCAGCTCACTGCGGTTCACCGACAATGCGGCAGCCGGGCCTGTGATGGTCAGCACCGGCACCGTGCCGACGGCGCTCGGCAGCTACGACTTCACCGACCGCGGCCTGGACAGGGCCGTGTTGGCCGAAGAGGCCATCCCGGTGACGGTCGCCCGTGTCGCGGTGGACGAGTTCGTCCAGTCCGGGCACCGACCCACCGCCGTGGCGTGGCACCCTGCTGACCCACCGGGCACGGTTCCGGGCATGTCGTGGCTGTGGAACGGCAGGGTGGCCTAGTCCCTACTTGTCCCCGCCCCTTCTACTGCCCGGGTGATCAGAAATCCTGCGAGCTCGCCACCGGGGAGGCGCTGCCCTTGCGCTGCAGGTGCATCTTCCGCGACAACCGGATGACCGGCCTGATCATCAGCTCAACGCTGCCTGCCACGAATAGCCACGTACCGACGGTGACCAGGCTCTCGTAGAAGAAGAACACGCTGCCGATCAGGAACCACACAGCGACGAGGATGTCGTTGATGATGCTCATGACTTCGTAGCGCCTGCGGATGATCAGCTCGTCGTGACCGAAGGTCAGCACCAAGGGCTGAGAACGCGAAGAATCGGACATGGCCACAGCCTGTCACGCCAACGCCGCCGTTCACCGGTCGGCGACACCGCTCGCGACGTACGCGCGCTCGGTCAGCCAACCGTGCAGGTCGCTGGCCAACGCGACGGGCGCGTCGTACTGGATGAGGTGACCTGCCTCGGGGATGAGTGACACCGTGGAGCCGGGTATCGCCTGGCGCAGCCGTTCGGCGCGGTCGACGGGGATCCAGGTGTCCTCGGTGCCCCAGACGATATGGGTGGGTACGGCGAGTTCACCGAGCAGCGGCTCGGCCTCGGCGGTCAGGGCTTCGTCGGCCTGCGCGATCTGCCGGTAGAAGGCCGATTGGCCGTCGCCGGTCACCCACGGCTCGGTCAGCTGCCGCAGCGCGGAGTCACGCAACCCCCGGTGGCTCGCGCCAGCGACGTAGGCTTCGAGCGCCCCGCGGTGCACGGCAGGCGGCAATTGCGTGAGGACCTCGGCGTGCTCCTTGACCAGGGTGAAGAAGGGCGAGCCCCAGGGCCGGAGCGCAACCACATCCACCAGGCACAGCGACGAGTACGCCGCTCCATGGAGCAGCCGCGCGCGCAGCGACACAGCGCCGCCGTAGTCATGGGCGACGACGTGCGGTGCGTCCAGTTGCCAGTACTGGAACAGCTCGGCCAGCAGCTCTCCCTGCACACCGAGGTCGACAGCGTGCTCGGCATGCTTGGAAGACCTGCCGTACCCGGGCATGTCCCACAGGTACACGGTGAACTCCCCCGCCAACGCGTCGGCGAAGGGTTCCCAGACCACTGACGACCAGGGAGTGCCGTGACAGAACACGAGCGCCGGGCCGCTGCCGGACCTGCCCCAGGCGACCTCGCGGCCACGCCAGGCGAACCGTTCCTCGAGCTGCATGCCCCAATGGTGACAGGGCATTACAGCGCGCGGCTTTCCAGCTCACGGTCGACGGCGGCAACCAAGCGGTCGGTATCCGCAACGGAGAACGGTAGTGGTGGCTTGAGCTTCAATACGTTGTCTCCCGGCCCTTCGACCGACAGCAAGATCCTGTGCTCGTCACGGAGCCTGCGTACGAGAGACCTCGCGACGTCGGCGGCCGGCGCGCGGGTATCCCGGTCGCTGACGAGCGCGACACCGAGAAACAGTCCGCGCCCGCGGACGTCGCCGATGACCTGGTGCCGTTCGGCCAGCTCGGTGAAGCCGGCGACCAGCCGGTTCCCCACGGCGTGGGCATGATCCTGCAGGCCCTCGTCGGCGATGATGTCGAGCACCGTACGGCCGATCGCGCACGATGTCGGGTTGCCGCCAAAGGTGTTGAAGTACTCCATTCCGTTCGCGAACGACTCCGCGATCTCCGGAGTGGTGACCACTGCACCGAGCGGGTGACCGTTGCCGATCGGCTTGCCGAGCGTGACGATGTCCGGCACGGCCTGCTGCGTTTCGAACGCCCAGAACCGGTCGCCCACCCGGCCGAAGCCGACCTGGACCTCGTCGGCGACGCACACAGCGCCGGCCGCCCGAACGGCCGCGAACGCCCCCGCCAGGTATCCCGGCGGCGGTTCGACCTGGCCCGCGCAGCCGAGCAGCGGTTCGGCGAAGAACGCACCCGCCGGGTGTCCCGCCGCGGCGCCCCGCTCGAGCGCGGCGGCGACGTCGGCGCTGTACGCCTGGCCGCTGTCGTCTCCGCCATAGCGCCCGCCATACGGGTCCGGTGTCGCCGCGACCTGCACGTGTGCCTGCCGGCCCTCGCCGCCCGGCCCGTCGAACTTGTAGGGGCTCAGGTCGATGAGCGATGTGGTGTTGCCGTGGTACGCGCCTTCGAGCACGACCACGCCACGGCGACCGGTGTGGGTACGGGCAAGCCGCAGCGCAAGCTCGTTGGCCTCACTGCCGGAGTTGACCAGAAAGCACGTGCTGAGCGGCTCGGGCAGCAGCGCGGTCAGGCGCTCGGCGTAGTCGACCAGCTGCTCGTACAGGAACCGGGTATTGGTGTTGAGCACGCGCAGCTGCTCGTACGCGGCCTCGGCCACCCTGGGGTGGGCGTGGCCCACGTGCGCCACGTTGTTGATGCAATCCAGGTACTCCCGGCCCTGCGGGTCGAACAGGTAGGCACCCTGGCCGCGCACCACCTCGATCGGGTTGGCGTAGTGCACCGACATGGCCTTCGAGAAGTGGCGTGCGCGGCGGGCGAGCAGCTCGTCGACCGACATTCAACGGCTCCCTTCGTCTAACCGCGCGAGCGCCTCCCACGCGGGTGCCTCGGACACGCTCAGGTACGCGTCGTGCGGTGCGAGCGCCTGCTGGTGCGCTGACACGGCAACACTGGTCGCGAGCCGCACCCGCACCAGACCGGGTACCAGCGCCCGCTCCTGGTCGCCGAGCGGCAGCACTGACTCGTACCCTCCGACGACCCGAGCCACGGCCGCCGCCGGTTCCGGCTGCTCGAGTGCGGCGTACGCGCATCCCACGGCCAGCTCGTTGACGGTGACCGACCGCACCATGTCGCCGAAGTCGATGATGCCCGCCACGCGGTCGCCGTCGAGGACCAGGTTGTGGTCGTTGGCGTCGTTGTGCGTGACGCTTTGCGGCAGTTCGGGAAGCACGGGTGCGACGCGGTCCACGAACATTCGCCTCGTTTCCTGCACCAGGTCGCGGCAGTCGGCGCGGACATCGGGCAGGTACTCGCCGATCACGTCGGCGGCGTGCCGTACGTCCCACTGCAAGTGCCGCTCGGCCGCGGGATGGCTGAAACCGGCGAGGCCGCGCACGAGGTTCGCGAGGAACTCGCCGAGGTGCCAGAGCAGAGCTGGTGTCCGATCGACCCTGTCGGCAAGCAGCCGACCCGGGAGGTAGGTGAGCACGCGGAACAGGTGACCGCCCACGTCGAGGACGTGAGCGCCGTCGCCGGTCTCCACGACCGTCGGGCAGCCGACCCCGGCCGCGGTGAGGCGTCGCATCGCCAGCAACTGCAAGTCCAGCACGCACCGTCGCTCGTGGACGTTCGCCACCTTCGCCACGTATGCGGAGCCATCGGTCGTGGTGACGAGGAAGTTCTGGTCGCGCTCGGACGGCAACGGGCGCAGCGAGCCCGCAATGCCGTACCGATCGGCGAGCGTCGACGCCACCAGCCCGGCGGGCAGGTCGGGACGCCCGCGTACCTGGCTGTACGTGTTCGTCACGGGTCCCCCGTGAGCTCGAGTACCATCGCCGCCTTCCCATGCCATGTTGACTCGCTATGCCATGACCAACTGCCCTGATTTGCCGGTATGCACACCCGGACTGGGCGAGTCAACATGGCTCGCTCTGGTTACTGTTGACAGACTACTAACTGTGCTACAGGCTAGGCCGAGTCTGTCGTCAAACGCGGTCCCCACGCAGAAGGACAGTAGCTTGGCAGAATCCACTGACACGCACTCATCGGGAGTAGATACTCCAGTCGAACCTCCCCGCACATTCGCAGGGAAACTCCGGTTCATCGGACCCGGGATCGTCGTCGCCGCCTCCGGGGTCGGGGCTGGCGACTTCGTCATGGCCACGATCGCCGGCACGAGTTACGGCTGGAGCCTGATGTGGGCCATCGTGGCGGGCGCCGGCATCAAACTCGTGCTGAGCGAGGGCATCGGGCGATGGCATCTGGCCAGCGGCCAGTCCTTCCTACGCGGATGGCATTCTCTGGGCTGGTGGGCTACCGCGTACTTCGGCGTATACCTCCTCTTTTTCGCCATCATCTACGGCGCAGCCGAACCATCGATCTGCGCGCTGATACTAACGGCGATGTTCCCTGGAACCCCCTTTGCGCTATGGGCCATCTTGTCGTCACTCGCTGGCTTTATCTTGGTGTGGTTCGGTCGCTATTCCCTGGTGGAAAAGGCGATGACGGTGCTGATCGGCGTCATGTTTGTCACCGTCGTAGGGTCGGCCGCCGTGGTCCTGGCCAATCTGGGCGACATCTCCTACAGTCTCACTCCGTCAATGCCGACAGGGTCCTTCTCTCGGATCTTGGCCGTCATCGGCGGTGTCGGCGGAACGATCACGTTGACCTGCTACTCGTACTGGATCGCCGCGAAGGGCTGGCGTGGCAAGAAGTGGGTCGGCATGATGCGGGCAGACATCAGCACGGCCTACGTCCTGACCGGGATCTTCGCCATCGCGGTCCTCATCGTCGCCGCGGAGCTGCTGTTCGGGACCGGGATCACCATCAGCGGCAACGAGGGACTGGTCAAGCTCGCGGAGGCGTACGGCGATCGGTTCGGAAGCATAGCCAGGTGGGTCCTACTCATCGGCGTGTGGGCCGCCGTGTTCACATCCATAGTGGGGCCGTGGCACGGGTGCTCGTACCTGTTCGCCGACTTCGTCAGGATCGTCCGCAACCGAAAGGCCGGTTTGGATACGGTCAAGCCGCCGTCGGACAAGGGCCTGTCCTTCCGCGCCTACCTGGCTCTGATGACGTTCCCGCCGATGCTGCTACTGCTTTTCAACACTCCGGTCGTCCTTATCATCATCTACGGCATCGCCGGGGCTATATTCATGCCGGTTCTCGCGTTCGCACTCCTGCTCCTGCTGAACTCCCGCCGAGTCGATACCGAGCACCGCAACCGCACCATCACCAACGTGTTGCTCTGCGCGATCATCGCTTTGTTCATCTACCTGGGTGTGTCCCAGCTGATGGAGACGGTCTAGGCGTGACCCTGTACTTCCGCGACGCCGTCGAACTGGCTGCGGCCATTCGCCGCAAAGAGGTTTCCTGCCGGGAAGTACTCGATGCGCACCTGCAGCGCATTGACGACACCAACTCAGCGGTAAACGCCGTGGTAACTCTGGTCGCCGAGCAGGCAAGAGCCAGTGCTGACGAGGCCGATCATCGTGTGGCGACGGGCGCGGAGCTGGGTCCGTTGCACGGCTTGCCGATCGCGCACAAGGACCTCGTCGACACCGCGGGTATTCTTACCACGTACGGCTCACCGGTGTTCGCGAAACACGTGCCTATCCGTGATGACCCGATCGTGCAGCGGATGCGAGCCGCGGGCGCGATCACGATCGGCAAGACCAACACCCCCGAACTCGGCCTCGGGTCACACACGTTCAACCCGGTGTTTGGCCTGACTCGCAATCCGTACGACCTGACCAAGAGCGCCGGCGGCAGCAGTGGTGGCGCAGCCGCGGCGCTGACCACCGGCATGGCCCCCCTCGCGGACGGCAGCGACACCGGCGGCTCGCTGCGCAACCCGGCATCGTTCTGCAACGTCGTCGGCCTGCGGCCATCATCGGGCCGGGTGCCGTCGTCGACGGCCCCGCCGCCTTGGCCGTCGCTTTCGACCAAGGGGCCGATGGGGCGCACGGTGTCGGACACGGCACTGCTGATGTCGGTGCTCGCGGCTGGTGGCGACGAGTTCACCCTGCCGTTGGACGTAGACACGCGTGACCTGCGTTTGGCATGGGCTCCGGACTTTGGCGGTCTGGTACCCGTGGAACCAGCGGTGACCGAGGCTCTGGAGCCCGCGGTGCGGCAACTGGAGCAGGCCAGCGCGACTGTCGTACGCGACTGCCCGGATCTCTCGACCGCCGACGAGGTGTTTCGTGTGCGGCGCGCATGGCAACTGGAGCGCGCACATGGCGACCTGCTGGACCGGCACCACGAGCAGCTCAAACCCGACGCGGTCTGGAACATCGAGCAGGGACGGAAGCTCACGGACGCCGACATCGACCGAGCCGACCGGTCGTACGCCACGCTCCTGCAGCGGGTGCGGGAGTTCTTCGGCCGATACGACGCGCTACTGGCGCCCGTAAGCCAGGTCGTTCCGTTCGACGCGGGGCTGGTCTACCCGACCTCGGTTGCCGGGGTCGAGATGCCCGACTACCTGGCGTGGATGGGAGCTTGTTCGCTGGTCTCGGCAACCGGGTGCCCTGCCCTGTCAGTGCCGGCCGCATTCACCCCTGAGGGGCTGCCGGTCGGGCTGCAGGTTGTCACGGCTCCCGGGAACGACCGCGCGGCACTCGAGATCGGGCACGCTATCGAGCAGGTCTGTCCTGCGGGCCGACGCAGGCCACCCGATCTGTGATCGGTTCTCAGCTGCCGAGGATCGCGCCAGTCCTCAATGGACCACCGCGCTGTAGCCACTCAAGGCGGGTTGCCCGCCGAGATGGGCGTACAGCACGGTCGAGTCGGCGTCGACCTCGCGGTTGGCGACCAGGTCGATCAGCCCGGCCATTGACTTGCCCTCGTACACCGGGTCGGTGACCATGCCGTCCAGCCTGGCCGCGGTACGAATGGCTTCGAGCGTCCGCGCATCGGGGATGCCGTAGGCGCCGGCATGGAAGCGTTCATCGAGCTCGATCTCCGCGTCGCCAAGGTCTCGGCCCGCATCGATGAGCTCGGCGGTACGGTGCGCGATCCGCGCAACCTGATCGCGGGTTTCGTTCGGCTTGGCGGAAGCGTCGATGCCGATGACCCGCCGCGGACGCGTCTGGGCGGCGAATCCGGCGACCATGCCCGCCTGTGTGCTGCCGGTGACCGAGCACACCACGATCGTGTCGAAGAACAGGCCGAGATCGTGTTCTTGCTCTTCGACCTCGCCTGCCCAGCGCGCGAACCCCAATCCGCCCAACGGATGGTCCGATGCCCCCGCGGGGATCGCGTACGGCTTGCCCCCCGCTTGCTCGACCTCGGCAAGCACCCGCTCCCAGCTATCCTTGACGCCGATACCGAACTCGGCCTGCACCAGCCGTACGTCCGCACCGAGGATGCGGCTGAGCTGGATATTACCCACTCGGTCGTAAACGGCGTCCGGCCAGTTCACCCAGCTTTCCTGGACCAGCACGGCCCGCATACCGGCGTTCGCGGCAACTGCGGCGACCTGCCTGGTGTGATTCGATTGCACCCCGCCAATCGATACCAGCGTGTCGCATCCCTGACTTCGTGCGTCAGCGACAAGGTACTCCAGCTTGCGGGTCTTGTTGCCCCCGAAAGCCAATCCGCTGTTGCAGTCCTCGCGCTTGGCCCATACCTGTGCCCCGCCAAGATGCTCAGACAACCGGTGAAGTGGGTGGACAGGCGACGGGCCGAACAGCAGTTTCTCGCGCGGGAAGGTATCCAACCTCATTGTGACTCTCCAGCTCGGGGCAACGGCATACGTGACGTGAGGGCCTCGGTGTCGACGCGGGAGTCACAGGACACTTCGCACCTCCCACAGCTCGGGGAACGCTGGGCGGAACAGCGTCTTGCGCAGGTAGTCGACCCCAGTCGACCCACCGGTGCCGAGCCTGGCGCCGATGATCCGCTCCACCATCATCACGTGCCGGTACCGCCACTCCTGCACACCCTCGTCGACGTCGACCAACGCCTCGCAGATCTCGGCGGCGGGGTTCCGCTCGTCCGCATACACCTCGGCAAGCACAGCCCGCACCTGTTGATTCGCGTGCCAGGTCTGCCGCGGGTCACGGTCCAGCGCGTCCGCAGGGATGTGAAAGCCCGCGGTCACCAGGTAGCGGAGCAGCGAATCGAACACCGACCGGCGACTGGTCGCCGCAGCCAGGCGCGCGTCCATGGCCGACGGCGTGAAGTCACGACGGCCGAGTACCGCTTCGATCTCCCTGAACTGGTTGGACTGGAAACCGCTCGCCGACCCCAACTCGGGGCGGAAGGACGCGAACTGCCGCGGCGTCATCGTCTCCAGGATGTCGAGCTGCCCGACGATGGTCTTGAGTATCTTCGCGATTCGTCGTGCTGTGTGCAGGGCTCCCGCGCTGTCCCCGGACTCGAGGCGGCCCTGCAGCAACGCCGCCTCGTGCAGGATCTGCGCGAACCACAGCTCGTACACCTGGTGGATAGTGACGAACAGCAGCTCGTCGTGCGCGTCGGTGAGCGGAGATTGGCACGACAGCAGGTCATCCAGACGCAGGTAGCTCCCGTACGTGAGCTGCCCATCGGTGTGTTGGCTCATCTGGCACACGCCTCCTCGCGTACGAGCCGGACGGTGAGCGCAGTCATCGTCGCGCCCCGAGGTCGAGCGACGGGAGTACCGCATGGCCGAGCAGCTCGATCCCGCTTGCGTCGCTCAGGCCATGCGGGGTGCCGAACTCAATCCGGCGTGCACCGGCATCAACCAGTTCCTGCGCCCGTGCGGCCACCTGTTCCGGCGTGCCTGCGAACGCGAACAGGTCGAGCACATCGTCGGGGATACACGCACCCGCGCGCTCGTGGTCCCCCACGTCCAAGTGCTTGCGCACCATGCCGAGCAACCCGGACGGCAACTGCACCGTCGGGTCAAGCTCTGCGACCACAGCCAGGTACATGGCCACCTCGGTGCGCGCCCGCGCCCTGGCGGCAGCACCATCGTCGTCGACGACAGTTACCGCGCCGACGACGACGCCGACCGCGTCGTCCGGCCGGCCGGCAGCCCGCCGTCCGGGCACGATCCGTTCGCGCATGACCTCGACCATGGCGGGATTGGCGGTGCCGCCGATCTTCACCTCGTCGGCGACCTCACCGGCCAGTGCCGCCACCCGCGGCCCCCACGCACCCAACAGCAGCGGCGGTACGCGCGCCGGCAGCGGGTAGCGCAGCCGGGCACCGGGCGCGAGCCGGAACACCTCACCCTCGACACCCGCGTCGTCTCCGCGCAACAGCGCCCGGATCACGCGCACCGCCTCGCACAGATGAGTCACCGGCCCCGGCTGGGCCACGCCGATCGCGTCCAACCAGCTACCCCGCGCCAGCCCGAGGTACGCGCGGCCGCCTGATACCTGGTCGACCGCAGCAAGCTGCCCGGCGATCTCGTACGGGTGCATGGTGTACGGGTTCCAGCACGCCGCACCCAGCCGCACCCGCGACGTCGTCCGCGCCATCTCCAGCAGCGGGAAGACAGGCGGCTGGAACATGAGATCACCGAACACGCTGACCACATCGAAACCGGCGTTCTCCGCCAGCACGGCGAGCCGCGCGTAGTCGGCAGCACGCTTGTCGGACTGGACGCCGAGGCCGATCTCGGTCATGTCAGGTCTGCCGAGTCCAGCTGCCGCCGGCGTGTGCGCTCGATGCGCATCACCACCCGCTCCTCCGGGTCCGGGCAGCACACCAGCGAGTCCCGTTCCAGCCAGTCACTCTCTGGCAGTTGGCGTTGCTTCGCCGGCAGCAGCGGTAGTACCGCTTGCAGGGCGAAGACGCAGAAGTGGCGATCGGGCGGCAGCCGCAGCTGCGAGCTGTTCACCAGCTTGAAGTAGTCGCCGACACGCAGACCACACACCGACTCGCCGTCGATGCGCTCGACCGTGACGCGCAGGTCGTAGAGCTCCATGTCGGTCATCCGCGCCTCCGTCGTCACAAGCGATCCGGCCGCCCTTCATCACCCATCCTGCAGCGTACGCACGCTCGCCTGCAGGTCGCTCGTTGACGCTCGGAACGAGGTCATGCGACGCTCCAGGAATGCCCAACCACCGCGCTGCCCTTGTTGCGACTGTTGCCTGCGACGCGTGGCAGTCGTGAGCCTCGAACGCGTCAACCCGGAGAGCCTGGGCCGGCCGAGCGGCTTCTCGCACGCCGTGGTCGCCGACGGGCGCACCGTCCATCTCGCCGGCCAGACCGCACTCGACGCCGATGGGCGGATCGTCGGCGCAGGAGTCGTTGAACAGTTCGAGCAAGCTCTCGGGAATCTGCTCGAAACCCTACGCGCCGCGGGGGGCCGACCGGATCAGCTCGCAAGCCTCAGCGTCTACATCGTCGACATGGACGACTACAAGGCACACGCCCGTGACATCGGTGCGGTGTGGCGCCGGCTCGTCGGTGCCGACTACCCAGCGATGGCCGCGGTCGGCGTACGTCGGCTGTGGGACATCGAGGCGCTGGTCGAGCTGCAGGGGTTCGCGGTCGTGTCCGGCTGACCGGGAGGATCAGCGGACGCCGACGACGTACCGGTGCGCCGGTTCGGCCAACCGCGTACGCAGAGCGAAGAAGAGGTCGCCCGCCCGGGTCCCGTGCCAGTCGCTGGGCAACACCTCGCCGGCGAGGCCCGGATCGAGGAACGGCAGCTGCCGCCACGCAGTGAGCGCGCGCACGTAGTCGTGGAACGCCTGAGCGTCGTCGGGCGCGCGGCGACGTTTCCACTTGCCGAGGACTGGCGCGTACACAGCGAGGAACTCGTCGTACAGCCGTTGCAGCTCGTCCAGGTCCCACCACTCTCGTACCTTCTCGCGTACGTCACCGAACGCGCGGTAGTCGGCATGGAACAGGTCGACGTAGTCGGCCAGCTCGTAGCGCTCGAGCACGTCGCGTGTCTCGGCGTCCAGGTGCGCCGGCGCGATCCACACTCCGGCCGCGACGGCGCCGAACCCGAGCCACGCCAGCCGTGAGCGCAGCGTGTGCCGCTTACGTCGCAGCGACTCGGGCACACTGAACACGGCGAGCAGCCAGCCGTCACCGAGGTGGGCGCGTGGCCGCTGGAAGATCCGCCGGTCACCCTCGTCGAGGATGTCGCGGGCCCTGCGGGACAGGCCGTACCCGGCGGCCCCGTCCACCCGCTGGGCCTCGAGGATGCTGCGCCGCTTCAGCCGGGAGATGGAGGAGCGTACGGCGGGCTCGTCCACGCCCAGCTCGGCGAGCAACCGGATCAACGCGGCGATGCTGATCCAGCCGCCCTCCTCGCGTGCGTACAACCCGTACACGGTGACGATCAGCGCACGCGGTTGCGACGCGCGTGCCGCACCGACCTCCTCGATCGTCGTCACGCCAGCAGGATAGCGGGATATCGACGCCCGTCACACTGACGCTATGTTGCGTGCCCTTGACTGCCGTCACTCACAAGGAATACTGAAGGCAGCAGACTGCTCTCGGAGGACCTCATGCAGCTGACCCGATCGGCGCACGTCGACACGTTCTGCCGCGACCACCTCCCAGCCCCCGCTACCTGGCCCGAGCTCATCGTCGACCTGCCGGACGTGCGTTATCCGGACCGGCTGAACTGCGCGGCCGAACTGCTGGAGCGCACCATTACCGAGCACGGCGGTGATCGCCCGTGCGTGCTGTCGCCGGCCGGTGAGCGGTGGAGCTATGCGGAGCTGCTGCGCGTATCCAACCGGATCGCGCGGGTGCTCGTCGGTGAGCTGGGTCTGGTACCGGGCAACCGGGTGCTGTTGCGGGGACCGAACAATCCGTGGCTCGTGGCCTGCTGGATCGCGGTGCTCAGGGCGGGCGGCGTCGTCGTCACGACGATGCCGTTGCTCCGTCCCGGCGAGCTCAGCACAGTCCGCGAGATTGCCCAGGTCGACATCGCACTCTGCGATCACCGCTTCATCGCCGATCTGTTGGCGGCAGACCTCGGTACGGCGCGGGTCGTCACGTACGGCGGTGATGGCGCCGACGACCTCACCCGGCGCGCCGAGCACCTGGATGCCGCGTTCGAAGCCGTCGACACCGCAGCCGACGACGTCGCCCTGCTCGCGTTCACCTCGGGCACGACGGGACGCCCGAAGGCGACGATGCACTTCCACCGTGATGTGCTCGCCAACGCAGACACGTTCTCCAAGCACGTGCTCCGACCGCGACCGGACGACGTGTTCACCGGCACGCCACCGCTGGCCTTCACCTTCGGCCTCGGTGGACTGGTGGTGTTCCCGCTGCGCGTCGGCGCCTCGTCCCTGCTGATCGAGAAGGCGTCGGCGGACGAGTTGGCCGACCACATCGCCGCGCATGGGGTCACGATCTGCTTCACCGCGCCCACCGCGTACCGGGCCATGCTCCGCGCGGGGTGGCCGGAAAGACTGGTCACGCTGCGCCGCTGTGTCTCGGCCGGTGAACATCTGCCCGCGGAGACGTGGCGCGAGTTCCACGACGCCACAGGCGTACGGATCATCGACGGCATCGGGTCCACCGAGATGCTGCACATATTCATCTCCGCGGCCGACGACGGCATCCGTCCCGGGTCGACCGGCAAGCCCGTTCCCGGGTACACCGCCGCCGTGGTCGACACCGCCGGCAATCCGCTTCCGCCCGGTGAGGTGGGTCGGCTTGCGGTCAAGGGCCCTACCGGGTGCCGCTATCTGGCGGGCGACCGGCAGGAGGTGTACGCGCAGAACGGCTGGAACATCACCGGCGACACGTACATGCAGGACCAGGACGGCTACTTCTGGTACCAGGCCCGCAGCGACGACATGATCATCTCCTCCGGGTACAACATTGCCGCGCCCGAAGTGGAAGAGGCGCTGCTCGCCCATCCGGACGTCACCGAGTGCGCGGTCGTCGGCGTGCCGGATGAGGCACGCGGGCAGCTGGTCACCGCGTTCGTCGTCCTGCGGCCGGAGGTACCCGGTGACGACGTGAAGATCAAGGAGCTGCAGGACTTCACCAAGACGCGTATCGCCCCGTACAAGTATCCGCGTGGGGTGGTGTTCCTATTCGAGCTGCCCCGGACCAGCACTGGCAAGCTGCAGCGGTTCCGGTTGCGTGCGGAGGCCGTACTCGGCTGAGTACGGCCTCCGGCTCAGGGTCAGCGGTAGAGGCCGCGAGCGATGATGGAGCGCTGCACCTCGCTGGCACCCTCGTAGATGCGCGGCGCCCGCACCTCGCGGTAGAGGTGCTCGAGCAGGTGACCGTGCTGGAGCGCCCGAGCGCCGTGCACCTGGATCGCGGCGTCCACCACGAACTGCGCGGTCTCGGTCGCGTACAGCTTGGCCATCGCCGAGGTGCTCGCCACTCCGGGACGTCCCGCGTCGTACGCGGCACCGGCGCGGTACACCATGAGTCGGGCAGCCTCGGTGCGCGCAGCCATGTCGGCAAGGGTGTGGGCCACCGACTGCAACTGGCGCAGCGGCCCGCCGAAGGCAGTACGGGCGTCGGCATGCGCTACGGCGGAGTCGAGTGCCGCCTGTGCCATGCCCACCGCGAAGGCGCCGACGCTCGGCCGGAACAGGTCGAGCGTGCGCATCGCGACGGCGAACCCCCGGTCCTGCTCGCCGAGCAGTTCATCGGCGTGTACGGGCACGGCGTCGAGCCGCAGCCGCCCGATCGGGTGCGGCGAGAGCATCTCGAGCCGCTCCCCGGAGAGCCCAGCCCGGTCGGCCGGCAGGACGAATGCGCTCACGCCACGGGCGCCCGCGTCGGGTGTCGTCCGGGCGAACACCGTGTAGAAGTCAGCGTCCGGCGCGTTGGAGATCCACAGCTTCTCGCCGGTCAACCGCCAGCCGTCACCGTCGCTGTCCGCCGATAGCGACAGCGCTGCAGCGTCCGATCCCGCCTCCGGCTCGGTCAACGCGAAAGCGGCGACGGCCTCGCCACGCGCGACCGCGGGCACCCACCGGCGTACCAGCGCGTCCGAACCCGACTGCAGGATCGGGTACGTGCCGAGCCCCTGCAACGCCAGCGCAGTCTCCGCCTCGGTCGATACCATGGCGAGCGACTCACGCAACAGGCACAGCTCCAGGGCGGCGGCAGCGCGGGACGGCGATCCGTCCCGTACGCCGGGGAACAGCCGCGCGAGCAGCCCGAGTTCTCCCAGCGCCCGTACGAGTTCGCGGTTGACGTGCCCAGACGCGCCACCCTCGGCCAGCGGGCACAACGTCGTGTGGGCGACCTCACGCACCCATTCCATGAGCTCGCGCTGTCCGGGGCTCAGCTCCCACGGGTGCTCGCCCATTCTCAGCGGCCCTGCCACTCGGGCTGCCGCTTGCCGGTGAACGCCGCATGGAACTCGCGGTAGTCCTCCCCCTTCATCAGCAGCGCCTGGGTCATCGCCTCGAGCTCGATCGCGCCGGGGAGGCTCATGTCCAGCTCGCGGGTGAGCAACGCCTTGGTCTGGGCGTACGCCTGCCACGGTCCTTGCGCGAGACGCTCGGCGATCGCCCGCGCGGTCTCATCGGCTCGGCCGTCGTCGACGAGTTCGCTCACCAAACCCCAGCGTTCGGCCTGTTCCGCCGGCAGCGAGTCGCCCAGCATCAGCAGCTGGGTGGCGCGGCCGAGTCCGACCAGCCGGGGGAGCAAGTAGGCCGCGCCCATGTCCGCACCGGACAGCCCGACGCGAGTGAAAAGGAACGCAAAGGACGCAGAGCGCGCCATGATGCGAAAGTCGCTGGCGAGCGCGAGTACCGAACCGGCGCCCGCTGCTGTGCCGTGCACAGCAGCGATGATCGGCACCGGGCTCTCGCGCATCGCGCGTACGACCTCGCCGCTCATCCGGGTGAACGAGAGCAGCTCATCCGGGCGCATCCGCAGTGTCGCGCCGATGATCTCGTTCACATCGCCGCCCGAGCAGAACGCCCTGCCCTCGCCGCGCAGCACGACCACACGGGTGTCGTCGCGGTGCGGCAGCTCGGCGATGAAGTCCCGCAGGTCCGCGTACACCTCGAAGGTCAGCGCGTTCAGCTTGTCCGGCCGGTCGAAGGTGACGGTCGCAATGCCGCCGTCTCGCTCCACGCGGAAGTGCTTCCAGGCCTGGGTGAAGGGCGCGGATGCCCGGAACGGACTCATCGCCGAACGACCTCCCTCGTGACGACCGAGCTCGCCTTTTCGTACCGTCACATTGACGACCGTCGAAAACACAACATATCATGCCGGAAGTGGGAGGGCCGTTGTGCGTATCGCCGTGATCGGTGGCGGGCCAGGTGGCCTGTACTTCGCCGCGCTTGCCAAGCAGCTAGGACCTCAGCACGAGATCACCGTGTGGGAACGCAACGCCGCCTGCGACACGTTCGGCTTCGGCGTCGTCTTCTCCGACGAGACCCTCGGTGGTATCGAGCACGCCGACCCGGCGGTCTACGCGGCGATGCGAGCCGAGTTCGCCCACTGGGACGACATCGACGTCCACGTCAAGGACGAGGTGATCACCAGCGGCGGCCACGGGTTCGCCGCGATCAGCCGGCGTCGGCTGCTCGAGATCCTGCAGGAGCGGTGCCGCGACCTCGGGATCACCGTGCACTTTCTCACCGAAGCACCCGACGTGGCCACGATCGCGGCGAGCCACGATCTGGTCGTCGCCGGCGACGGCGCCAACTCCGCCACCCGCGCCCGCTACGCGGACACCTTCCAGCCCACGCTGGACGTACGGCAGTGCCGCTACATGTGGCTCGGCACCGACCGGGTGTTCGACGCGTTCAAGTTCTACATCAGGCAGACGCCGTACGGTGTCATGCAGACCCACGGGTACCCGTACGACACGCACGGCAGCACGTTCATCGTGGAGATGCACGATGGCGTCTGGCACGCCGCGGGCTTCGACCGGGTCGCCGACACCGACCTGCGGCCGGGTGAGTCGGACGAGGAGTCGGTTGCGATCGTGCGGGAGATGTTCAGCGACGTCCTCGACGGTCACAAGGTGATCACCAACAACTCCAAGTGGATCAGCTTCACAACCGTACGAAACGAGTGCTGGCGGCACGGGAACGTCGTACTGCTCGGGGATGCCGCGCACACCGCGCACTTCTCCATCGGCTCGGGCACCAAGCTCGCCATGGAGGACGCACTGGCACTCGCGGCGTGCCTGCACGAGCAGGACGGCGTCGAGGCGGCGCTGACCGCGTACGAGACCGAGCGCAGGCCGGTCGTGCTGTCCACGCAGCGGGCAGCGCAGGCGAGCCTGGAGTGGTTCGAGAACCTCGGCCAGTACCTGCACCAGGACGCCTCCCAGTTCGCGTTCAACATCATCACCCGCAGCCGCCGGGTCACCTACGACAACCTGCGCGTCCGCGACCACGAGTTCGTCGAGCACGCCGACGCCTGGTTCGCCGCGCACGAGCACCGCCGTGGCATGGCGCCGGGTGACGTACGCCCGCCGATGTTCCAGCCGTTCCGCCTGCGCGAGCTGGAGCTGGCCAACCGCGTCATCGTCTCGGCGATGGACATGTACGTGGCCCAGGACGGGACACCCGGCGACTTCCACTTCGCGCACCTTGCCGGTAAGGCACTCGGCGGCGCCGGTCTGGTGATGACCGAGATGGTCTGCGTCTCACCCGAGGGGCGCATATCCCCTGGCTGCTGCGGGATGTACGCCGA
The DNA here is from genome assembly GCA_050698355.1 of Streptosporangiales bacterium. Classification (GTDB taxonomy): domain Bacteria; phylum Actinomycetota; class Actinomycetes; order Streptosporangiales; family WHST01; genus JBOHBN01. The sequence continues at coordinate 33,946 of JBOHBN010000006.1, read as the reverse complement.
CGAGCACGTGACCGCCTTCCGCCGGATCACCGACTTCGTACACGAACAGACTGACGCCAAGGTGGGGATGCAGCTCGGCCACTCCGGCCGGAAGGGCTCCACCAAACGGATGTGGGAGGGCATCGACCAGCCGCTGCCTGACGGCAACTGGGAGGTCGTGGCGCCGTCGCCGCTCGCGTACCAGCCGGGCGTCAACCAGGTGCCGCGCGAGCTGACGGGCGCGGACTTGGAGGGGATCGAGCAGGAGTTCGTCGACGCCACGAGACGCGCCGAACGTGCGGGCCTCGACCTGGTCGAGCTGCATTGCGCTCACGGCTACCTGCTCTCCAGCTTCATCTCTCCTGTCACCAACCACCGCACCGACCGGTACGGCGGCTCGTTGCAGAACCGGCTCCGCTACCCGCTCGAGGTCTTCGCCGCGATGCGTGGGGTGTGGCCACAGGGCAAGCCGATGACCGTGCGCATCTCGGCCACCGATTGGGTCGAGGGCGGCATCGACGCCGACGACGCGGTGTTGATCGCCCAAGCTTTCGCCGACGCGGGCGCGGATGCCGTGGACGTGTCAGCCGGGCAGGTCACGCCCGACGAGCAGCCGGCATACGGCAGGTCCTTCCAGACCCCGTTCGCCGACGCGATCCGCAACCGGGTGGGCGTCGCCACCGTCGCGGTCGGAGCGATCTCGTCCTACGACGACGTCAACTCCCTCATCCTCGCCGGGCGGGCAGATCTGTGTGCGCTGGCCAGGGCTCACCTGTACGACCCCAACTGGACGCTGCATGCCGCAGTGGAGCAGGACTACGACGGGCCCGGCGCCCGCTGGCCGCTGCCGTGGCGGTCCGGCCGGCGCAAGCCACAGACCGGGCGTATGGAAGGGCCGAAGCCGCGTCTCCAGCTGGTACGCGAGGGCGGCCCCGGCGTCCGGCACGACCGCTGGCGCCCCACCTAGCGACATGCGCCAGAACTTGTCGCACGAGTCCTCCCGCCACGCAGCCCAAAATGATCAGGTCAAGATCCGTTCGGTGTGGCCGCAACGCGCAGAAACCTGCGCGTCGCGGCCGGAAGAAACGGATCTTGGTAGGGGCCTCGGCCGAGCAGGAACTCATCGTGGGAAGTACGCCCGATGCGGCGTGCCGCACATATGTGCCGAACTTCGGATGCACGACCGCTGGCGCCCGTGCCCGCCCTAGCCACGCCGGTAGTCGGCGATGGCCGCGCACACGGCGTCGACGTCTGAACTGTCGTTGTAGTAGTGCAACGAGAGCCGTATGACGTGACCGCGGGGGCTGGTCACGATCCTTCGCTGCGCGAGGTATGCGGCGAGGTCGGTCGGGTTGTCGTCCACGACGGCGACCTGCGCTCCGCGCAGCTCGGGGTCCGCCGGCGACCAGATGCGCTCACCGACCCGGTGCAGGTTCGCGTGCAGCTCGGCGCCCAGCTCGCGCACGTACAGGTCGACCGCCTTCGCGTCGACACGGGTCAGCGCCGTCATGCCCGCGACCGCGCCGTACGCGGACGGGATCGACGGCGTCCCCGTCTCGAACCGTCGCGCGGCGGCGGGAAAGTCGACGGCATACGGATCGAAGGCGAACGGGTCCACGCGTCCGAACCATCCGGTGAGCTGTGGGGCGACCTGATCGGCCACACCGTCGCGCACGTACAAGAACGCGATGCCCGGCAGCCCGAGCAGGTACTTCAACGAACCCGACACGAGGTAGTCGCAGCCCAGCTGGTGCACATCCGTCGGAAGCACACCAGCCGCCTGGTACGCGTCGACGAACACATGGGCCCCGACGTCGTGCGCCATGGTGGCGACGTCGGCGACCGGAAGCCGCGCACCATTGCGGTAGGAGGCCAGCGGTATCGATACGAGGGAGGCCCGTTCGTCCAGCACCGCCGCGTAGTCCTCTGCGGCGACGATGCCGTCGTGGTCTGTAGCGTGGACGATGTCGGCGCCCCGGGGACACTGAGCGTGCCAGACCTGGGCGACCGACGGGAACTCCATGTCGGTGGTAACTACTCGCGGCGTCGTCCAGCTCCTGGTCGACGCGACCTGGTAGGCACCGACAGAGGCAGACGGCACGACGGCGATCTCGGTGGGTTCGGCTCCGATGAGGGCGGCGAACAACGACCTGGCGCGCTCGACCTCACCGACCCAGAGATCCCACGGCGCCCCGTGTTCGCGCATCGTGGCCTGGAACTCGAACGAGGCGCCGAGGAGGTCGGTCGAGGCTGCGCCCTGGCTGCAGCTCGCCAGGTGCACCGTGTCCGCCAGCGACGGAAACCGCTCCCGGAACCGCTGGGGCGTATCGAGTGCCGCAGGTGTCACATCGGCCATCGCACGCCTCTCGCCGGTTTCACTATGCCTAAAAGGATACGCCCCTGCGAGACGATCAATAGCTGGGCGGCGTCACGGTCAGGAGGAAGGACACCCGCCGGTCGGTCGGGTTGCGGTAGCGGTGCAGCCGGCGGGAGTCGAAGTAGCAGCTGTCACCGGCCGCGAGCTCGTAGGTGTCGTCACCGATCTCAACGACGAGCAGTCCCTCCAGCACCACGACGCATTCCTCGGAGGGGTGGCTCCACGGGTCGGCGGAGGAGGCACCGCCCGGCTCCAGCGTGCCTTCGAGCACCTCGAGCCGACCGGTGCCAGGCGACACCCGCGTGTAGGTGATGCCGCCATGCGGGGAACGCACCAGCATGCGCCGACTACGGCGCACCACCGCCGCGTTCGGATTCGCCTCCGCGTCGAACAGATCGAAGATGGGCACCTCGAGCACGCGGGCGATGCGCCGTAGCGTTTCCAGGCTGGGGTTGGTCCGGCGCCGTTCCACCTGGCTGAGCAGGCCCGCGGACAGAGCGGTACGGTCCGCCAGCTCGGTCAGCGTGATTCCGCGCTCGGTCCGGATCGCACGGATGCGCATCTCCACGACATGGTCGCCCTGCCCCGCGTTCTTCGCTTCGGCCATCGCGTCCTCCCGACGGCAGTCATTGACACGGCACGATGGGCGCTCTACGGTCGACCTTATTTAGTCAGAGTGAAGAAGTCCATCTCTTCCTGGTATCCCTCGTCTAGGGGGCTGAACGACCATGACGAGTTCCACGCCCACGCCCCCACTGCGACTCCGGGGCGGGATACCCGCGCTCTTCATCCCGTTCGCGGTGATGCTCGCCGGCATCCTCGTACTCGGCTTCAACGGGCTCGCGCTGCCCAAAGCGTTCTGGCCGATGGTGCTGCTCGGCCTGCTCGTCGGGCTTCTGCTCGCCCGGAGCCGGGAGGCGTACGTCGAGGCCCTCATCGCGGGGATCGCCTCGCCGATGCTCGCGGTCATCCTGCTCGCATGGTTCCTCGCCGGAGTTTTCGGCGAGATGCTGAACCAAAGCGGCGTGATCGAAGGGCTCGTCTGGGCCGCGACGTCGATCGGCCTCTCCGCTGCCTGGATCCCGCTGGTCACGTTCCTCGCCTCGTCCGTGCTTTCGATCTCCACCGGAACCTCGATCGGGACGATCCTCGCGGTGACCCCGATACTGTTCCCCGCCGGTTTCGGAATCGGGGCCGACCCGCTGCTCCTCGTCGGCGCGATCATCGGCGGCGCCTTCGTCGGTGACAACCTCGCGCCCGTCTCCGACACGACCATCGTGTCCGCCTACTCCCAGGGCACCACCGTGCCGAAGGTGGTCCGCTCGCGGTTGAAATACGCCGCCGTCGCCGGAGTCGTCACGCTCGCCGTCTACGTCGGCGTCGGCATCTTCGGGTCGGCCGGTGCCGAACGGGGCTCCGTCGACGCGGACCCGCAGGGACTCATCATGCTGCTCGCCCCAGCACTGCTGATGGTGCTCATGGTCCGCCGGTGGCACTTCGTCGCATCCCTGCTCGTCAGCACCGCCTTCGGCATGGCTCTCGGCCTGGTGACGGGCCTGCTCAGCTGGTCGGACCTGCTCACCGTCGACAGCTCCAGCTTCACCGCCGGCGGAGTGATCATCGACGGCATCCTCGGTTTCGTCGGCGTCGCGGTGTTCACCATCTTCTTGATGGGCATGATCGGCACATTCCAGGCCGGCGGCCTCATCGACTGGCTGATCCAGAGGTCCCGCCGCCTCGCCCACAGCCCGCGCAGCGCGGAAGTGACGATCTATACGCTGACGCTCGGCGTCAACGCCCTGACCACGGCCGGCACTCCGACGATGGTGATGCTCGGGCCGTACGCCAGGCGGCTCGGTCACGCCTTTCGCATCGCGCCGTGGCGGCGCGGGAACATCCTCGACGCGGCGTCGACGACCATCCTCGGTTTCGTGCCCTACAGCGTGGCCGTCCTGATCCCGTTCTCGCTCGCCGGCAAGACGGTCCGCGATGCGAACCTGACCGGCTTCGACCCGGTCCACCTGGTGCCGTACGTCGTGTACTGCTGGGCGCTGATGTTCGTCTTCTTCTTCGCGACGCTGACCGGTTGGGGCCGCGAGCACATGGACGAACGTTCCTTCCAGGAAGAGCGCGAGGTGCTCGAAAGGGAGAGCGAAGCGCAGGACGTCGCGGCAGGCGGTAGCGCGGACTAGCGATGGGAGCCAGTTGGCACTACCTGGACCACGCCTGCGCGAGCCCGCCGAGCGCCGGCGTCGTGTCGGCGGTGCAGGCGGCCGCGAGCCGGTTCGGTGACGCCGGGGACGGATCGGCGACGTCGCAGGCGCTTGAGTGGCTCGCACTGTGCGACGACGCGCGCGCCCACGTCGCGCGACTGCTGGAAGTGGGATGCGAGTCGGTCACTCTCGTGGACAGCACCACCCACGGCCTCGGCATTCTCGTAGGCGGGCTCGCACTGGAAGCCGGGGACAACGTCGTGATCCCGGACTGCGAATTCCTCGGCCTGACGACCGTGTGGCGGCACGCTCCGGCTCGCGGCGTCGAGCTTCGCCCGGTGCCGTCGCGGCGGGGCACGGTGCACCTCGACGATCTCGCTGCCAGGCTCGATGCGCGGACTCGCGTGGTCGCGCTCAGCGCCGTGCAGGAGGTGTCCGGGATGCCGGTGGATCTGGACGCCGTGGCGGAGGCCGCACACCGGGTCGGAGCGCACGTGGTCGTGGACGGTATCCAGGAGGCTGGGGTCATCGCGCGCCGCCCTGCCGACAGCGGCATCGCCGCGTACGTCGCCGGCGGGCACAAGTGGCTGCGCAACCCGTACGGCGCCGGCTTCTTGTGGATGAGCGAGGAATTGCGGGAACAGCTGCGCCCGACCTACCAGGGGTATTTCGCGCTCGAGTCACCGAGAAGCGGGTGGAACGTCTATCTCGCCGACCCCGGGCGTGACGCGTTCGACATGGCACAGCTACGAACGGACGGCAGCGCGTTCGAGATCAGCGGCACTCCGAACTGGCTCGGCGCCGTCGGGCTGGCCGCTTCGATCGACGAGACGCTGACAACGGGCATCGGACACGTCGAGGCCACGGCACGGGCGCTGGCCGACCGGATGCGTGAGGGACTGGCGGAGTCAGGAGTCGAGGACGTTCTGACGCCCGTGGGCTCGCCTTCGGCCATCGTCACGTTCAGCCCTCCGGGTGGCCGGCAGTCCCGGGCCGAGCTCCTCGATCAACTTCACTCCGCGGGAGTCCACGTATCCGTACGCGGGGTTGCGGGTATCGGTGGGATTCGCGCGGCGTGCCATGGTCACAACACGCACGCCGACGTCGACATACTGCTCGAGGTCACGACAAAGCTGCTAAGAAGTTCTAGGTAGCGCCGCAGCGGCGCAGGACGGGAGGCGACCATGTCGGTCCTGGAGGACCTTGTCATCAGCATCTCATCGGGTTCGGTGGAGGTCGTCGACCTCACCGCGCCGCTCACCGCCGACACGCCCGTCCTGCAGCTACCGGCGGAGTTCGGCCAGACGGCGCGGTTCGAGCTGGAGGAGATCAGCCGGTACGACGAGCGTGGGCCGGCGTGGTACTGGAACAACTTCCGTACGGGGGAACACACCGGCACGCACTTCGACGCGCCGAACCACTGGGTGTCCGGGCGGGGCCGACCCGACATCGGGTCGGTGCCCGTGACGAGTTTCCTCGCGCCGGCGGCGGTGCTGGACTTCTCCGACCATGTCGCCGATAACCCGGACTTCCTACTCGAGATCGAGCACGTCAGGGACTGGCAGGAACAACACGGACCGCTGCCCGAGGACGGCTGGCTGCTGTACCGCACGGGCTGGGACGCCCGTTCAGGCTCGCAGGAAGAGTGCCTGAACGCCGACGAGAACGGCTCGCACACGCCCGGACTGTCACCGGAATGTGCGCGCTGGGTCGCCGAGGAGTCACCCGTCATCGGGTTGGGTGTCGAGACCGTCGGCACCGACGCAGGAGCCGCCGGCGGCTTCGAGCCGATGTTTCCGTGCCACTCGCTGATGCACGGTGCCGGCAAGTACGGCTTGACCCAGCTGCAGAACCTCGCGCAGCTGCCGCCCACCGGCGCGGTCATCGTCGCTGGACCGCTACCCATCGCCGGCGGCTCCGGTAGTCCCGCGCGGGTGCTCGCACTGGTCGAGAGGTAAGTGCCGTGGATGTCGCGACCGCCGTCGGCCGGAGCCTCGCGCAGCTGGGCGTCGACCATGTCTTCGGTCTGGTCGGCTCCGGCAACTTCCACGTGACCAATGCGTTGGTGCAAGGTGGAGCACGGTTCGTCGCTGCCCGGCACGAGAACGGTGCGGCAACGATGGCCGACTCCTACGCGCGGATGAGCGGGCGAGTCGCCGCGGTCTCGATCCACCAGGGATGCGGGCTCACCAACGCGATGACGGGAATCACCGAGGCGGCGAAGAGCCGGACCCCGGTAGTCGTGCTGGCTCCGGAGGCGACCGACCGCAGGTCGAACTTCTACGTCGATCAGGAGGCGCTCGCCGCCGCCGTAGGGGCCGTACCCATGCGGGTCACTACAGCCGCCGATGCGGTGCAGACCGCGGCCGCCGCCTACTACACCGCACTCGACGGTCCCCGTACCGTCGTGCTCAACCTGCCGCTGCCCGTACAGTCCGAGCAGGCACCGGCGCTCGAGCCACCCGATCGGCCGGATCGCGCACCCACGGAGCCCGACCAGGAGGGGCTCGCCGGACTCGTACACGCGCTGCGTCGGGCTGAGCGGCCGGTCTTCGTCGCCGGCCGCGGCGCACGAGGGCCGGACAGCAAGGCGGCGCTGTACGAGCTGGCCGAGACCTGCGGCGCCCTGCTCGCCACCAGCGCGGTCGCCAAAGGCCTCTTCCATGACAGCCCCTGGTCACTGGATGTCTCCGGCGGCTTCGCATCCCCGCTGGCCGCCGAGCTCATCCGTGACGCCGACCTGATCGTCGGGTGGGGCTGCGCGTTGAACATGTGGACGATGCGGCACGGGCGCCTGATCGCCCCCGAAGCGACCGTCGCCCAGGTCGACGTCGACCCGACCGCGCTCGGCGCGCATCGCGACATCCAGGTCGGGGTCAACGGCGGTGTACGCGAGACCGCACGCGCCGCGTCCCAGGCTCTCGCGTCCGACGGCATCTCCGCGGCTGGCTACCACAGTGACGCCCTGCGGGAGCGCATCGCGCACGGGGTCCGCTGGCGCGACGCCGCGTACGACGACACGAGCACCGCTGACCGCATCGACCCGCGGACGCTCAGCATCGGGCTCGACGACCTGCTGCCGGCCGACCGGGTGGTCGCGGTCGACTCGGGGAACTTCATGGGCTACCCGAGCATGTTCCTGTCCGTACCGGACGAGAACGGGTTCTGCTTCAGCCAAGCGTTCCAGTCCGTGGGCCTGGGACTGGCCACCGCGATCGGCGCGGCCCTGGCACAGCCCGAGCGGCTGCCGGTAGCGGCCCTCGGCGACGGTGGCCTGCTGATGGCCGCGGCGGAGCTGGAGACCGTCAGCCGGCTCGGCCTGCCGATGGTCGTAGTGGCCTACAACGACGCGGCCTACGGCGCCGAGGTGCACCACTTCGCACCCGACGGGTACGACCTGTCGGCGGTCCGGTTCCCCGACACCGACCTCGCCTCGATCGGCCGCGGTTACGGCTTCGACGCCGCCACGGTGCGCCACCGGCCGGACCTCGACGCCGTCCGTACATGGGTAGCGGGCACGCGGGACAAGCCGCTTCTCGTCGACGCGAAGGTCACCTCGGAGCACGGCGCCTGGTGGTTGCAAGAGGCCTTCGGCCATTGACCTGACCATGATCCGTTTTCTGTGGCCGTAGCGCGCAGAAACCTTCGCGTTCCGGCCACGAGAAACGGATCATCAAACCGCCCGCCCGTCCTTCGGCTCGAGCACGAACACCGGGATCTCCCGGCTCGTCCTCTCCTGGTAATCCGCATAGTCGGGATACGCCTCGACGGCACGGGCCCACCAGACCGCCTTCTCCTCGCCGGTGACCTCGCGGGCAAGCATGTCCCGCTTTGTCGTCCCGTCCTGGAGTTCCACGCGCGGATTGGCCTTCACATTGTGGTACCACACCGGGTTCTTCGGCGCACCGCCGAGCGAGGCGACGATCGCGTACCGGCCCTCGTGCTCGACCCGCATCAGCGGCGTCTTGCGCAGCTTGCCGGTCTTGACCCCGACCGAAGTCAGCAGCACGATCGCCATGCCGCGCAGGGTCGTTGCTTCGGTCCCACCTGAGTTCTCGAACTGTTCGGCGTGCTCGCGAGCCCACGCCGACGGGCTGGGTGCGTACTCTCCCTGAAGTGGCATGCCGTGGTCAACGCGTGCCACCTGGTCGTTATTTCGCCGGATCAGCTGAGTCGTCGGGCCCTCGCAGCACTATAGCCCCGTGAGAGCCTGACAAGTGTAGACACGGATCCATGACGTCGACCTGGGGAGCAGCTGATGCGCACAGGAGGGGACTACCTCGCGGCTCTGTCGGACGACCGGGAGATCTACGTCGACGGCGAACGCGTCGAGGACGTAGTGAAGCATCCCGCGTTTGCACCGATAACCGCCACGGTGGCCGACCTGTACGACCTCGCCGCGGATCCGGCGAACGGCATGGTCTACGACTCGCCGGAGACGGGCGAGCGCGCGAACCTCGTCTACTCCATCCCACGCAGCAGGGAACAGCTCACGGCCCGCCGCCACGCGATCGAGACCTGGTCCCGGCGGACCAACGGATGGGTCGGCCGTAGCCTCGACCACGTGGCGTCCTTCCTTGCCGGCTTCGCCGCGCATCCGGAGGCGTTCCGTAGCGACGAGCGAGACCTCGGCGCCAACGTCACCGCGTACCACAAGCGCGCGGCGCGGGAGAGCCTGTTCCTGTCGTACGCGATCATCCCGCCGCAGGTGTCGCGCGCGACCACGGCGCACGCCTGGGAAGGCGACTTCATCCAGGTCGGCGTGGTCGATGAACGCGACGACGGCATCGTCGTCCGCGGGGCGCAGATGCTGGCTACCGGAGGTGCCGTTGCCGACGAGATCTTCGTGTCGTGCATCAAGCCGCTCACACCGGAGGACCGCGACTTCGCGCTCGGCTTCGTGGTTCCCGTACAGGCGCCGGGGTTGAAGCTGTACTGCCGCCGTCCGTACGCGACCGCCGCCACCAGCCGCTACGACTACCCGCTCAGCACCCGTTACGACGAGACCGACGCCCTGCTCGTCTTCGACGACGTGTTCGTGCCGTGGGAGCGCGTCTTCGTGTGCCGTGACGTCGACGGCGTACGCCGGCAGTTTTTCGGTACAGGCGCGCACATCCTCGGCAACTGGCAGGCGCAGATCCGCTTCGCCGTCAAGCTGCAGTTTCTCGCCGGCCTGGCCATGAAGGTGGCGCGGACCAACGGTGCCGACCGCATTCCCGGCGTACAGGAGAAGCTCGGCGAGCTTGCCAGCATCGCCTCGCTCGTCGAGTCGGCCGTGCTCGCCGCCGAGTACGCGGCGGAGCCGGACGACGCGGGACTGTGGCTACCACGACCACGATCGCTGTACGGCGCTATGGGCCTGCAGGCGGAGCTCTACCCGCGAGTGCTGGCGACCGTCCGTGACCTCGTGGGTGGCGGCGTACTCCAGGTGCCGTCTAGTGTTGAGGACATGCGCAACCCGGCGCTTCGCAGCGACATCGACCGGTACATCCAGTCGCCGGGAGTGCCGGCGGAGGAGCGTGTGAAGCTGTTCAAGCTGGTGTGGGATGCGGTGAGCAGCGAGTTCGGTGGCCGCCACCACCAGTACGAGATGTTCTACGCGGGAGCGCCCTTCGTCGCCAAGGGATACGCGTACCGTAACTATGGCTTCGAGGAGCCCGTCGCGGCCGTCGATGCCTTCCTCGACTCGTACGACGTCAACGACTAGGAGCGCGATTGATGGCCAAGCCCGAGTACGAGTTCTTCGACACGAGCGGGATCGGGTTCACCCGCTGCGACGGCGACGTCGACACCCTTACAGAACGCGTGCTGGCGACCGACGACGACGGCAAGGTCGCTAGCCGGATGCTGAAGTTCACCCCGGGAACCGACACCACGCCGAACGGCGTCCAGGCCCATGACTTCTGGGAAGAGGTCTACATCATCGCCGGATCGCTCACCGACCTGCGGCTCGACGAGACGTTCACCGCCGGAATGTACGCGTGCCGTCGGCCGGGAATGGAGCACGGTCCCTGGCGCAGTGACGACGGCTGCCTCACCTTCGAGGTGCGGTACCGGTCGCCCAGCTGAGGACGCGACCAGTGGGCATGACTGCTTTCGGTGACGGCATCGACCCTGCAGTGCTCCGCCGCACCATGGGCCGGTTCGCCACCGGGGTGGCGGTGGTGACCACCATGGTCGACGGTGTCGCGTTCGGGATGACCGTGAACTCGCTGACGTCGGTGTCCCTGACCCCTCCGCTGCTGCTCGTCAGCCTCGCGGAACATGCGCGGACCACCGAGTCGGTGCAGGAGGCCGGGCGCTTCGCCATCTCCGTGGTCGCTGCCCGCCAGGAACAGATCGCCCGGCGGTTCGCGCGGCAGGGCGAAGACCACTTCGACGGCCTTCCGCTGGAGTACGGCACGCACAAGGTGCCGGTCGTCCCGGACGCCCTCGCCCACTTGGAGTGCGCGACCGAACGCGAGATCCCCGCGGGCGACCACGTACTCTTCCTCGCTGCCGTCGTCGCCAGCTGCGAGCGCGAAGGCGACCCGCTCACCTTCTACTCGGGCCAGTTCGGCGAGTTCGCCGCCGGCGATTACGCCCGCATCGACTGGTTCTTCTGACACCCGTTTGGCTCGACTCTCGGCGCTGCCCACCCACGCCGCTTCCGCGCGTTGCGCCGGTCTCCGAATGACCACGTTATGGATGCCAAACCGGCCTTCTCGGGGCCTGCAGGCATCGAGAAGGCGACGCAGCCCCACATAACGTGGTCATTCCGGTAAGAGACGTGGTCATCGGGGGCTGGCAAGTAGCTCTCAGACGGCGAGTAGCTCTTCGTAGTGCTCGACGGTCGGGAACGGGTCGTAGAAGTGGTGCAGCAGTGCCCGCCACTGCTCGTACTGAGGTGAGCCACGAAAGCCGTCGATGTGGTCTTCGACCCGCTCCCACTGGACGAGCAGGAGGTAGGTGTTCGGCCGTTCGATGCATCGCGACAGGGTCAGCTGTTGGAAGCCGGGCATCCCAGCGATGATCTCTTTGGCCCTGGAGAAGGCGGCTTCGAACTCCGCCTCCTCGCCAGGCACGACGGGCAAGACGGCATGTTCAAGGATCACCTCGCAATGATCCATCATGCGCGACCCGGGAGTGCGACGTCGTCGGCGCCGGTCTCCAAACGACCACGTTATGGATGCCAAACCGGCCTTCTCGGGGCCTACAGGCATCGAGAAGGCGGCGCAACCCCACATAACGTGGTCATTCGGGCAACGAGCGACGTGGTCATCGGAGGGCGAGCGATGAGTTTGCGGCGTCGGCGTGGTCCTAACCTGCGAGGACCACGCCGAAAGGAGCCGTAATGATCGATCTCGTACCCGCGGCGCGCCGCAGCGGCGACCTGCTCGCCGGCATCACCGACGAGCAGCTCGCCGTGCCCACACCGTGCCCGCAGTACAGCCTCGGCAATCTCCTGCACCACGTCGACGGGCTGGCGCAGGCATTCACGAATGCCGCGACCAAGCAGTTCCCGGAGGTTGGCACCGCGAACCCGTCCGGCGATGCTCGCCAGCTCGAGGACGGCTGGCGCACCCGCATCCCCGAGCGGTTGCTGGCAATGGCGGAAGCCTGGCGCGACCGAGCGGCGTGGGAGGGCGCTACCGCCGCGGGCGGTGTGGAGCTGCCGGGCGAGATCGCCGGTCTCGTCGCGCTCAACGAGACGACGGTTCACGGGTGGGACATCGCCCGGGCGTCCGGCCAGGCGTACGACGTCGACCCGGAGCAGGCGGAACAGTGCATCCGAGCCATGGGCCCACAGCCGGGCGAGGAGCGGCCCGTCGGCGACGATGTGGCGTTCGGCCGTCCCGTGCCGGTTCGCGCGGACGCCTCGCCGCTCGACCGGCTCGTCGCCACCATGGGCCGCGACCCGTCCTGGACCGGTGCCCCGCGCTGAGACCCGCAGGCCGTAGGTTCGGTCCGCACGAGAGGTGCCTATCGGCCCGGGGGTGGTAGGCGATGACCGAGGCTGAGGAAGATCGGTGGGCGGCCTGGCTGTCGCGACGCCGCCACGGCGGCGACCCGGAGCTCCTCCACCGCACCCTTGACTACCTGACACCCGTACGGGACCGGGTCATCGACGGTGACCGCCTGAGCGAGGGTGCGACGGCCCTGGACGTCCGCTGCGGCGACGGGTTGATCGCGCTCGCCGACTGCCGCGGCAGTCGGCGAGACCGGGGCCCAGCTGTCGTGGCTACGCATGCGCATGAGGGCCACCGCTCCCCAACGCTGCTGGGCTATCGGTCGCCCAGTTCGTCGAGTCGGGCTCTGACGTCTTCGACCCGCTGCCGGGCGGCCGCGAGATCGCTCGCGACATCCTCGCTGCGCCCGGCCGCGTCCCGCAGCTCGCTTGCCGCGGTCTCGGCGGCCTCACGGGCACGGTCGAGGTCGGCTTCCAGCTGGGTGACCTGGTGCTCCGCAGCGTCCTTGCGTTCACGAGCCGCGTCCTCGTTGGTACGTGTCCGCTGGTCGTCCTGCTCGAGCCGATGGACCGCGGCCTGGGCGTCGGAAAGCGCCTGCCGTTCCTCCTTCACCGCCTTGCTACCGTCATGGTCCCTGCTGCCGCCACCGCGTTGGCGCCCTGCCGGCCGCGTTCGCTCCGTAAGCGCCTCGGGCGTGCCTGTCGGCGGCATCGCCCGGTCGCTGCCAACCTTGCTGTCGAGCGGGCCGAGGCCGCTGTAGGACAGTGCCGTGGTGAGGCGTCCGGCACGAACGGCTTCTGACGCGTCCGGATCGGCGAGCGCCGCCTCGAGCGTGGCCTCGACCTCTCGCAGGGCCGACTCGCCGACCGAGTACCCGGCGTCGCCGGCCAGCCGCTGCCCCTTGCTTGCCACCGCCGGCACCACTTCCCGCCGGCGTTCGGTCAGGGCACGAAGCTGCTCCCCACGGCGCTTTCCCTGCGCCTCACGCAGTTGGCCGCCCAGCTCGAGCAACTCACCGATCACGTCGCCGGCTTCCCGCACCAGCAGGTTGACCACCCACGCGCTCACCGTCGGCCGGCGCAGTTGGCGGATGCGCTTGGCCAGGTCGCGCTCCCCATCCGAACGGGCCCGCGCGGCCCGCTCGTTACGGGCAGCCGTGAAGCCCTCGGGCCGCAGCCCGTACAGGTCGTCGGCAGTCCTGTCGAAGTCCATGCTCGACGGTACGCACACCCACACCGGCGGCGCTGCCCCGGTCGCGCTCGACGTCCCGACAGTCCAGTAGCGATACTGGTCGCGTGGGGCGGTTCAGGCTGGAACGCGGTTCCCTGATGGCGCTGCCGGACGCGCTGGATGCGCTCGGCAGTCTCGGGGCGATGGCCAGGTACACCGACGAGGTCCCCACCGCGGCCATCGTCGGCAGTGAAGCACGTGCCCAGGACTTCGACGCCGACTTCGCGCTCGTCAACCGCTCGCTGAGACCGCGCCACCGCACGGTTCTGGACGGTGTGCGGGCCGGACCGCTGACGACACCCGTTGAGCTGGTGCGACTCGGTGATCTGTACTTCGTCCGCGACGGCCACCACCGGGTGTCGGCGGCCCGGTCGCTGGGCATCGACCGGTTACCGGCCAACGTGGTTCGTTACTGCACCGTCGCCTATGCACTCTGCTGCCTGCGGGCCGAGCACCTGCACAGCAAGGCAGCCGAGCGCCGCTTCCTGGAGAGGCTGCCGGTGCCGAGTGAGTTCGCACGGGACTTCTGGCTGGACAAGCCCGCCGACTGGGCGCGGCTGGCCGACGCCGCCCAGGCCTGGGGCTACCGCTCCGGCCTCGACGGATCGTGCACCGCACACGATCTCGCCGCGGCGTGGTGGCTGGCCGAGGTTCGTCCGGTCGTACAGAAGTTGCGTGAGCGCGGCTACGGACAAGACCTGCGAGACGTACAGGTCTTCGTCGCCGCTCTCGGCGCCCGAGACAGGCTCGGCGCCCTGGACTGGCCGGACGGCCTGGACCTGAGTCTGCCCTGCTGCCGACGGGACGGCTGACGCAGTCGTCGGCGACCGATCATCGGCGAGCATGTCCCTTGTGCGTATGGCACGTACGCCACGTCCGGGTGCTCACGACAAGAATGGAGCGAGTGCGCCGTGGTAGAGGTTGGCATGGGTGTCTCGGTGTATCCCGAGGCCAACCCGATTGACGATATCCGGTGGGCAGAGGCGCAACCCGGCATCGCCGGCGCATGGATGCTCGATCACTTACAGGGCTGGTTTCCGCGCGGCGTCGATACCCCGGTCGTCGCCGATCCGCATCGGGTCCTCGATCCGCTATCGGTGCTTTCAGTCGGCGCAGTCGCCACGCAGCGCATCACCCTCGGCGTGGCCGTGACCGACCCGGTACGCCGCAGCGCGGTCGCGTTGGCGCACACCGCCAGCACGATAAGCTGGCTCGGCAACCGACGCATGGTCCTCGGACTGGGCGTCGGTGATCCCGGGCAGCTGCGTCCGTTCGGGCTGCACTCCGGACGGGAACGCACCGGCCGCCTCGATTACATGCGTCCCGCGCTCGCCGACCTGTGGGCGCTGCGCGAACATGGCAGGCTCTCCGGCCGACGTTCGCGAACAGCTGGAGCGTTACGAGCAAGCGGGCTGCGCACACATCATCGTGTACGACATCGGTCGGTTCACCGACCTCGACGGCACGCAACGATCCCGGGAAGGGCTCGCCGCGGTCACCAGCGGCTAGCGCGAGAGCGCGCCGGTAGGGAGGTCCGCGCCGCGCGAACTACCTGCCGGGCTTCACCGCGACGAGCCGCTCGATGATCCCGGCCCTGCGGCGCTCACGATGGTCGATCAGAAAGCCGGCGGCGAGGACGAGCGGGAGCGGCTCGCGGGTCTGGTAGTCGCCGGTCAATGGCACGGAGAGCCGTTCGAGCAGTGCCTGCCCGGCGCGTGCGGCTCGGTGGTGGCTGGCGACATGGCCGACGAGGACCATGCGGCCCCCCGGGCGTAGTACCCGAGACATCTCGCGGATGGCGGCCTCCGGGTCGGGGATGCTGCTCAACCCCAGCGTGCACAAGGCCGTGTCGAACGACCCGTCTGCGAAGGATAGGGCCTGCGCGTCGCCCGCCTGGAGACGTGCCACGATGCCGCGATGCCGCGCCCTCGCCTGGGCGATCGCCAGCATGGCGGGGCTGAGGTCGACCCCGGTGAGTTGGACGCCGTGAGGGTAGAAGGGCAGGTTCCGGCCGGTGCCGACCGCGACCTCGAGCACCTCGCCGGTCGCCTGTGCGCATGCCCATGTCCGGCCGTCCCCGAGCAGGACGCGCTCGTAGAAACCAACCTCCCGGTCGTAGCGCGGCGCGTACGCGTCGTACAGCCGCCGCGACCGCTCCGTTGCCTCAGGATCGATCACACTCCAGAGTGTCCCTGTTCCGGCTCCGAAAGTCAGCTCGTAGCCGCCCTGGCTGAGGTGAGCGCGATTTCGTCGTGAGAAGTACTCGTGCACCAAGTTCAACCCCGAACTTCTGGTGCACGACGCTAGCCGGTAGTTACTTCTCGTGATCATCCGGGAAGGAGTGGACTGCTTGCTGGCGTGTCTCGAGTGAAGGTCGGCTGACTGTGTTGGAACCAACGGCAGTACAAGCCAAGCGGGATCGCGATGAGGTCTTCTACGAGTACACCAAGTCGATCTGCCCGGTGTGCAAGGTCGTCGTCGACGCGCAGGTGAACATCCGCGACGGCAGGGTGTACCTGCGCAAGCGCTGTAGTGAGCACGGCGAGTTCGAGGCGCTGGTGTACGGCGACGCGCGGATGTACGTGGAGTCCGCGCGGTTCAACAAGCCGGGGACGATCCCGCTGGAGTTCCAGACCGAGGTGCGCGACGGGTGCCCACATGACTGCGGGTTGTGTCCGGAGCACAAGCAGCACGCGTGCCTGGGCATCATCGAGGTGAACACCGGCTGCAACCTGGACTGCCCGGTCTGCTTCGCCGACTCCGGGCACCAACCGGACGGCTACCAGATCACGGTGGAGCAGTGCGAGCGGATGCTGGACACGTTCGTGGCCAGCGAGGGCGAGGCGGAGGTGGTGATGCTGTCCGGCGGGGAGCCGACGATCCACAAGCACATCCTGGACTTCGTCGATCTCGCGCAGGCCCGGCCGATCAAGTCGGTGACGCTGAACACCAACGGCATCAGGCTGGCTACGGACAACCGGTTTGTCGCCGCGCTCGCGCGGCGCGACCGGCCTGGCCACCGGGTGCACATCTACCTGCAGTTCGACGGCCTGGACGAACGCACACACCAGCGGATCCGTGGCCGTGACCTGCGTGCGATCAAGCGGCGCGCGCTAGACAACTGCGCCGAGGCCGGCCTTGCGGTGACACTGGTTCCGGCCGTGGAACGCGGCGTGAACGAGCACGAGATCGGACCGATCATCGCCTACGGCATCGAGCACCCGGCCGTACGCGCGGTGTCGTTCCAGGTCGTCACGCATTCGGGACGGCACGTCGAGTTCGACCCGCTGACCCGGCTGACCAACTCCGACGTCATCGAGCTCGCGGCGCAGCAGCTGCCCGAGTGGTTCCGCGCCGACGACTTCTTTCCCGTCCCTTGCTGCTTCCCCACCTGCCGGTCGATCACCTACCTGCTCGTCGACGACAGCGGCCCGCGTACCACGGTGATCCCGATCCCGCGGTTGGTCAACGTGGAGGACTACCTGGACTACGTCACCAACCGGGTGATGCCCGACGTCGACGTCCGCGAGGCGCTGGAGAAGCTGTGGAGCGCGTCGGCGTTCATGGGCACCGACACCACGAACGAGAAGCTGGCGGAGACCGCGGCGGCGTTCAACTGCGCGGAAGCCTGTGGGGTCGACCTGCCCGAAGCCGTCCAACAACTGGCGGACAAGGCGTTCATGATCGTGGTGCAGGACTTCCAGGACCCGTACACGCTCAACGTCAAGCAGCTGATGAAGTGCTGTGTGGAGGAGATCACCCCGGACGGGCGGATCATCCCCTTCTGCGCCTACAACTCGGTCGGCTACCGCGAGCAGGTCCGCGAACAGATGTCGGGCGTGCACATCGCCGACGTGGTCCCCAACGCCACACCGCTGCGACCAGCCCTCACCGATTCGCCGTACGGGTCGAAGATCGCCCGCGACGGCACCGGTGCGCGCGGCGACGCCACCAACGTCGGCAGGTCGCTGCGACCCACCCCACGAAAACGCTCCGCAAGCTCGGCGTTTCCGTGGGGGCCCAGGACATGAGCACGCCGGACGACGTCAAGGCGTGCTGCGCGGCCGCGTACGGCTCCGACGCCGTCGCGCTGCTGCTCGGCGACTGCTACCACCCCGGCGGGCTGGCACTCACCCGCCGGTTGGCCGACCGGCTCGGCCTGTCCGCGGGCGAGCGGGTGCTGGACGTCGCCGCCGGCCGCGGCGCCACCGCGCTGCTGCTCGCCCGCGAGTACGACGCGTGCGTGGAGGGGGTCGACCTCTCCGACGCCAACGTCGCGCTCGCCCGCGAGGCTGCAGACAGCGCCGGTGTCGCCGACCGCGTGCGGTTCCGTACCGGCGACGCCGAGCGCCTCCCCGCGCCCGACGCCACCTTCGATGCCGCCCTGTGCGAGTGCGCGTTCTGCACCTTCCCCGACAAGGCCACGGCGGCCGCCGAACTGGCCCGCGTACTGCGGCCCGGCGGGCGGGTCGGCATCACCGATGTCACCGCCGAGCCGGATCGGCTGCCCCCCGAACTGGCCACCCTCGCCGCCTGGATCGCCTGCATCTCCGACGCCCGGCCGGTCGAGGGGTACGCGCAGATCCTGCGTGATGCGGGGCTACGGGTCAGCCGCACCGAGCCGCACGACCAGGCGTTGAGCCGCATGATCGACCAGATCGAGGCACGGCTCGGCATCGTCGCCATGACCGCCAGGAGCCGCGCCGAGCAGCTCGGCCTCGACCTCGACCGAGCGGCACCCGTGATCGCCGCAGCTCGCACCGCCGTCGCCGACGGCACGCTCGGCTACACGCTGCTCGTCGCGGGGAAGAGCTGAGCAGGCAACCGTGTTGTTCGCTGAGCGGAGCGGCGGCTCGGACGGCGCATTGTTGATCCACAGGACCCTGGCTTAGTGGTACGGCAGCGTCACGGACCCGTTTTCGCTGGCGGCGAGACCGGCGTCCGACACCAGCAGCGCGAGGACCCGGCTCAGTACCGGGGACGGGTGATTCAGGATCAGCCGTCCGCCGTGTTCGTGCAGCTGCTCGGCGGTGGCGAGCAGGACTCGGGTTCCAGCCACGTCGATGAAGTCCAAGCCGGCGAGTTCAAGGTGTACCTGCTGATGTCCGCTGGTGGCTGCGGTCAGACCCGCCAACGCGGCGGTGAGCTGCTCCCGGTTGGACAGGTCGATCTCGCCGGTTAGCCGCAGTCCGGCACGATCATCGGCCAGCGGCTCGATGCGGACAAGGCCGTTGCTGCCGTGGGTGCGTTGCGTCGCCTCGACCTGTTCCGCGCCTGCCCGCCTGGTCGGGACCGCATCGCGGTCGTGACCGTGTTGACCAGGCCTGTTCTCCCCGACAGTGGTGGCCAGCCAGCGCGCGACGTCGACGACCTTGATGTCGGTGTTCTGGGAGCTCGACACCAGCATGGTGAACGCGCCGTCGGCGTCGACACCGAATCGTTCCATCAAGATGCCCTTGGCCTGCCCGATCACGTCCCTGCTGGACAGGGCCTGTTCGAGCTGGCCGGCGTGCCGCGCCCCGGCGAGCGCGACCGCGGCGTGCGAGGCGAACAACTCCCCGACCAAATGCGACTCCTCGGCGAACGCCTTGGGCTGGCTCGAGTACAGGTTCAGCGCGCCGCGGGTATCCGCGGCGGCGAACAGCTGGAACGACAGCATGCTCGCCACCCCGTGCGAGACCGCTTCGGGAGCGAACCGTGGCCACCGGGAGGCCTCGACGGCCAGATCGTCGACGACCACCATGTGTTCCTCGCGCAGTGCAGTCACGCACGGGCCCTCGGCGTAGGTGGATTGCAGCTGGTCGACAGTCGCGATGGTCTCGCTGGACGGGTGGTGGGAGGTGATCGCGCCGTCACGGTGTACCAGCGACACACCGGCCTGTTCCGCACCCGGCACGGTGTTGATCGCGGCGGCGACGATCGCCGCGAGAGTCTCGTCCTGATTACCGGGTCGGCACAGCTCTTTTGCCACGCCGGCCAGCGCCGTCACCAAGCGGTCACCGACACCCGACTCGGCGCCGACGATTGCCTCGGCGCCGCTACCGCTGTCGGGTAGGTGGTGCTGCTCGGTCGTCATTGCATTGCCTCCTCGACCAGGGCCGCGTCGGCCGCGAGGTGGCGGGACGGGTCACTATACCCCACGTCACCACGGCAACCGCGCCGCAGCGATGACGCTCACTGCGGTCCGAAGCGCGCCACCTGCCGGGGTCAGGAACCCAAAGAGTTGGGTGCTGCCTGGCCGGATGACGCCGGCGGTTTGCTGGGTGCGGATGTTGCGGGACCATGTCCTTCACCAAGCCGTCGCAAGTTTACGAGTGCACGACTGCCAAGGTCAGGGACAGCCCTAGGGCGCCACGGCGCATAACCCATCCGGAACGGACGGGCAGACAATCTCTTGCCTTGCTACACCGAGCGGACCTGCTGTGCATCCTATCGTCCACCCACTTGTTCGGCCGACGTGAAGCGCGATGCGAAACAGGCGGTCATGGCGATGGTCCGGCCGCTACTCGACCAGCACCCCAGGTAGTGGCTAAGCTCGGGGGTAGTCGACGTGACGTAAAGGCCTCTCGGTTTGCTCTGACCCCGCCGCCTGGAAGCCTCTGGTTGCCCCAACCCGGAGGGATGGCGAGCGGCGGTGAGCGACCTCGAGGATATCGTCTCCTCAGTTCCGGCGCTACGGGCCGTCGTGAACGCCGCGCTGGGCGAGCGTGAGGGAGCGCTGTCGCCGCTGGTGCGGGTTGGCCGCGCCTGCGCCGAACTGCTGCCGGTCGACGGCGCCTCGATCTCGGTGATGGCCGGCACCGATCATCGCGAGACGCTCTATGCCGGTGATGCGGTCATCGAGCGGGTCGAGGAGCTACAGTTCAGCCTCGGCGAGGGCCCGTGCTTCGAGGCGTTCGACACCGGCCGCCCTGTGCTGGTGCCCGACCTCGCCGAGGCGTCCGGCGCCGCCTGGCCGGTGTTCGCCTCCCAAACCAGCGACGAGCCGATTGGGGCGATCTTCGCGTTCCCGTTGCAGGTCGGTGTTGCCCGCATCGGCGCGATCGACATGTACCGCCGCGCCCCCGGCTGGCTACGCCCCGCAGATCTGGCCACGGCGCTGCAGGTCGCCGACATCGCCACCGCCACGCTGACCGGTCTCCAGGCCGCCGGGCCGGACGGCACGCTCGACGAGGAGTGGCTCACCGCACTGCCCCACAACCGGGAAGCGGTGCACCAGGCCACCGGCATGGTCATCGCCGCGTTCGAGATCCCCGCCGCACAGGCCCTGGCCCGGTTGCGCGGCTACGCCTTCACCACCGGACGCCTGGTCGACGAGGTCGCCGCCGACCTCGTCACGCGCCGCCTACACCCAAGCGATATCGACACCTGACCAGCGCTCCCACACCTGGATGGACGCGGACCCGTTTCGCTATCCTGACAATCGCAAAGATCGAGGGAGACAAAGACGATGACTGACATCGAATCCTCCAGCGAAGCGCAACGCGAATCTCGGCTGGTGCAGGCTTTCGTGGATATGGCCGACACGCTGGTCGACGACTACGACGTCGCCGACCTGCTCCACCAGCTGGCCGAACACTGTGTGGAGCTGCTCGATGCTGCCGCCGCCGGGCTGATGCTCGCCGACCAGCGCGGCAGCCTGCAGGTGCTGGCGTACTCCACCGAACGCACCCGGCTCCTCGAGCTGTTCCAGCTCCAAGCCGACGAGGGCCCATGCCTGGACTGCTACCGCACCGGCGAGCCCATCCTGGTCGGCGACCTGTCGACGACCACCGCCCGGTGGCCATCCTTCGCACCCGAAGCGATGCGAGAAGAGTTCGCCTCGGTGCACGCCGTGCCGCTACGACTACGCAGCGAGGTCATCGGTGCGTTGAACCTCTTCGGCCGCGAGACCGGATCGATGACCGAGCAGGACCTGCGCGTGGCCCGCGCCCTGGCCGACACCGCGACCATCGGAATCCTGCAGGAACGCACCATCCACCGCGGCGATCTCCTCACCGAACAGCTCCAAAGCGCGCTGAATAACCGCGTCATGATCGAACAGGCCAAGGGCGTACTCGCCCACGCCGGGGCTCTCGAGATGGATCAGGCGTTCGAGGAGCTGCGCAGCTACAGACGCCGCCACAGCGCCCGACTCTCCGACATCGCCCACCAACTCGCCACGGGGGCTCTGCACCCCAGCGAGGTCCTCACACCCCGCGCCGGGCAGCCGGCTCCCGTGATCGACAAGGGAAGCTGAACGGCCAGCACCCGCTAGAGGATGGCCAAACCCACCTGTTCGATAGGAGTGGACCCGGCGATGGTGGTCACTGAGCCCGCACCCGCATTCTCACTACCGACGGTTGATGCGGGCAGCCGGGGTCTCGCCGATCTGGTCGCCGATGGCCCTGCCGTTATCGTCTTCGTCGCCGAAGAGTGCCCCACGTGCGTGCTCGCGCTGCGCCGGCTCGCGGCGCTCGTCGCCCCGCTCTCCGCCGCGGGCGTCACGCTCACCGCGGTCTTCGAGGACGAACCCGAGGTCGCCGCCCGCGTCACCCGCCGCACCGGTTTCGGTGGCCCGGTGTTCGCCGAGCCGGCACCGTACGAGGTATCCCAGGCGTACGGTCTCGAGACGTTGCCTACGACGGTGCTGGTCGATACTGACGGCGCGATCGCGGGCCGGGTCGTGGGGTGGGATCGAGTCGGCCTGCAGGCACTGATGGAACAGGCGGGCGTCGAACCCGGTACGGCCAGGGTCACCTCCGAGCCGCCGGAGCTGAAGCCGGGGTGTGCGGCGAAGAACACCTACGACGCGGCAACACTCGAGGCACTCGACTCCGGCGACGAGGCCGAGGAGATGTACTCCCTGGGCTGGACGGACGGGTTGCCGGTGGTGCCGCCGACCCCGGAACGGGTCCAGGCGATGCTCGGCAGCTACGACCCGGACCGGTCGCTCGGGCCCGTACCGCCGAGCATGGGAGAGGCCACGGTGCGGCGGGTCGCGGCGTGCGCGGTGCTCGCCGGATGCCGGCCTGCGTACTTCCCGGTGGTCCTCGCCGCCGTGGAGGCAGCACTCGATCCGGCGAGCAACGTCGGAGGGCAGGCCGTCACGACCCAGCCGGCCGGTCAGCTCCTCGTCGTCAACGGCCCCGTCCGCGAGCGCGTGGGGCTGCACAGCGGCACGGGGGTGCTCGGCCCGGGCTTCCGGCCCAACCTCACCATCGGGCGGGCGCTGCGGCTGGTCATCACGCTGACCGGCGGCGCCAGGCCCGGCGGGCTCGACCGTTCCACCCTCGGCCAGCCCGGCAAGATCGGGATCTGCATCGCCGAGGACGAGGAGACCAGTCCGTGGGAGTCGTTCGCGGTCGAGCGCGGCTTCGACCCCGGCGCCTCGACGGTGACGCTGGTCGCGTGCGACTCGCCACTGTCGATCAGTGACCACCGCAGCCGTACTCCCGAGGAGCTGGCCTGGGCCCTCGGGTCGGCCGCCGCCACCCAGTGGGCGCCCGCCTGGTGGCCGCTGGACGAGCCCTCGCTGTACGTGATCTGCCCGGAGCACGCCGCACTGTTCCGCGACGCCGGATGGACCAAGGAGCAGGTGAGGCGAGCCATCTTCGAGGCGGTACGCCGGCCCGCCCGCGAGCTGCGCAGGGCCGAGACGACACCTGCCGTACACGCCGCCGATCCCGATACCGTGGTGCACAAGTGGAGCGACCCGGAGCAGATCCTGCTCGTCGTCGCCGGCGGCGAGGCGGGCCGCTATTCGGCGGTGTTCGGGCCGTGTACCGGCATGGACGCCGCCGTTGTCACAAGGGAGATCAGGCCGTGACGGTACCCGCCGGAGGAGGCAGTTGCGCGTGAGCACAACCCGCTACGTGAGTCCGTTCGACGACAGCGCTCGTGCTGTGCAGCCGCTCGCTCCGCGTCCGGCCGAGTTGGACGGTATGCGGGCCGTCCTGCTGGACATCCGGAAGAACCGCGGTGACCAGTTCCTCGACCGCATCGAGGAG
Organism: Streptosporangiales bacterium; assembly: GCA_050698355.1. Taxonomy (GTDB): domain Bacteria; phylum Actinomycetota; class Actinomycetes; order Streptosporangiales; family WHST01; genus JBOHBN01. The sequence continues at coordinate 10,209 of JBOHBN010000006.1, read as the reverse complement.
CTATTGCGCGCCCGCAGCATACCGACCACCCGACTGGCCAAGGAGATCTTCTCCAAACCGGCGAGCCCCGAGGTCATCGCCAAGGTGGGCGACCGGGGCGACCTGGTCATCGAGGGCCTGGCCGATTGAGGCTCGTGCACGTCGTGCAGTGTGCGCGACCTGGTGACGCTGGAGCGGCTCGGCCTGCCGACCGCTGGCGTGGCAACGGAGCCGTTCATCGACGAGGCATTGGAACAGGCCCGCCTGCTGGGCATGCCTGACTACCGCATGGTCTACGTGCCGCACCCCGTACAGATCTGCACGCTCGAGACCCTGCACGGGTATGCGGACGCCGCGTTGCCCGAGATCCTGTCCCGACTGACCGCGCCGGGCTGATTCGGACCACCGGTCCGTACGGCCGGCGCCGTCGGCGTCCACTCGGTCACTCGGCCCGTGTCCGGACCCTCAGGCGCCGGTCTGCTCGACGGCCTGCTTGCTGCCCTTGCCGAGCACGTACCGCCAGATCGCGGCACCGGCGACGGCGCCCGCGATCGGGCCGACGAAGTAGATCCACCAGTAGGGGAACTGGCCGGCGACGATGTCCGGCCCGATCGTCCGGGCCGGGTTGAGCGAGCCGCCAGAAACAGGCAGCGCCAGGAAGATCGCTGCGCCCACCCATAGGCCGATGGACAGTCCCGCGGTACGCGCGCCGCCGGTCGCGCGTTCGAACACCGCGGTGGCCATCACGACCAGCATCAACAGCAACGTGATGACGAACTCGGTGAACATCGCGACGCCGAACGGCACACCGGCCCCCGGATGCGTCGACCCCAAGATCAGCGCGCTGGGCACCCGTCCGCCGAACAGGTACCAGTTCACCAGTGCGGCCAGGATGCCGCCGATGAACTGGGCCGCCAGGTACACCGGCACCTGCCGCCACGGGAACTTCCCGACCACGGCCAGGGCGATGGTCACCGCCGGATTGATGTGCGCCCCGGAGATCGACGCGACGGTGTACACCGCGGCCACGACACCCAGCGCGAAGGCCAGGCTGATCGCGACGTCGTCCAAGGCGTTGAACCCCTTGTGCGGGGACAGCACGTGCACGGCCAGTACCGTCGCGGTCCCGGAGAAAGTGAACATGAACGTCCCGATGACTTCTGCACCGAACGCCGACACCGTTGCCTGCGCCGCGGCCACGGGCCGCTGGTCCCCTCCGCTGGCGTGTTCCATGACCCACTACCTCCTGTCCTCCGCCGCCCACGTTGGTCTCCCCCGGTGGGATCGATGCCGGCGCGGGGAGCGACGTACTCCCTTGGGCTCGTCGCCGGCAGGCAGAGGCACGCAGGTAGTCGACGAGCGGCCCTCGGCCCTCGTTGCGCACCAGGAAGAGTTGTTGGGTCCCTATCCCGAAACGTGCCGCGCCAAACGCGCCGAAATGGTCACGTGACGCGCGTGCTCGAACCGCCGCGCGAGCGCGTTTCTCGCAGCGACTCAGGGGGAAGCGGTACTGGTATCGCCTGCAGGTTCAGCAACCCGCCGGTAGGATCAGCGGGCAGCCGAGCTCTGGCTGGCGGCTGCCTCCAGGGCTAGTAACCGCTGCTGGTACTCCGGGCGCGGGTTCATCGCCACCGCCATCCGGTAGTAACCGGCCGCCTCAGAGCCGCGGCCCTGGCGCTCGAGGGTACGGCCGAGCGCGAAGTGCGCGTAGTCGTCCACCGGATCGAGTTCGATCACCCGCCGGAACGCCTCCTCGGCGCGGGAGAGCTGCGCCGAACCGAAGTAGCCGCGGGCAAGCAGCAGTTCGCCGGCCGTCACACCCGCGAGCTCGTCCTCGACGGGGTGCAGCGTTTCCAGCGCGGCCAGCGGAGCGTTCTGGTCAAGGTAGGTTTCGGCAAGCCGCACCCGCTCAATGACATACATCGTGGCTCCCTCCCATCTCAACACGCACGAGCCGCTGAGGCACACTCACTGCGGCGTAGGCTCAACATGAACGGGCCTCCAGGCATTCCAGGCGACCGTTCACGACGCCCAAGGCGTGCTGTTGAGCCGGGCGATGACGGGTTTGCCGTGCTCGGTGCCGAGTACGGACACGGCCGCGGTGTCCAACTCGAAGAAGCGCCCATGATCGGGCGGGAGATCGAGCCAGCGCGCGACCAGCACGCGCAGTGCGTGGCCGTGCCCGACCAGCACGACGGGACCGTCTTCCAACCCCGGCCTGACCCGCGCAAGAGCCCGGTCGGCCCGGGCGCCAACCTGTGCGACGTTCTCGCCCGGATGCGCGGCGTCGCCCGGCGGTACGCCGTCGGCCCATAGGTACCAGCCCGGCCGCTCGGCAAGGATCTCCGGCGTCGTGCGCCCTTCGTACGCACCGTAGTCCCACTCGTGCAGATCCTCATCGATCCGTACGCCGCTGAGGCCGGCGAGCTCGGCGGTAAGCCGTGCCCGGCTGAGCGGGCTGGAGACGGCGAGCACGAAGTCGTGAGCGGAAAGCAGCGAGGCGACGCTGCGTGCTGCCGCCCGACCCGCCTCGGTGAGCGGGATGTCGGTGCGCCCGGTGTGCTTGCCCTCCCGGCTCCAAGCCGTCTCACCGTGCCGAACCAGCGTCAGCCCGTGCATGGCAAGCAAGGTAGCAAGCACGTGCCGCGGCCCGACACGATCACCGTACGCTTGTCCCACGCGGCCGGCTGCGGTGTCAGCCCTGGGGAGGTGGACTGTGTTGCGCATGGTGCTGCTCGGCCCGCCCGGAGCGGGCAAGGGGACACAGGCCACCCGGCTGAGCGAACGAACCGGCGTACCGGTGCTCGGTACCGGCGAGCTGCTCTCCAGACACATCGCAACGGGTACCGCGCTGGGTGAGCAGGCGCGGGCCTGCGTGGAGCGCGGTGAGCTGGTGCCGGACGACCTGGTGACCGCGATGGTGCGTGAGCGCCTGTCCAACAATGACTGCACCGACGGGTTCATCGTCGACGGCTTCCCCCGCACCGTGCCGCAGGCGGAGGCGCTCGACCTGCTGCTCGCCGAGCGTAGCGAGCGGCTCGACGCGGTCGTCGAACTCGCGGTCGATGAGGGGCAGGTGCTGGCCCGGATCAGGGGCCGAGCGCGTGCCGGGCATCGCCTCGACGACACTGTGGACACCGCCCGGAACAGGCTACGAGTCTTCGCCGCGGAGACGGCACCGCTCCGTGACTACTACCGGCAGCAAGGTCTGCTCGCCACCGTCGACGGGAACCGAGCGCCCGACGAGGTAACAGCCAGCATCGACGCAGCGCTCGGCGAACACGTCGACCCGAAGGCTGGGCGGGACGCCTAGGCCGGCCGTCGCTAGGCGCGCCTTCGCGCCGCTCGGACCAAGTCACGCTTTGTCTTGGTGGCGCGGAGCCAGGCATTGGAACGGAGCAGACGTAGTCCGTTGAGGCCGACGATAACCGTGGAGCCTTCGTGGCCGGCGACGCCGAGGGGCAGCGGAAGGTGCCCGACCAGGTCCCAGGTGACCAGGCCGGTGATGAATACCGCAGCGATGACCAGGTTCGCGGCGACGACCCGCCGGGATCGGCGGGATAGTGCGATCACGGCGGGGATGGTGGTGAGGTCGTCGCGGACGACGACGGCGTCGGCGGCCTGCATGGTCAGATCGGACCCGGCGCCTCCCATGGCGACGCCGGCGTGAGCGGCGGCCAGCGCGGGCGCGTCGTTGATGCCGTCTCCGACCACGGTGACGTGGTCGCCTCCGGCTTGCAGGTCGTGGACTGCCGTGACCTTGTCGTCGGGCAGCAGCCCGGCACGGACATCGGTGATGCCGACCTGGCCGGCGAGGCGGTCGGCGGCGGGCTGGTTGTCACCGGTGAGCAGCACCGGTGACCAGCCGGTGAGCCCGGCCACGGCGGCCACTGTCGTCCCGGCCTCGGCGCGTACCTCGTCGGTGAGGCCGAGCACGCCGGCGGGGACGCCGTCGAGAGTCACCACGACGGCGGTGTAGCCGGTTGCTTGCAGCTCGGCGACAGTCTCGGCGGCCTGCTGGGCGCGCTCGTCACCGTCGTTTCGTAACAGGTGGCGGGGGCTCGCGACACCGATGGCGTATCCGGCGACGCGGGCAGTGACGCCTTGGCCGGGACTGGCGGTGAAACCGGTCGCAGACAGCAGCTCGATGCCCTGCTGCTGGGCGGCGGTGACGACCGCGGTAGCGAGGGGGTGTTCGCTGGGGCGTTCGGCGGCGGCGGCCAGGGCGAGCAGCTCATGGGGGGGTGCGGGCGCTGCCGGCAACGCCCGCACGGCGGCAAGGCGTGGGCGTCCGCGGGTGAGGGTGCCGGTCTTGTCGAACGCGACACGGCTGGTGGCGCCGAGCTGTTCCATCACCACCGCGGACTTGGCCAGGACCCCGTGCCGTCCGGCCACCGCGATCGCGGCGAGCAGCGGCGGCATGGTCGACAGTACGATCGCGCACGGCGAAGCGACGATCATGAACGTCATCGCCCGCAACAGCGTCGGGCCGAGCGATTGCCCGGCAAACAGCGGCACTACGAAGAGCAGCACCGTGGCGGCGACCATCCCGATCGAATAGCGTTGCTCGACCTTCTCGATGAACAGCTGGGTGCGGGCCTTGGTCTGCGCGGCCCGCTCGACCAGTGCGGCGATCCGCGCGACGACCGACTCCTCGACGCCGCGGTCGACCCGTACGCGAAGCGCTCCGGTGCCGTTGACGGTGCCGGCGAACACCTCATCACCGGCGGTCTTGTCCACCGGCAGTGGCTCACCGGTGATGGTCGCCTGATCGACTTCGCTCGCCCCGTCGACGACCGACCCGTCAGCGGCCACCCGGTCACCTGGGCGGACCACCACCACATCACCGACTGCGAGCTCGGCGACCGCGACGGTATGTTCACTACCGTCGGCGGTCAGGCGGTTCGCGGTGTCCGGAGAAAGATCGAGCAACCCCCGAACGGAGTCCTCCGTCCGTGCCGTAGCCAAAGCTTCCAGCGCACCGGACGTGGCGAAGATGACGATCAGCAGACCGCCGTCCATGACCTGCCCGATCGCAGCCGCACCGATCGCGGCGGCGACCATCAGCAGGTCCACATCAAGGGTCTTGCCGCGCAGCGCCCGCAGCCCCGCCAGGCCCGGCCGCCAACCCCCGGCGACATAGCACGCGAGGTAGAGCGGCCAGTACGCCCACGCCGGGCCACCGGACAGCTGGACGCCCAAACCGGCAAGGAACAGCACCAATGCCGCCGCCGCCCACCGTGCCTCCGCGAGGGCGAACACCCGCGTCCGCCGCGGCCCGACAGGCGCGAACCCGGGAGATGACTCGGGGGCCGAAGTGGTCGTCGAGGCGGTCACCGAGGCAGCATACTCGAACACATGCAGATGTCTTCATGTATCTGCTCCATTATGATGTACGCCATGGGTCACGGAGTGCAGGGTCAGCCCCGCCCGGTCGGGCAGCTGGACACCGACCAAGCGGCCACCGTCGCAGCGACACTGCAGGCCCTGGCCACCCCCAGCCGGCTGCTGATCCTCACCCGGCTCCGGCAGGGGCCGTGCCCGGTGGGTGAGCTCGCGGAGTCCGTCGGCTTGGAACAACCCGCCGTATCCCACCAGCTACGGCTGCTGCGCGCCCTCGGGCTGGTTGCAGGCACCAGGCACGGTCGCCGCATCGTGTATGCCCTGTACGACACCCATGTCGCCCAGCTCCTTGACCAGGCCGTCTACCACACCGAGCACCTCCGCCTCGGCAAGCGCGACACCCCCGACCAAACGGCAACCGGCTAGGCGGCGGCGCCGCTCCTCGTTGACCCTGTAGTGGGGTACGGGGGTCATGCTTGAACCATGCGTGCCGACAAGCTGGCAGCGGAGGGCTCCGCCAAGGTCCACCCATGCGCGCACACCCCCAGCCCCCTGTCGGGGAGCATGCCGTGACGGGCCGCACCGCAGCCAACCGCGACCACTGGGACGCCGTGTACCGCAGCAAGGGCGAAGCGTCCGTGAGCTGGTTCCAACCGCATCCGACGGTGTCCCTGGAACTGATCGAGACCACGGGCCTGCAGCCCACCCAACCGATCATCGACGTGGGCGGCGGAGCCTCCCAGCTGGCCGATCAGCTCCTGGAACGCGGCCATACCGACGTGACCGTGCTGGACGTGTCTCGCCACGCCCTCGAACTGGCGCGGCGACGCCTCGCAGCCTGCGAGGACCAGGTGCACTGGGTGGTTGCTGACCTGCTGTCCTGGACTCCCCCGCGGCGGTTCGCACTATGGCACGACCGCGCGGTGTTCCACTTCCTCACCAGCCCCGGTCAGCGCGCCCGCTACTGCCGGCGGGCCACCACCAGCATCATCTCGGGCGGGTACCTCATCGTGGCCACGTTCGCCTCCGACGGTCCCGCGCAATGCTCCGGAATGCCGGTAGACCGTTACAGTCCCGACGACCTCGCTCAAGAGTTCAATCCGGCGTTCGACACGGTGACCACGCGCCGCGAGAACCACCGCACCCCCGCCGGGGCCGACCAACCCTTTACGTGGGTGCTGTTGCGCCGCACCTGAACGAAACAGCAGCGCGGCGCAGAAGCTCGCAGCCAGCTCATGGTAGGCACGGGTTGTGACCACGGAACCGCCGCTGTTGCTCGCGCTGGACCTGACTGGCACCTTCGCCTTCGGGCTGAACGGCGCGTTGACGGCGGTACGCTCCGCGCGGCTGGACGTGGTCGGCGTGGTCGCGCTCGGCATGATCACGGCGCTGGGCGGTGGGGTCATCCGCGACGTACTGATCGGATCCATCCCGCCCGCCACGTTCCAGGACTGGCGCTACTTCGCCGTCGCAGCCGGTGGTGCGCTGATCGCGTTCGCGCTCAGTAGGCGACTGGACCGGCTCGAGACACCGATCATCGTGCTCGACGCGGTCGGGTTGAGCGTGTTCGCGGTCATCGGCGCGAGCAAGGCACTGGACTTCGGGCTCGGCATCGGCCCAGCGCTCCTGCTGGGCGTGGTCACCGCGGTGGGGGGTGGCACGATCCGGGACGCCCTCATTCGGCGCATCCCGTCGGTGCTGCGCAGCGACCTGTACGCGATCCCCGCCCTCGTAGCCGCCGCGATCACCGTCGCCACCGTCGGGACGGGCGTCTACGGTCTGCCGGCGGCCCTGGGAGCAGCGGCGGTCTGCTTCGTCATCCGGATGCTCGGCGTCCACTTCCGCCTCAACGCGCCGGGCCCGCCACGGACCGGCAAGGAACCCGATCCACCGGGACCGGTTGATACCGATCAGGACTGAATCAAGGCGCGAGAGCAGTGACCGCGTAGGTCGACCGGAAAGGACGAGCACGTGTCCGGAGAGAGCGTAGATACCCCACCGGGTCGAGGAAGCCGGATGCGTGGCGTGATCCTGCCCGGCGGCAGCCGCGTCGAGCTTCGTGACGTCGACGTTCCGGTGCCCGGGTACCGGCAGGTGCTCGTGCAGACGATGGCCTCGTCGATCTGCGGCAGTGACATCCGTGCCATCTACCGGGAGCATCTGGGCACCGGCGCGGAGGCGTACCAAGACGTGATCGCCGGACACGAGCCCGCGACCTCGCCGTACGGGCCCTCTGCTCGTGGGGGCGCGCCTCCTTCGTCGGCGAGGGCGGCCAGGTAACGCTGGACGTCTCCGAACTGCTCCTGCACAAGCAGGTCACACTCTACGGATCGTGGGTCACCTCACTCGCCCACATGGCCGAACTCACCGAGCTACTCGCCCGCGCCGACGTGCACCCCGACCGCCTCATCACCGACCGGTTCCCCCTCAGCGACGCAGACCACGCCTACCAGCTCGCCGCAGGCCAGCAAGCAGGAAAGGTCTGCCTGCTCCCGAACGACTGACAACCCCGCGCACCGTGCCGCTTGCGCGACGCTCTTTCGAAATGACCACCTGGGTCCCCTCTGGGGAAGGCAAGCACTGTTGGAGGCCGAACCGGGCTTCTCGATGCCTGCAGGCATCGAGAAGGCGGCGCAACCCCACATAACGTGGTCATTCGGTACAAGCGCCGAGGCCCGGACGAGCAGCCGCCTTGTCAGCAGCAGCGGTGGCCGCGCCACGCTTCGCGGCCCTCCCGGACCGCTACGGCCGCGATGGTCAAGGCGACGACCGGGTCGGCCCAGGACCAGCCGACGGCGGCGTTGAGAAGGAGACCGATCAGGAGCACCGCGGAGAGGTACGTACACAGCAGGGTCTGTTTGGAGTCGGCGACCGCAGAGCGGGAACCGAGCTGGCGGCCGGCATGGCGCTGGGCGTAGGAGAGGCCAGGCATGACAAGCACGCTCAGCGCGGCGAGCGCGATCCCGACGGTCGACGGCTGGGCTGCGCCTTCACCGAACAGCGATCGGGCCGAATCAATCGTGACGTAGGCAGCAAGTGCGAAGAACGACAATGCGATCGCCCGCAGCGCGGCCCTCTCCCGCACCTCGGGATCGCTGCCGGCGAACTGCCAGGCCACCGCGGCCGCCGAGGCGACCTCGATGAGCGAGTCCAGGCCGAACCCGATCAGTGCCGTCGACGAGGCCACCGTACCGGCAGAGATCGCCACGACTGCCTCGACGATGTTGTAGGAGATGGTCACCCCGACCAGCCACCGGATCCGGCGCTGCAACGCCACACGCCGTTCCCTAGCAGAGGCGGCCGCCGTAACGGATACGTCGGCATCGTGGCCTGCGCAGGACCGGTCGGCGCATTGGTCAGCGGTAGCCGACCCGCTCTCCGGGAGGTCGGAGCTCGAGCGGACCTTGCCAAACCTCACCGTGCGACCTCCCGGCTGTCGTCGAGGACGACATCCTCGTCGGTGCAACCCGGGCCGGGCTCGACCGCCAGCACCACGTCGACCAGCTCGCCCAGCGCCCGCGCGAGGTGCGCGTCGGCCAACTCGTAACGGGTGCGGCGGCCCTGCCACACCGCGACAACCAGGCCACAGCCACGCAGGCACGCCAGGTGGTTCGACACGTTCGACCGAGTCAGCCGCAGCCGCTCGGCCAGTTGCCCCGGATATCCCGGCCCCTCGAGCAACGCCAGCAACAACCGACATCTGGTGGGGTCGGCCAGCGCCCGGCCAATCCGCGCGAGCGCCGCCTCCCGGGTCTCACTGGTCAGCATACACTGAACACTACAGTAGACGCTGTCGGTTGCGCGCGGACGTCCTCGAGCTGAACCTCCGCACGGCCATGTCTGCCAATGCCATCACAGGGACGAACTGGGAACAGATCGGCGTTGTCCCGGATCGTCCGTGTGCAACAAGTCGAGCGTACTCAGTCGGAGCCAGTGGCAGGTACCTGCCTGTCGTTCCCTTCTGGACGTCTTCGGGGATGGGACGTCCGTCCCGATTTGTGTGCCCGGGGGCGGTCGCCGCTCGCGATTTGCTCATCACCGGACTAGCATGTACTTTCTCAGTTGAAAAGTACATACCGGAGGGAGTACCGATGGATGGCACGCACGAGGATCCGACGGGGCTGGACGAGCTGCGGGCCCAGCGTGCCCGGCTGGCGGACCGGCTGCGCGCGCCGTGGTGGTACCTGATCGGCTTCGCCGTGGTGATGGCGCTGGTGTGTGCGGTCCCATTCGGGGCGCACTCTCTCGGCTGGGGCGCCAGCTGGTCGGGGGTATTCGCCATCGTGGTGTTCTACCCGCTGCAGGCCGGCTTGGCGCGAGCCAGCGGGGTCGCCATCGGGACCCGCACTCTGCGCTACCCCTCGGGGCGGGCCGCGGGGATCGCGCTGATGGTGGCCGTGGTCGCGGCCGTGGTCGCCGAGACGGTCTTGCTCGACCACGATCGGGGCGGGACCGCGGCCGTGATCGGGATCTTCGCGGTCGCGGTGGCGGTCGTGTGCTGGCAAGCCCATCTGCGCGGGATCCGCCGCGACCTGCAAAGCGGGACCGAGACCGGGGCGGTGTGAGTGCCCCGCAGCGCCCCGGCCCGCCTGGACCCGGTCATCCACCCGATCACCCGGCTGTCGATCTGCGGGCTGCTGGCCAGCGGCGCGGACTGGGTCGAGTTCGCCGCGCTACGCGACGCCGCCGAAATCAGCGACTCCGTCTTGTCCAAACACTCCCGCGTACTCGAAGACGCCGGCTATCTCGAGGTCCGCAAGGGCGCTGTCGGGCGCCGTCCGCGAACCTGGTTCCGCCTCACCCCCCACGGCCGGAAAGCGTTCCAGGCCCACATCGCCTGGCTCCAACAAGCCGCCCAGACCCAACCACACACCCGATGAGCGTCAG
>JBOHBN010000005.1:0-2402 GCA_050698355.1 Streptosporangiales bacterium | reverse complement strand
CCACGAACGCGACACTCTCGGCCTGCACCTCCGCCGGACCGCGATGCGCCCGGTAGTCGTAGCCGGCCTCAGTGTGACCGAGCTGGATATGTGCGAGCTCGTGCGCCAGCGTGGTCACCACCACCCGCGGGTTACCTGCTGGCGCGATCGTCACCTGGTGGCTGGCGGGCTGTGTGGTGCCGAGCCGGCCGCCGCCGGGGTCGGCGTACTCCACGGTGTAGCCCGCCGCCCGCACCCGTGCCTCCAGCTCGCCGCGCACCCGCTCTAGGAGGGCGCTGAATAATCCGCGTGTGCTGCCCGGTGCGTGCGGACTGGGCTGAGATGATCTTTCTGTGCAGGGCGTAGAGCGGGTGGACCGGGAGCTTTTGGATGCACAGGCGCTGGTCGGTCATCTGGTACTAGAGGGCAGCATGTTCGCGTTCTTGGCGGACCATCGCCAGGATGTGTTCCCCGACGGCGAGTTCGAGGACCTGTTCTCGTCGGGTCGGGGGCGGCCGTCGATCCCGGCGTCGGTGATGGCCTCGCTGCTGGTGTTGCAGACCCTGCACGACTACTCGGATCGCGAGACCGCGGAGGCGGCCCGTTGCGATCTGCGGTGGAAGGTCGCCACTGGGATGGCACTGGACGATCCTGGGTTCGATGCCTCGACGCTGGTGTACTGGCGTCGTCGGCTGGCGAAGTCGGAACGGCCGCGCCGGATCAACGATGCGGTCAAGGACGTGATCGAGCAGACCGGGATTCTGCGGGGCCGCCGTAGGCGGGCGGTGGACTCCACGATCTTGGCCGATGCGGTGGCGACCCAGGACACCGTCACCCAGCTGATCTCGGCGATCCGGCGGGTGCGTCGGCAGGTGCCCGGCGCGGCCGAGCAGATCGCGGTGGTGTGCACCGGCCATGACTACACCCGGCCGGGCAAGCCGGTGATCGACTGGGACGACCCGGCCGCCAAGGATGCGCTGGTCTCGGCGCTGGTCAACGACGCCAACGCGCTGGTGGCGGCGCTGGCCGACGCCGACCTGGGCGAGAACGCCAATGCGGAGTTCGCGGTGGCGTTGCTGGCGCTGGTCGCTGGGCAGGACGTCGAGCCCGCCGAGGGGTCCGATGGCACCGATGGGCGGTGGCGGATCGCCCGCCGGGTCGCCGAAGATCGGGTGATCTCCACGGTGGACCCGGATGCGCGGCACACCCGCAAATCGCCGGAGAACCGCAGGGACGGGTACCGGGCGCACGTGGCCGCCGAACCCGAGACCGGGATCATCACCGACGAGAAGGTGACCAAGGCCGCCGGGACGGAGAACTCCGATCCCGCGGTGGCGACAGAGTTCCTCGACGCCGAGGACGACCCGTGCGAATGGTACGGAGATTCCGCGTACGGCACCGGGGACCTGCGCGGCGCGATCGACGACAGCGACACCGACGAGGCCGTGATCAAACCGAAACCGCTGCAGGCGCCCGCCCCGGGCGGGTTCACCGTCGACGACTTCACCGTCGACGAGCACGCGGGCACGGTGAGCTGCCCGGCCGGTCACACCCGCCCGATCAGTGAGAAGAACCGGGTAGCGACCTTCGGCGCCCTGTGCCGCGACTGCCCGCTGCGCGCGCGGTGCACCACGTCCAAGACCGGTCGCAAGATCGTCCTCCACGACCGTGACGACCTGCTCCGCCAAGCCCGCCGTGACTGGGCCGACAAGCCCGAACTACGCGAGAAGTACCGCAAGTTTCGGCCCAACGTGGAACGGGTCATCTCCCAGATCGCCAGCCGCGGCAGCCGGCGCCTGAAACTCCGCTACCGCGGCACCACCAAGAACCACGCCTGGCTCACCCGCCGCACCGCCGCACTCAACCTGCGTAACCTCCTCGGCCGTGGACTCACTCGCACGGCAGGAGTCTGGGTCCTGACAGCTCAAACCACCTGACAAGACCACACCCGCGGCCCCGACCGGCCGTCACACAGCCCAGACGGGCCCCTCAGCGGCCACCCCAGCCACCCGCTCACAGCCCGGACCGCTCCGCCACCCGCTGACCCCGGATCCACCCGCGGCCGGCCCACCGACCACGCGCCCCGCTCCGCGTAGCGACCAGTCCCAGAACGCCCTAATTCAGCGCCCTCCTAGACCTAGCGACCCCGCTAGCACCCACCCAACGTCGCTGACCAGCACAGACACGGTCCTAGCGGTGGCGGCCCCGTGCGCCCGAAAACAAACCAGCTGAAAGGCCACCATGACCCCCCTCACCACCGCCGCGCTAGCCGCCGCCACGACGCTTGTCGGCGACGGCGTCGGCTGGGGCTGGCTCGCCCTCGCCGCCCTCGCCGCACTGGCGCTGTATCTCGCCTCGTGTGCGCTGTGGCCGTTCGCCCGCTGCCGCTGGTGCCACGGCTCCGGCCGCACCCGCTCCCCGAC
>JBOHBN010000004.1:0-20714 GCA_050698355.1 Streptosporangiales bacterium | reverse complement strand
GTCGACATGTACACCACCGCCGCCTTCCTCGACCGGCGCCCGCCGTTCGCCGCCCCGACGGGGCAGATGTGGTTCCGCGACCTCTCCGAGAGTGCGTCGCCGCTGCTCCTCGACCCGTTCGCCGCACCGTCGCCCGAGGTCGTGGGATCGCCACCGGCCGCCACCGACCTCTAGACTCTGAGGCAACTGCGCACGCGACGCGAGGATGGCAGATGGCCGAGGCGAGCCCCGGATCGGTGGACCGGCTCACGGACGGTGATCGATGACCGCCACCGACCGCGAGATGAGCACCTACCTGGCCGAGCTGGAGAACTTCGGCGGGTCGTCGGAGCAGGCGTGGGGCAGGCTGAGCGAGGCCGAGGCAACAGAGCAGTCCGCGCGCGACGACCTGCACGACCAGGCCGGGCAACGACGCGATCGGGTCGACGAGGCACTGCGCCGGTCGAACAGGGCCCGCGACTACCTGCTCGAGGCGCAGGAGCGCACCGGCGCGGCCGACGTGCCCCGGCAGATCGCGTCGGCCGGCCAGCCATTTCCCAGCTGGGCGGCGGCCGATGACAACCTGCGCGCCAGCGAGCACCGGCTGGAACAGGCAGAGGATGAGCTCGCCGCCGCAGAGCGCTCGCTTCGGGCGTGGCACGAACGGCGCGGTGCGCGGGCACGGTGGCTGACGCATGCGCTCGCCGTCGCGCTGACGTTCGTCCTGGTGGTCGGCTTCCTCGTCGACCTGGGCGCGAGGTTCCGGTTCTTCTCCGGCATGACCTTCCTGCTGGTGGTCGGCGGTGCGGTGTTCATCGTGGCGATGACCTGTACCGGCGCGGCGCTGCTGCGGCACCCGGGCGTGACCGGCGGTCCACCGCTGCGTACGACGGTCAACGTCGACGGCCTATTCCGGCTCGGCACCCGCCTGATCCTGCCCATCTTCCTCGTACTGCTCGTGGTCCGCATCCTGATCGGCATCGTGCTCACCGTCGCGGGGTGGTTCAGCTGACCACGCCGCCCCAGGGCGAGCCGTTGCGGCTGCGCGGTGTCACGCTGCCGGACGGCGAGCGCCGCGAGCTGTTCGTGGTGGACGGCCGGATCAGCCTGACGCCGGTCGCCGGTGCCCAGACGATCGCGACCGACGGCTTCATCGTGCCCGGCCTGGTCGACGCGCACTGCCACGTCGGGCTCGCCGCACACGGCCCGGTCGACACGCCCGCCGAGGCGCGCGACCAGGCGATCACCAACCGCGATGCCGGTGCGCTGCTGCTGCGCGACGCCGGCGTGCCGGTCCGGTTCACCGAGCTCGACGACGACCCCGAACTGCCGCGCACGGTGCACGCGGGGCGGCACCTCGCTCCGCCGAAGGGCTACATCAGGAGCTACGCGATCGAGGTCGAGCCGGACGACCTGCCCGCCGCGGTCGACGCGCAGGCAAGGGTCGCGGGGCTGCTGCCACCGACGCCGGGTACAGCGGCCGGCGGGTGGGTGAAGCTTGTCGGTGACTGGATCGACCGGGTGGCGGGCGACCTCACCCCGAACTGGCCGGCCGGCACGCTGAACGAGGCGGTCGCCCGCGCGCACGCGCTCGGCGCCCGCGTCGCCGTGCACACGTTCGGCGAGGAAGCGCTGCCCGACCTGCTCGCCGCGGGCGTCGACTCGATCGAGCACGGCACCGGGCTCACCGACGACCTGGTCGGTGACATGCGCGCACGGGGCACGGCGCTCGTACCGACCACGCTGGTCGTCGACACGTTCGAGTCGATCGCCAACCAGGCGTCGAAGTACCCCGCGTACGCCGACCGGATGCGGCGGCTGCGCGCGTCCAGCCGCGACCGGCTGCGCGCCGCGTACGACGCGGGCATCCCCATCTATGTCGGCACCGATGCCGGTGGTCTGCCCCACGGCCAGGTCGTCGAGGAGATACTGCGGCTCGCCGATATCTGCATGCCCGCGGAGGAGGCGCTCGCCGCAGGCTCGTGGGCGGCCAGGCGGTGGCTCGGCCTGCCCGGCATCGAGGAGGGCGCGCCCGCGGACCTCGTGGTGTACGACGAGGACCCGCGCGCCGATCTGAAGGTTCTCCGCGCCCCGCGCCACATCGTGATCGCCGGAAGGAAGGTACGCAGCTGATGGCCGTACAGCACGTCGTGTTGTTCAAGTTCCCCGAGCAGCTCTCACCCGCCGACGAGGACGCCATGCGGCGCGCGGTCGGCTCGTTCGGCGAGCACATCGGCGAGGCCACGAGGCTCCGGTTCGGCGCGGATACCGGTGGCGGCCGCACCCAGGGGTACACCTACCTGCTGTTATCGGAGTTCCCCGACGAGTCGGCGCTGCAGCGCTACCGGGACCACCCGGTGCACCGCGATTTCCTGGACTGGCTCGCTGAACAGGACGCGACCCTGCTCGGGTTCGACTACTCCCTGGACGAGCAGACGGTCCTGATACCTGAGTAGTTAGGGCGCGTAGCCCTGCTGGCGGCGGATGTTCAAGCCGAGCGAGGCGAACTGCTCGAGCGGCCGGTGGTAGCCGCGCTCGAGGTGGTGCACGCCGCCGAACAGCGACGGGCTGTCCGCGATCGCTGCCGCGATCACCGTCGAGAAACCCGCACGAACGTCGGGGATGTCGACCGTCGCCCCGCGCAACTTGGAGACGCCGCGTACGACCGCGGAGTGCGTCGCGGACAGGTCGTGGAAACGGCAGTCCGGGCCGCCGAGGCAGGTGTTGAACAGCTCGATCTCGCAGCCCATCTGTTGCAGCGCCGGCACATACACCAGCCGGTTCTCGAACACGGTCTCGTGCAGCACCGACATGCCGCTCGCCTGGGTGAACAGCACCATCAACGGGGTCTGCCAGTCGGTCATGAACCCCGGGTGCGTGCCGGTCTGCACGGCGGCGGGACGCAGCCCGTCCTGCGCGCGCGCCATCACCCACTCGTCGGTGATCTCGAACTCCGCGCCCATCCGCGCGAGCGTGGTGATCGCGGTCACCAGCCGGTCCTGCGTGCAGCCACGCACGCGTACCTCGCCGCGTGTGAGCAGCCCGGCGACGAGGTAGGAGAACGCCTCGAGCCGGTCGCCCTCCAGCGTGGTGTGCGCGCCGTGCAACCGGTCGACACCCTCGATGAGAAAGCCCCGGTCCGGCCGCATCTCGATCCGCGCGCCCATCCGCTGCAAGAACAGTGCGAGCTCCACCACCTCCGGTTCGGTCGCGGCGTTCTTGAGCACCGTCTTGCCCTCGGCGAGCGCGGCGGTGAGCAGGACGCTCTCGGTCGCGCCGACGCTCGCGTACGGCAGCTCCACCAAGGCGCCGCGAAGCCGGCGCGGCGCCCGCGCCATGATGCCCTCCTCGCCGACCTCGACCTCGGCGCCGAACGCCCGGAGCGCGGCGACGTGGAAGTCGACCGGGCGCCCACCGATCCGGTCGCCGCCGACGAGGGGGACGAACGCCTCCCCCGCACGGTGCAGCAGCGGGCCGAGCAGCAGGATCGGGATCCGGTTGAGCCCGCTGAACGAGAGCGGTACCCGCGGATCGTCGATCGGGCCGGGCTCGACGGTCATCGAGCCATCGGACGACTCGGCCTCCGTGCCCACGGCGCGCAGAATCGCCGCGGTGATGTCGACGTCACCGACCTCGGGGACGTTGCGGATCACGCTGGGCGAGTCGCCGAGCATCGCCGCGACCATGTGCTTGGTCACCGCGTTCTTCGAGCCGCGGACGCTAATCTCCCCGCGCAGCGGTTCGCACGGCTCGACGTGCCACTTCTCGCCATTCACCCCAGCAGGCTACGCGCCGCCGCCTCGGCCTCAGTTCCCGCCGCGCGGACGCACGTAGTCGCGGACCTTGTCGAACACCTTGCCGCCGAGGTCCGCCGCGCCGCCACCCATGTCGCGCAGCGTCTTGACCAGGGCGTCCTCTGAGCTGTCCCAGGACTCCTTGTACGAGGACGCGGCACGCTTGACCTCCTCGGTGAACGAGGTCTCGTGATCGTCCGCCCGGCGCGGGTAGTCACCACCCCTGACCCGGTCGTACTCACCGGACCCGACCCAGCGGCCCAGCTCCACCGCGCGGACGGCGGCGAAGGGGTGCGTGGTGTCGAGCATGTTCAAGAGGCGGGCGACGCCGTCGCGCGCGTCGCCGGTGGAGTTGTACTCCTCCCCCTGGCGCAGGAACGCCTGGAAGTCCATGTCGTCGACGTGCGCGCCCGCGGCCATCTTCAGGTGCGCGCGGGTCGCGACGGAGACGTCCTGCACGACCAGCAGCCCGGCGCGGTCGCTGGACAGCTCGGCCTTGCGGTACCACTCCTTGAGCGCGTGCACGATCCCGCGCAGGGCGAGCGACCACAGCGGGATAGCGCTGCCGAGGCCGGTGAGGCGCAGCAGCGCGAAGAGCACGGAGCTGTAGACCGCGTGGCCGGACAGGATGTGGCCGCATTCGTGGCCGATGATGAAGCGCAGCTCCTCGTCGTCGTACAGGTCGACCGACTCGCTTGTGAGCACGATGAACGGGCGGTCGATGCCGACCGCGATCGCGTTGGGGTGGCTCTCCTGCGAGACGTACAGCTCCGGTACGACGGGCAGGTCGAGCACCCTCGCCGCCTCGTTCCTGATCCGGTGCAGGTGCGGAAACTGGTCCTCGTCGACCCGCGCCGCCGAGGCGAGGAACAGCAGGCGCAACCGCCGCTCGCTGAACAGCCCGGCGAGCTTCTTCAGCACCTGGTCGGCGTACGGCACCTTCCGCAGCGCGGTCAGCGCGCTGCGATCGGCTGGGTGCTCGTACGCGCGCGAGCTGATCCCGGGAAACTCAACGAGGGCGCGCCGAACCGTGTCCTCGCCCGTCGGGGTGGTCGAGTCGCCGTTGGTCGTCATGGCTTCTCCTCGCGCTGAGCCGTTGCTGTGAGCCTACGCCTCCACTGCGACCCCCGTGCCGGGTCAGCTCACGCTGGTCGCCGTGCGCGATGCCGTGCGACTGCTCGTACTCGTCGAGCAGCTCCTCCACGACAGCATGCGTACCGCTGAAGAAAGCCTCGCTGCCGTCCTTCGGCACCACGATCGGCGAGTTGCCGAACATGGACTTCTTCCAGTCACCGGTTTCCAGGTAGTCCTTGGAGTCCCAAAAGAACACGTAGCACCAGCCGCGTTCGATGACCGTCCGCTGGTCGAGCGCGATCTCGCGGGCCTCGTCGCGCGCGGTGTCGTCCACTGCGCGGTTCGCGACGGAGATTGCTGCCTCCAGGTCCATCGTCGCTCCTAACTGGTCGGCAGGTAGTACAGCTGCTGGAAGTCTTCCAAGTGCGCGAGCGTGCCTGTCTGGCCGTCGATCAAGACAACGGTGCCGTGGTCGTTGACGGCGTTGATGACATGCCCGGGTCTACCCGCCCGCTCCCCGAGCACGATCGCCCGGGAGCCGTCGCCTCCCTGCTGCAGCTTGTGCACGACCCTGTCGTAGGACGAGACAGGCTGCGCATGTTGACCGTAGACGCGCTCGACGTCCTCCACCGACGAGACGTGCGACGGCATCGCGCTGTTCGGTCCTTCACCGGCTAGCGCCCGGTCGGTCGCAATCGCGCAACGGGTGCAGTTCGTGCCATGGCCCGGCTTGGCGGCCTCGAACCGCTGGTAGTTGACGTGCCCGACATCCGGATAGTGGCGGTGGAGGAAAGCACGCTGCGTTGCCGGGTCGAGCGAGCCGGCGTGTACGGCTTTGCCCATACCGCCGGGTACTCGAGTGGCGAGCTTCCTCACTGCCTCGTTTGCGGCCTTACCCGCAGCACCAGCGGCCTTGCCAAGTCGCCCGGCAGCCTTACCCCCCTTGACCACGCCACCACCCGGGACGAACCACCACAGGTTGGTGCCGATGAACTCGCCGAGGCGACCCTCCTTGAGCGCCTGGACGTTGATCAGGTCCCCGAGCCCGACGTTGCTGAGGTTCGTGGCAATCTGGCCGAGCTTGCGCTGGGCCGCGTCGTTACCCAACGCCGCCCCGCCGAGGGTCGTTAGCAGAGTCGCCGTCTCCGCTACGCCGGACCACAGGCCCTTGACGATGCCGACAAGGACATCGTTCAAGCTGTCCGGGTCCTTCAGTTCCCGTTCCAGGTTGTGCTGTGCCTGCTGGGCGAGCTGCCCGGGGAGCTTGGCGGCCCTGTCCAGGTTCGCGTACGCCCCCTCCACGGCCGCGTTGGCCCGCGCGACGATGTTGCCTTCGTTGTGCGTCCCGGTGACGAAGTCGCTCCAGGCGACCTTTTCCAGCAACGCCGAGCAAGCCTCGTCCGCGTCGTTGGCACGCTGCACAGCCACGTCCAGCACACCCTGGAAACTCGGGGCGCGGTACGCCTGTGGCTGGTCGGCTGACGACCCACCGGGGAACCCGCTGTCGATATTCGGGTTGGCGGGTCCGGCCGACCCGGCGGGTGCCATCACCCTGCCGTCCACGATGTACAGGCCGGCCGCCGCCACCTGCGCCGCCACCGCCTGCGCCGCCTTCTTCGCCGCAGCGAGCTCGATCGACAGCGTGGCCAGCGTGGACGCACCCGCGGACATCTGGATGGACCCCGCCTCGAACGCCCGCGTCATCACCGTCAGCACGGCGACCGCGTCCGGCTGGGCGGAATCGGACCAGATGGTTCCGGCCGCTACCGGCTGCACCACCTGCGTACGGTAGTTGGTCTCGCCCCGGGCCAGCTTGTTGGCGACGCCGTGCAGATCCTTGCCCGAGTGGAAGAATGCCGGGGGCTGGATGGTGTGCACCAGCTGCTCGAACGTGATCATATGGGCCGGATCAGCCCCGTGTGGCCGAGCTGATGCTGGACGGGGTCGAACTCGTTCTCGTTGGCCTCGTCGGTGTTCGCGTAGTGCGACGCGGTCGAGACGAGGTTGTAGCCCACCGTCCACAGCGCCATGGCGTGATTGTGAAAGTTCGCGGTCCAGCAAGCGTCTACCGTGTCGAGCATCCGCGATGACCGCGTCGACCCCGCATGCGCAGCCGCTGCCGAGGCGACGCCGCCGTCGAGGCCGGACACGGCCTTGTTGGGGACGTCCTCGAAACCCTCGGCCACGTTTCCGACGCTGGTGAGCGCGGAGGGCATCACGGTTCCACTTGCCACGTAGCTCCTCGCAGGGTCGATGGCGCGGCCGTCCGCGCCTGCAATGGCCCCTACGACGGTGCGATGGCCCGTCGCGGTTCCTGGTTCGCGCGAACGGAGCGCTAGCCTCGGACGGTGGTGCGATTCGCGGGGCTGGCGGCGGTTCTGCGTGGCCTCGACTTCCGCCGGCTGTACGCCACGCGGCTGGTGTCGCAGTCAGGTGACGGGCTCTTCCAGGTCGCACTCGCCGCGTACGCGTTCTTCAACCCGCAGGACCGGCCGTCGGCGCCCGCGGTGGCCGCCGCCTTCGCCGCACTTCTGCTGCCGTACTCCATTGTCGGCCCGTGGGCGGGGGTGTTCCTCGACCGCTGGCGGCGCCGCCAAGTGCTCGTCGCGGCGAACCTCGTGCGCGGCGCCCTGGTGCTCGGGATCGCAGCCGTGCTGGTCACGGGCGGCCCGCTCGTCGCCGTGCTGCTGCTCGGTCTCGCCGTCATCAGTGTCAACCGTTTCTTCCTCGCCGCGCTCTCCGCCGGCCTACCGCACGTCGTGCCGCGCTCCGTGCTCGTCACCGCGAACTCGCTGTCGACCACGTCGGGCACTATTGCCGCCTTCGTCGGCGGCGCGATCGGTTACGGCGTCCGCCTACTCGCGGGTCCGAGCGCGGACTCCACCGCGCTCCTACTGGCGGCGACCACGGCCTGGTACCTGTGCTCATCACTCGTGGCGCTGCGCATGGACGCCGACTGCCTCGGCCCAGAACGCGACCCGGAGCGTCCCGCCACCCGGGAGGCGCTGCGCGGTGTCGCGCGCGGCCTCGCTCAGGGCGCTCGGCACGTGTGGCGGCGACGCGTCGCGGGTCAGGCGCTGCTGGCCATCGCCGCGCACCGGCTCTGCTACGGCATCAGCACGCTGTCGGTGCTCCTGCTGTACCGCAACTACTTCCACCCGCACGAGGTGACCGCCGGGCTCGGCGGACTCGCGCTGGTGCTCGGCGCCGCAGGCGTGGGCTTCTTCGTCGCGGCGCTCATCACCCCACTCGCGACCCGGCGGATGCGCAAGCCGACGTGGATGGCGATCATCCTGATCGGCGCCGGCGCCGTCCAACTCGGCCTGGGCGCGCCGTACAACGAGTACCTGTTCATCCCCGCCTCGTTCCTGCTCGGCATCGTGGCGCAGAGCCTGAAGATCTGCGTCGACACGACCGTGCAGGAGAGCATCGACGACGCGTACCGCGGCCGGGTCTTCTCGTTCTACGACGTGATCTTCAACGTCGCGTTCGTCTCGGCGGCGGCCATCGGCGCGGTCGGCCTGCCGGTGACGGGCAAGTCCTACGTACTGCTCGTCCTGGTCGGCGTCGGCTACGCGGCGACGGGCGTCGTGTACCTGCGCGGGGCGCGCAGGCTGTTCGGCGATCGCGCGGCCGATGATACGGCCCCGGCGTCCACCTAGTCTCTAGTCGGGGCGCCGCCGGAAGCCCACGAGCACGGCGCCATACAGCAGGTGGTCGGCGGCGAGCGTCAGCCGCTCGGTCAGCGATCCGCTGCGGTGCCGCTTGAGCCCGAGGGCGGGGTCGAGGAGCACCTCGAAACCGAACCACAGCGCAAGCCCGTACAGCGGGCCCGCCCACGGTGCCCGCCGCAGCCGAGCCGGGCACATGGCGAACATGGCACCGCCTCCGGCGCCGTACGCCCAGTGCATGACGACGATGACGGCCTTGCGCCTTTCAGCGGGCAGCTGCTCGAGGATGTGCGAGGCGCGCCGTCCCACGACGATCTCCGGCGGGGTGGCCTCGATCAGGCCCAGGTCGGCGGTCAGGCTGCGCATGCCCGTCATGGTCATCGCCGCCGCCACGCCACGGATGGACGCCCCTGCCAGCCCGGCGAGCCACGAGCGTTCGTTTCGGGTCACGGTCACCCTCCAATGCACCCGCGCGGAAACCTACAGATACCCATCACGGGACGCGCCGAACCGCCCGCCGTAGGGTGTGCGCGTGCCTGCGCAACCACTCGACAAGCTCGTCGATCCCGGGTGGGCCGCGGCGCTCAGCCCGAAGGCCGAGCGGATCGCGGCGATGGGCGAGTTCCTCCGCGCGGAGCTGACTGCCGGCCGCGGTTACCTGCCGACCGGCGAGAACGTCCTGCGTGCCTTCTCCCGGCCGCTCGCCGACGTACGGGTGCTGATCGTCGGTCAGGACCCGTACCCGACGGTCGGCCACCCGGTGGGCCTGTCGTTCTCCGTCGCCCCCGACGTACGGCCCATCCCCCGCAGCCTGGCGAACATCTTCCGGGAGTACACCGCCGACCTCGGCCACCCGGCGCCGTCCAGTGGCGACCTGACCGCCTGGGCGGACCACGGCATCCTGCTGCTGAACAGGTCGTTGACCGTACGGCCGGGAGCGCCCGCATCGCACCGCGGCAAGGGCTGGGAGGAGGTCACCGACCAGGCGATCCACGCGCTGGCGGACCGCGGCGGGCCGCTGGTCGCCGTGCTGTGGGGCCGCGACGCGCAGTCGCTTCGGCCCGCGCTCGGCGACGTCCCGACCGTGGAGAGCCCGCACCCGAGCCCGATGTCGGCGGACCGCGGGTTCTTCGGATCCCGCCCGTTCAGTCGGGTCAACGAGCTGCTTGCTGCACAGGGCGCCGAACCGGTCGACTGGAAGCTGCCCTGACACCCCCTACCCGGGTAGGGGGGCGACCTCGTAGGCCACGCCGTGCTTCCCCAGCTCGGCGAGCGATCCTGCTGGCGCCCCGTCGTCCACGATCACCCGCTCGAACGTGGTGAGCGGCGCAAGCTGGTACAGCGCGTCCCGGCCGATCTTGGAGTGGTCGACGAGGAGGAACCGGCGGCGGGCGGACCGCAGCATCGCCCGCTTGACCGCGACGACGTGCTGCTGCTGGTGGTATGCGTGGCCGCCGGAGACCGAAGAGACCGAGACGAACACGGCGTCCACCCGGAGCGCCTCGATCGCGTCGACACAGGGCACGCCGAGGAAGGAGTCGTGGGTGGGGTCGTAGTCGCCGCCCAGGGCGATCAGGTGCGTACCGCGAAAGCCGCTGACGAGCTTCATCGTCTCCAGGTAGTTGGTAGCGACCGTGAGCGGCTCGACGTCCTCGAGTAACCGCGCGAGCGCGAGCGTGCTCGTCGCGTCGTCCAGGAGCACCGACATCCCCGGTTCAACGAACACCCGCGCCCGCCGCGCGACGGCGTCCTTCTCCGCACGCATCGAGGCCAGCCGGTACGCGACGTTGCTCTCGAAGACCCCGGACGGCTGGGCGGTCACGGCGCCACGGACCTTGCGGACCACGCCCTGCCGCTCCAGCTCCTCGACGTCGCGGTAGATCGTCATCTCGCTCACCTGGCAGAGGCCGGCAAGATCCGCGATACTCGCGGAACGCTTCTGCACGACGTGCTCGGCGATCAGCTGCTGGCGCCCCGCTGGCGTGGACCCCCTCGTACGCACGACCCTCCTCGCTGTTCGTGGCCACAGACTACAGCGTTGTTTTTCCGCTGACGCCCTTGACTGTATCGCTCTTCTAACGTCTACTTGCGTGAAATCCACATAGAAGATTGTTACTAACCCGGCGAGGTGATCCGCCATGAGCCGACCCCAGGGAGCGGAGGCCGCAGGCCAGCTCGGCCGCAGCGACTCCTGGATCGAACGCATCGGCATCCCGCGGCCGCTGCTGTGGGGCTTCGTCGGCGTCCTGATCTTCATGATCGGTGACGGCGTCGAAGTCACCTACCTGACGCAGTACCTGACCGCACCGCAAGGCGGGAACCTGGGACACGCGGAAGCCGCGTTCGCCACCGTGACCGTGTACGGCATCGCGGTGACGGTCGCGTCCTGGCTCTCCGGCACGCTCTCGGCCATCTGGGGCCCGCGGCGGGTGATGTGGGTGGGCGCCGCATGGTGGGTCCTCTTCGAGATCCTCTTTCTGTTCGTCGCCATCCCCACGCAGAACCCCACGATCATCTTCACCGTGTACGGGATCCGCGGGCTCGCCTATCCGCTGTTCGCGTTCGCGTTCCTCGTCTGGGCGCAGGTCACCAGCCGGGAGAGCATGCGCGGTTCGGTCGCGGGGTGGTTCTGGTTCGCGTTCACCGGCGGGCTGCCCACGCTCGGCGCCGCGGTCGCCGCCGTCGCGATCGGCCCGGGCGGGCTCACCTTGTTCGAGACCCTAGTGCTGTCCCTGGTACTGGTCGCTCTCGGCGGCGCCATCGGCAGCTTCTGCGTACGCCACCCGAGCGGGCTCCAGCCGATCGCCGACGAGACGGTGAGCAACCCGCGCAGCTACAAGCGGCTGCTCGAGGGCGTGGACATCCTGTGGCGGGACAAGCGGACGCTCGCCGGTGGCCTGGTACGCATCGTCAACACCGCACCGGAGTACGGCTTCTTCGCCATGTTCCCGTTCGTGTTCGGCCCGGCGTCGCCGGACGGCGGGTTCCTCTCCACCGGCCAGGTCGCCGAGCTGGCCACGATCGCGTACGGCGCCAACATCGCCGCGAACCTGTTCGTCGGCGTGTTCGGCGACTACTTCGGCTGGCGACGTACGGTCACCTGGTTCGGCTGCGTTGGCTGCGCGATCAGCGCGCCGCTGTGGTACTTCGTATCGGTCGCCGCCGGCAGCTTCGCCGTTGCCGCGATCGTCGGCGCGGTCTTCGGCATCCTGCTCGCCGGCTTCGTACCGCTTTCGGCGCTGATGCCCTCGATGGTGCAGCAGAAGGACAAGGGCGCGTCCCTGGCCATCCTCAACCTCGGCGCCGGCGGTGCGGCCTTCCTCGGGCCGGTGACCGTCACCCTGCTCTACCCTTCGTTCGGTGGCGCGGGCGTGGCGATCGCCTTCGGTGTGATGTACGTGATCGTGGCGGTCCTCTCATACGCGCTGAAGGACGTGAGCGATCCGGGCGTCCGCAAGAAGCAGCAGCGGGCGCACGCGACAACACCCCAGGAGAACCCGAGCTGAGAGGAGACCGACCGATGGTTCTGGAGGAGGAACGCAGGCAGCTCGTCGAGTTCAGCCGGCGCATGCAGGCCGACCAGCTCACCGTGGGCACGTCGGGCAACTTGAGCGTACGGCGCGGCGAGCACGTCGCGATCACGCCGAGCGGCGCGGCGTACGAGGAGCTGACCCCCGAGTCGATCTGCGTGATCGACCTGCACGGGGAAACCGTGGACGGCGACCTCGAGCCGTCCTCGGAGGTGCCGATGCACACCCTCGTGTACGAGCACACCGACGCCGCCGCCGTGGTGCACACCCACCCGCTGTACGCGAGCACCCTGTCGGTCGTGCTGGACGAGCTCCCGCCGGTGCACTACATGATCGCCCTGCTCGGCGGGCCGGTGCGGGTGGCGCCGTACGCCACCTACGGCAGCCGCGAGCTCGCGGAGAACAGCGTGACCGCCATGGACGGCCGTTACGGCGCGATCCTGCAGAACCACGGGGCGACAACGTACGGCGACAGCCTCGCCAAGGCCTACACCCGCAGCGTGTACCTGGAGTGGGTGTGCCAGATGTACTACCAGGCGCGGTTGCTCGGCGAGCCGAACCTGCTGCCCGCCGAGGAGATCGAGCGGGTGGGCAAGAAACTCGGGAGCTACGGCCAGTCCGTGCGGTGAGCGGCGGGAGGTGAGCGAGGTGGCGTCCGTCAGGTACCTGGGCGTCGATGTCGGCACCACGGTGACCAAGGCGGCGCTCTTCGACGAGGCCGGCGACGTGGTGGCGATCGCCGACCGGCCGACGCAGTTGTCCCACCCCGGCGAGAACCTCGTCGAGCAGGATGTCGAGGAGGTGCTGCACAGCGTCGCGAACGTCGTTGCCGACGTCCGCTCGGACGACGCCATACCCTCGCTGCTTGCCATCACCGGCCAGGGTGACGGGTGCTGGCTCGTCGACGGCGACGGCCGGCCCGTCCGGCCGGCGGTGTCCTGGATGGACGGCAGGGCAGGCGACATCTACCGGGAGTGGGAACGCGACGGCACCGTCGAAGCGCTGTACGCCATCAACGGCAACGTCGTCTTTCCCGGCTCCCAGGCGTGCCTGCTGCGCTGGTTCGCGGACAACGAGCCCGCCGCACTGGACCGCGCCACGACCGCCGGGTACTGCAAGGACGTCATCGTGCAGCGGCTCACCGGAACGCGCGCCACGGACCCGTCCGACGCCTCGCTGCCGTTCGGCGTCGGCGACGGGTACGCGCACGAGTCGATCGAGCTGTGCGGTCTCGGCGAGCACACCGATCTGCTCGCACCGGTCAGCCGCCCGCTGCCTGTGGCCGAGCTCTCCGGCGCGGGCGCCGAGCTCACCGGCCTGCCCGCCGGCACGCCGGTCACCGGCGGGCCGTTCGACCTGCCGGCCTGCGCGGCCGGCGCCGGCGTACTCGAACCGGGCGACGGCCTGCTCACCATCGGCACCACGCTGGCGTGCCAGGTGCTCGTCGACGAGGTGGACGTGAGCGGCTCGCCCGCCGGCATGCACCTGGCCGCTCAGCGGCCGGGGCGGTGGCTGCGCGCGCTGCCCGCGATGGTCGGCTGCGCCTCCCTCGACTGGTTGCTCGGCATGCTCGACATGTCCGCGGACGAGGTCAGCCCGGCGATCGAGCAGAGCCCGGCAGGCGCCGGCGGCGTGGAGGTCCTGCCGTACCTCGCGCCCTCCGGTGAGCGCGCCCCGTTCATCGACCCGGCCGCCCGCGGGCAGTTGACCGGCGTACGGCTCAGCACCACTCGACAGGACGCGGTACGCGCGATGTGCGAGGGCATCGCGTTCGCCGCGCGCGACTGCTTCGCGGCCACCCCGCTGACCGGACGGCTGCTCGTCTGCGGCGGCGGCGCCAGGTCACGTCCGTGGCTGCAGATCTTCGCCGACGTGTTGCAACGGACCGTCCACGTCGCCCGTACGCCTGAGGTGGGCGCGCGCGGTGCCGTGCTCAGCGCGCTGGCCGCGCTTGACCGGCCCGCCGACGTACCAGAGTGGACGCGGCCCGAGGCGACGGTCGAGCCCGACCCGGCCATGGCCGACCGGTACGACGAGGCGTTCGCCCGCTACCAGCAACACCGGCAGGCCGCGCAACAGATGTGGAGGACGGCATGACGGCGTCGCGCCTGGGTCCGGTCGAACGCGGCGAAGCGCTCCGCCGGGTGGCGAGCGAGACGTTCGACGTCGTCGTCGTCGGAGGCGGGGTCACCGGATGCGGTATCGCGCTCGACGCCGCGACCCGCGGCCTCTCGGTCGCCCTGGTGGAGAAGCGCGACTACGCCGCGGGAACGTCGAGCCGGTCGGGCAAGCTGATCCACGGTGGGCTGCGCTACCTCGAACAGTTCAACGTCTCCCTCGTCCATGAGGCGCTGCGCGAGCGCGGCCTGATGCTACGGCGGCTCGCTCCTCACCTGGTCAGGCCGGTGCGGTTCGTCTACCCGCTCGATCACCGCGTGTGGGAGCGCGGCTATGTCGGCGCCGGGCTCGTGCTCTACGACGCGATGGCGGGCAACAGCGGGGTACCCCGGCACCGGCATCTCACCAGGGGCGGCGCGGTCCGGGTGGCGCCCGCGCTGCGACGTGACCGGATCGCCGGTGCAGTGACGTTCTACGACGCGCAGGTCGACGACGCCAGGCACACGCTGACGCTCGCCCGTACCGCTGCTGCGTACGGCGCGGTGGTCGCGTCGGCGGCGAAGGCGGTCGGCTTCGTCCGCGAGGGCTCCCATGTGCGTGGGGTGCGGGTCCGCGACACCGAGACCGGCACGGAACTGACCGTCCGCGCACGGCAGGTCGTCAACGCCGCCGGGGTGTGGACCGACGAGCTCCAGCGAATGCTCGGTGGTCGGGGCGAGTTCCGGGTGCGGGCGTCGAAGGGCGTGCATATCCTCGTCCCGCGCGAGCGCATCCACTCGGCCGCCGCGATACTCGTCCGCGCCGAGGACAGCGTCCTGTTCATCCGCCCGTGGGGACGGCACTGGCTCATCGGCACCACCGACACCGCATGGGATCAGGACCTGGACGACCCGGCGGCGACCCACGGCGACATCGAGTACCTGCTACGCAACGTCAACCACGTCGTCGATCCGCCGCTCACGCCCGCGGACGTGACCGGGGCGTACGCCGGGCTACGACCGCTGCTCTCCGGCGAGCCCGGGGCGACCAGCCGGCTCAGCCGCGAGCACGCGGTGGCGTCGCCGGCGCCAGGCCTGACGGTGGTGGCGGGCGGCAAGTACACCACGTACCGGGTGATGGCCAAGGACGCCGTGGACGCCGTGGCCCGCGGGCTGGACGCGCCGGTCCCGGCCTCGTGCACGGATGCCGTACCGCTGCTCGGCGCCGAGGGCTACCAGGCGTACTGGAACGCGCGGCACCGGCTGGCGGGCGAGCACGGCCTGCCCGTCGCCAGGGTCGAGCACCTGCTCGGCCGGTACGGCTCGCTGGCAGACGAGGTGCTCGCGGCCGTACGGCAGAATCCCGAGTTGGCCGAGCCGGTGCCCGGCGTCGACGGGTACCTGATGGCGGAGGTCCGGTATGCGGCCACCCACGAGGGGGCGCTCCACCTGGACGATGTCCTGACCCGCCGCCTGCACGCATCGATCGAGACGGGGGACGGTGGCGTCGAGGCGGCGAGGTGCGTTGCCGCGGTCATGGGCGAGGTGCTCGGCTGGGACGCCGACCAGGCAGCCGATGAGGTGGGCCGGTACGAACGCCTCGTCGAGGCTGAGCGCCGCGCGCAGGAGCTGCCCAACGACTCGGTTCCGCTCAGATCGTGATGACGATGGCGACGATCGCGCCGACGTACAGAACGCCCCACAGGCAGAGCTGCGGGACGGGGAACCTCCGGCTGGACCGGAGCGTGACGAGTGCGAGCAGGCCACCGACGATGCCCGCGAACGACGCGATCAACGCGCCCGTCGACAGGTCCCACGGCGTGAACGCCATGCCGATGGCCACAGGAAGCATCGACTGGAAGACCATGGCGCCGGTGATGTTGCCCAGCGCAAGCGAGTCCTTGCCGGACCGCACCCAGATCACGCTGTTGGCCTTCTCCGGCAGCTCGGTGGCCAGTGGCGCGATCACCAACGCGAGCAGCAGCGCGGAGATCCCGAAAGCGTGAGCGATCTGCTCGATCTCGGTAACGAACAGGTGAGCACCACCGACGATCGCGCCGAGCCCGACCAGCAGCTGCAGCACGATCTGCACGTTGCGCGGCGGGTCCTGCTTCGTTGGGTCGAAGTACAGGTCGGACAGCTCCTCCTGCTCGGCGGCCTCCCCGCCGCCGCGCACGCTGAGCACCACGTACGCGCCATAACCGAGGACGAACAGGACCGCTGCCATCACGTGCAGCCAGCGCGGACCGACGATGCCCAGCACGACCGCGGCAGCGAAGAAGCCGAGGAAGACCGCCAGGTCGCGCTCGGTGGTCTCCCTGTGCAGTACCAGCTCCCTGTCCTGTGAGCGCCTGCCCCGGTAGGCGATGGCCGTCATCCCGACCAGGAACATGCCCAACGTTCCCAGCAGGAACGGAGCACCGATGATCGCGCCGATCGCGATCGAATTGGCCTGCTCTCCGGTGAGGATGGCGACCACGGGAATGACCGACTCCGGGAGTGCGGTCGCCACGGCGGCGAGGATGCTTCCGACCGCGCCGCTGCCGAGGTTCAGCCGGTACCCGGCCCACTCCACCGCGTTGGTGAACAGCAGGGCCCCGCCGAGCAACAGCGCAAAGGCGACGAGCAGCAGGACGTACGTCAGGACGCTCATGCCCGCCGAGTATGCCCGCTGGGAGGCCTCAATATGCGTTCCGAGCGGCCGTCGGGCGGCTCCGTCGACTTCTCGAGGCGAATACCGCCTGCTCGGGGCCCGCAGGCATCGAGAAGCCCGACGGGCCCCACATAACGTGGTCATTTCGGGGTGCGCACCGCGCGCCCACGCGTGCGGGGGTGACTAGGGTGGCTGCAGCAGCCGAGGGGGTTCCATGCCGAGCTATCCGAGCAACGAGGCGTACATCTTCGACGCCGTGCGTACGCCGCGCGGCCGTGGCAAGCACGGATCGCTGCACGAGGTCAAGCCGATCAGCCTCGCCGCCGGTACGCTCACCGCGCTGGCCGAACGCACGCACCTCGACTCGGGCGTGGTCGATGATGTGGTGCTCGGCTGCGTCACCCCGGTCGCCGAGCAGGGCGGCGACATCGCCAGGTCCGCCGCACTGGTCGCCGGCTGGAGCGTCGACACCGGCGGCGTGCAGCTCGACCGGTTCTGCTCCTCCGGGCTGGACGCGGTCAACGTCGCTGCGGCGAAGGTGCGCTCGGGATACGAGGACGTGATCGTCGCCGGCGGTGTCGAGTCGATGTCGCGGGTACCGATGGGCTCCGACGGCGGCGCGTGGGTGATCGACCCGGAGACGAACACCAAGCTGGGGTTCGTGCCGCAGGGCATCAGCGCGGACCTGATCGCCACCCGCGAGGGCTTCGGCCGCGAGGACGTCGACGCGTTCGCCCTCCGCTCGCAGGAGCGGGCGACGCTGGCGCAGGAGAAGGGCCTGTTCGACCGCGGCATCGTGCCCGTACGGGACCGCAACGGCATGACGATCCTCGACCGGGACGAGACCATCCGGCCGGACACGACGCTCGCCGGGCTCGGTGCACTGAAGCCCAGCTTCGCGAAGACCGGTGCCGCCGGCTTCGATGCCGTGGCGATCGACAGGTACCCCGATGTCGAGCGGCTCGAGCACGTCCACACGCCGGGCAACTCCTCGCAGATCGTCGACGGCGCCGCTGCCATGCTCATCGGCAACGGCGCCGCAGCTGCGTCGCTGGGCCTCGCGCCGCGCGCGCGAATCGTCGCGATCGGCGTCGTCGGCACCGACCCGACCATCATGCTCACCGGCCCCGGGCCGGCGACCCGCAAGGCGCTGGCCAAGGCGGGACTCGACGTAGGGGACATCGAGCTGTTCGAGGTCAACGAGGCGTTCGCGTCTGTCGTGCTCAAGTTCCAGCGCGACTTGGACGTACCGCCGGACCGGGTCAACATCAACGGCGGCGCCATCGCGCTGGGCCACCCGCTCGGCGCGACCGGCTGCATGATTCTGGGCACACTGCTCGACGAGCTGGAACGCCAGGACCTCACCCGCGGCCTGGCAACGCTCTGCGTAGGCGGCGGCATGGGCGTGGCGACCATCATCGAGCGGGTCTGACACCGATGTCCGGGGCGGAGGTTGCCGTGGAGGCGATCAGGTACGAGTGGGACGGCGACGGTGTCGTCACGCTCACCATCGACCAGCCGGGCCGGCCGGTCAACACGATGGACGCTGCGTACGCCGACGCGATGGGCGCGGTGGTCGACCGCCTGGAAGCCGAGCGAGACGCCATCGCCGGTGTGGTCGTCGCGTCGGGGAAGGACACGTTCTTCGCCGGTGGCGACCTGGACATGCTCGCGTCTGTTACGCCCGACCGCGCCGAGGAGCTCACCACCGAGGTCACCCGGATGAAGGACCAGCTGCGCCGGCTGGGACGGCTGGGACGGCCGGTCGCCGCGGCGATCGGTGGTGCGGCGCTCGGCGGCGGCCTGGAGCTCGCGCTCGCCTGCCACCACCGTCTCTGCGTCGACGACGACGCCATCCGGATCGGCTTCCCCGAGGTGACGCTGGGGCTGCTGCCCGGTGGCGGCGGCGTCACCCGGCTCGTACGGATGCTCGGCGTCGAGGCGGCGCTGCCGGTGCTCAACGAGGGACGCCAGCTGCCGCCGCGAGCAGCGAGCGACACCGGCCTGGTCGACACCCTCGTGGCCGACCCGGACGATCTCATCGCCCAGGCGCGCGCGTGGGTGCTCGCGCACCCGGACGCGGTGCAGCCCTGGGACGCCGACGGCTACCGGCTCCCGGGCGGCTCTCCCGCGAGCCCCTCGAAGTACGCCGTGCTCGCCGCCGCGCCCGCTGTGTTGCACGCGCGCACGCGCGGCAACTACCCCGCGCCCGAGGCGATCCTCGCCGCGGCGGTGGAGGGCGCGCTCGTCGACGTGGACACCGCGCTGGCGATCGAGACCCGCTACTTCACACAGGTGGCGACGAGCCAGGTCGCGAAGAACATGATCGGGACGCTCTGGTTCCAGCTGAACGAGATCAAGGCCGGACGGTCCCGCCCCGCCGGCCACGACACCCGGCCTGTGAAACGGCTCGGGGTACTCGGCGCCGGGATGATGGGCGCAGGGATCGCGCAGGTGAGCGCGCTCGCCGGCATCGATGTCGTGCTCAAGGATGTCGACCGCGCGCATGCCGAGCAGGGCCGGGAGAGGATCGCCGCGCTGCTGCACGAGCGGGTCGACAAGGGCCGGATGACCGAGCTGGAGCAGGCGACGGCGCTCGCCCGGGTCACCGCGACAGGCGACGACGCGGACCTCACCGGGTGCGACCTCGTCATCGAGGCCGTCAACGAGGACCGCGCGCTGAAGAACCAGGTGAGTGCGGCCGCCGAGTCGCAGGCGGCACCCGACGCGGTGATCGCGTCCAACACCTCAACGCTACCGATCACGGGCCTCGCCGACGCGGTGCCCGACCCGAAGCGCTTCGTCGGGCTGCACTTCTTCTCTCCGGTACATCGAATGCCGCTCATCGAGGTCATCCGCGGCGAGCAGACCTCGGACGAGACGCTCGCGCGCGCCTTCGACTACGTCCTGCAGGTCGGCAAGACCCCGATCGTCGTACGTGACGGACGCGGGTTCTTCACCTCCAGGGTGTTCGCCGCGTACGCGCTGGAGGGCATCGCGATGCTGGGCGAGGGCGTCCACCCGGCGCTGATCGAGAACGTCGCACGCCGGTTCGGGCAGCCCGTCGGGCCGCTCGCCGTCAGCGACGAGGTCACGCACACGCTGATGTGGCACATCCGCGAGCAGACGATCGCCGACCTGCGAGACGCGGGCCAGCCCGTGGAAGGCAACCGGCTTGTCGACCACCCGGCCTTCGCCGTGCTCGACACGTTCGTGCACGAGCTGGAGCGTCCGGGCAAGCCCGCAGGCGCGGGCTTCTACGAGTATCCGGAGCACGGCTCGAAGTTCCTCTGGCCGGAGTTGGTCACCCGGTACCACCGCACGAACAGGCAGGTACGAGAGGACGAGATCGCCGATCGGCTCGCCTTCGCCCAGGTGATCGATGCGGCGCGCTGCCTCGAGGAGGGCGTCGTCACGTCGGTGGCCGACGCCAACGTGGGCAGCATTCTCGGCATCGGCTTCCCGGTGTGGACCGGCGGTGCGCTCCAGTTCGTCAACGGGTACGGGATCCCGGCGTTCGTCGACCGCGCCGATCAGCTCGCCGCCCGGTATGGCGCCCGGTTCGAGGCACCGGAGCTGCTGCGCGCCAAGGCGGCCAGCGGGGAGAAGCTCTAGGAGACCTCGGGGGAGGAATCAGGGATCGTCCCGATGCAGTGCGCCCCAGGATCGGCGACAATGGAGTCACCAAGCAACGTGGGGAGTGACATGCGTACCTTGCTACTGGCCGTGGCGGTGATCATCGGCATCTTCGTGCTGGGCTCGATCGTCATCGCGGCGCTGAAGATCGCTTTCGGCCTGCTCTTGTACCTGTTCATCGGTGCGCTGATCGTCGGCGCCGTGGTGTTCGTCGTCGGCAAAGTCCGCGGCGCCGTCGGCCGACGCGGCTAGGCGATCAGCTCGATTCGGCCGGTGGCCAC
>JBOHBN010000003.1:0-4412 GCA_050698355.1 Streptosporangiales bacterium | reverse complement strand
CTCGTGCGAGGGGTGCCAGGTGAGCACGAACGGCGCGCTCTCGCCGGCCGAGACGGTGAACTCCGCGATCGTGCGGAAGTCGCGGCCCTGCAGCTCGATCGGAGTACGCAGCCAGACCGAGTCGGGCCCCGCGATGCCGGCGAGCTGGCCGTCCTCCCGGCGCACCCACGGCACGACCCGCCCGTAGTCAAAGCGCAGGCGCAGGTCGCAGACCATCGGTACGCTCCCCGACACGCCCTCAACGATGCGGACCATGTCCGGCGCAGTGTCGCGGTTCGGCATGAAGTCGATGATGCGCACGGTGCCGTCGGGGGTGTCCCACTCGCTCTCCAGGATGAGCGTGTCGTGCCGGTACCTGCGCCGGGTGGTGAGGCCCCCGGACGCCGGGGCGAGCAGCCAGCGCCCGTTCTCCTCGTCGCCGAGCATCGCGGCGAAGAACGCCGCCGAGTCGAATCGCGGCAGGCAGAGCCAGTCCACCGAACCGTCCCGTCCTACCAGGGCACAGCTCTGCATGTCCCCGACCAGCCCGTAGTCCTCGATCCGCAGCGCCACTGTGGGATCCTTTCGCCCGTACGCGGTGAATGTCTCCTCGACAACGAACCGTAAGCTGAGTGCGTGGCGAGACGAAAGGCACCCAGCTCACGGCGCGTCGTGACGACGATCATCATCGCAGTCGCGGCGTTCAGTGGGCTTGGGGTGTGGAGCACGCTCACGGGCGCGTTCGACCCGCTGGCGCAGCGCGAGATCGTCGTGATGTTCAAGGACGGCACCCCGCGTGCCGAGCGGGCGCACGTGCGCGCCGACTGCGCGGCCCCGCCCGCGGTCGTGGCGGAGCCGATGGGGCCGGGGGACCGCAAGCACGCGCGGCTCAACGACGTGCGCTACCGCGTCGACGACGCGAGCGACGGTCAGATCGCCAGCGCGAGTGGCTGCCTCAACAAGCACCCGTCGGTGGTTGGAGTCGACCTCAGGAACCTGGCGTGGGGATAGCCGCGTCCAGCCGGTCCGTCCCCGCATAGACGTTCATCGTCTCGTCGCGCAGGAAGCCGACCAGCGTCATACCGGCCTCGTCCGCGAGGTCCACCGCGAGCGTCGAGGGCGCAGACACCGCGGCGAGCACCGGAATCCCGGCGAGCACGGCCTTCTGGACGAGCTCGAACGACGCCCGTCCGCTGACCAGGAGGGCGTGCCCTGTGAGGGGCAGCGAGGCGTTGCGCACCGCCCAGCCGATCACCTTGTCCACCGCGTTGTGCCGCCCCACGTCCTCGCGCAGGCACACGAGCTCGCCGTCCACGGTGAACAGGCCGGCGGCGTGCAGCCCGCCGGTGCGGGCGAACACCTGCTGCGCGCTGCGCAGCCGGTGGGGGAGCTGCGTCAGCGTCGCGGGCGACGGTGCCGACGGGTCGGTGCGGACGTCGTACGGCTGCTGCAGGCGCACGGCGTCAAGGCTCGCCTTGCCGCAGACGCCGCAGGAGCTGGTGGTGTAGAAGTTGCGCGTGACGGAGGTCGGGAGCTCCGTGGGGTGGGTCAAGGTGGCATCGACGACGTTGTACGTGTGATGACCGTCGGCGTCCTTGCCGAGGCAGTAGCGCATGCCCGACATGTCGTCACGGCCGGCGATCACCCCCTCGGTGCAGAGGAACCCCGCGACGAGGTCGAAGTCGTCGCCGGGCGTACGCATGGTGACGGTCACCGGCTGGCCACCCACCCGGATCTCCAGCGGTTCCTCTACGACGAGCGTGTCCGGGCGTGCGGTACGCTGCCCGCTCTCGATCCGCAGCACTCGCCGCCGGTCGGTGACTCGTCCCATGCGTCAAGCGTATGTTGTGTGAAGCGACGGAAGGGAATATGCCATGACACGCGATGTCGACGCCGAGAAGAAGCTGGAGAGGCGACAGCGGCGCAGGCGGCGGCTCCTCATGCTCGGCGTGGTCGCGCTCGCGGGCGCGGCGGTCGCGCAGGAGCTCAGCAAGCCCGAACGCCAGCGGAGCTGGACCGGGCGGGTCGGCGGGCTCGTGCCGTACGACCTGCGGTGGCCGCCGACGGCGGAGCGGTTCGAGGCGGCGCTGTGGAACCCGAGGAGCAGCGCACTGCTGCGGCCCCACCCGATCGGCGTCGGCTGGACGGTCAACTTCGCCGAGGTCGCTCGCCAGCTGCGCCTGGCGACCACTCCCGACGCATCCCGCTAGTCGGCCCGCCCCGTTAGGCTGGCCGCATGCGCACGCGTACTGCGAACGGCAAGCACGGACCGTCGGCGGCGAAGGGGCTCGCCGACTCCTACGGTCGCGTCGCGCGCGACCTGCGCATCTCGCTGACCGACCGGTGCAACCTGCGCTGCACGTACTGCATGCCGGCCGAAGGGCTGGACTGGCTGCCCAAGCCGGAGCTGCTCACCGATGCCGAGGTCGTCCGCATGGTCGACATCGCGGTACGGCTCCTCGGCGTCCGTGAGGTGCGCTACACCGGCGGCGAGCCGCTGCTGCGCAAGGGCATCGTCGACATCATCGCGGGCACGGTGGCCACCGGGCCCCGTCCGGAGGTGTCGCTCACGACGAACGGGATCAGCCTGGAGCGGCGTGCGTCCGATCTGAAGGCGGCGGGGCTCGACCGGGTGAACGTCTCGCTCGACACCCTGCGCCCGGACACGTTCAAGCAGCTCTCCCGGCGTTCTCGGTTGGACGACGTGCTCGCCGGGCTCGACGGCGCGGCCGCGGCCGGGCTCACCCCGGTCAAGGTCAACACCGTGCTGATGCGCGGTGTCAACGACGAGGAGGCACCCGACCTCCTGGCGTACTGCCTCGAGCACGGGTACGAGCTGCGGTTCATCGAGCAGATGCCGCTCGATGCCCAGCACAGCTGGCGCCGCGACACGATGGTGACGGCGGATGAGATCTTCGAGCGGCTGTCGAGCCGCTACCGCCTCGACCCCGACCCCGAGGACGACCGGGGCAGCGCGCCGGCGGAGCGGTTCCTCGTCGACGGCGGCCCGGCCCGCGTGGGCGTGATCGCGTCGGTGACCAGGCCGTTCTGCGGCAACTGCGATCGGGTACGGCTCACCGCCGACGGGCAGGTACGCAACTGCCTGTTCGCCCGGGAGGAGTCCGACCTGCGCACGCCGCTGCGTGAGGGCGCCGACGATGAGTTCATCGCCGCCCGCTGGCGCGCGGCGATGTGGGGCAAGTTCCCCGGCCACGGCATCAACGACCCCGGGTTCCTGCAGCCGACCCGCCCGATGTCGGCCATCGGCGGATAGCCAGATGGTTGATTCCTTGTAGCTGGGGCGACGCATTGTTGCACGCGGGCGCTTGCCATGACCGCCAGTATTGGCACAGGCGGCCAACCAAGCCGCCCGAACGTAACCGTTCACCGTCCACGACCGCTGACCAAGGAATCGACCATCTGTTGTACGCCGCTGTCGTCCTGGCCGGCGGCCGCGGCCGGCGGATGGGCGATCCGGCGAAACCGGCACGTGAGGTCGGCGGCCGGCGGCTCCTCGACCGAGTGCTCGACGCCTGCCAGGACGCGTCCCAGGTTGTCGTGGTCGGACCCGAGAGTCCTGTCGAGCGGCGGGTGGTATGGGCCAGGGAGGATCCACCCGGCGGCGGGCCGGTGCCCGCGCTCGCGGCGGGTCTGTCAGCGGTGCGGGCCCCACAGGTCGCCGTGCTCGCGGCGGACCTGCCGTTCCTCCTGCCGCAAGACGTCCTGCTGCTGCGCGGCCTGGCGGCGGTGTCACCAGCCGGCGCGATCCTGATCGACGATGCAGGGCGCCCACAGTGGCTCGCGGGGGTGTGGCACGCCGGGGAGCTGCGTGCCGCGATCGCCGGCTACGCCGGCGAGTCGTTGCGCGGGCTGCTGTCGCCGCTGCGACCGCGCCCGGTCGCGGTGTACGCACGGGACCGGCCGTCGCCCTGGTTCGACTGCGACTCTCCCGAGGAGCTCGCGTCGGCGGGCCGGTCGGCAGGCTGCTCGCTCTCGGCCGGGGCCTCGAGCTGATTGCCCTCCGGGTCGTAGGTCTCGAAGCGTCCTCCGGACGGTTCCCGGCCGGCGTTCGCGAACACCACGGTCAGCATCGGCAGGAAGATCGCCGGGATCGCCACGACGAAGAACGCGATCACCCGTGCCGTGCCGTTCAGCACCAGCACGAGGATGATCGCCAGCGCGAAGCAGACCGTGCGTACCGCCATCCAGAACAGGTACCGCCTGCGCCGGGCGTCGATGTCCTCCGAGTACGGCCGCGCCGCGTCGGTCACCGGGACCGCGCGCTTGGACCTGCGTCCACGGAGCTTCACGCTTCCACACTAGCCCTGTGACCTGTGCGGGCAACCTGCCCACCCAGCGCGGCGACCACCTGGAGCGCGCGGCGGGTGGCCTCGACGTCGTGGGCACGCACGACGCGCGCGCCCAGCCAGGCG
>JBOHBN010000002.1:0-6934 GCA_050698355.1 Streptosporangiales bacterium | reverse complement strand
TGGTTCGAAGGAGTGAGCGAGTACATGCCGCAACGACGGAGGAAGTTCAGCCCTGAGTTCAGGGAAGAGGCCGTGAAGATGGTGACGGAGACCTCACGGCCGATTGCTCAGGTCGCTCGGGAGCTGGGGATTAACGAGGGAACGTTGGGCAACTGGATTGCGCGTTACCGTGAGGAGCATGCGGGTGAGGAGCCACCGTTGGACGTCAGTGATCGGGCGCGTCTGCGCGAAGCGGAGCGTGAGGTCCGTGAACTACGTATGGAAAACGAGTTCTTAAAAAAAGCGGCAGCGTACTTCGCCCGGGATCCCCGGTAGCCGAGAAATACGAGTTCATCGAATCGCTCAAGATCGGTGAGGCGAAGTACGCGTACCCGTTACGGAAAATGTGTCGTTGGCTGGGTGTGTCGAAGTCCGGGTTCTGTGACTGGAGGTCCCGGCCCGCCTCGGCCACGGCCGAGCGCCGTGGCCGGCTGGCGCAACTGATCGACGCGATCTTCACCGCCTCCGACGAGACCTACGGGTACCGGAGAGTGCACGCGCAGCTGCTGCGCCAGGGTGTGGCGTGCAGCCCTGAACTGGTGCGTCACATCATGCGTGAGCTGGGGTTGGAGCCGTGTCAGCCGCGTCCGTGGCGAGCGAGCCTGACCGAGAGCGACGGCCGTGACCACCACATACCGGACCTCCTCGAGCGGGACTTCACCGCCCAGGATCCCGGACAGAAGATGGTCGGCGACATCACCTACATATCCACCTGGGAAGGATGGTTGTACTTAGCGACCGTGATCGACTGCCACACGAAGATGATCGTCGGCTACGCCATGGACGACAACTATAAGACGCCTCTGATCTCTGCCGCCTTGCGGACGGCAGCGGAGCGAATACCACTCGCTCCCAGAGGGATATTCCACTCCGATCGTGGCAGCAATTACACCTCGGCCGAGTTCGCCGGAACCATCGTTGAACTCAACCTTCGTCAATCGGTCGGAAGGACAGGAATATGTTTCGACAACTCGATGGCTGAATCCTTCTTCGCTGCCCTGAAGAACGAACTTGTACACCGTACCGTGTATCCGACCCGTGAACACGCCCGACGAGACATTGCCCGCTATATCGAGCTTTGGTATAATAACACTCGACTCCATTCCGCGTTGGGCTACAAGCCACCACGCGAAGCCCACGAGGAGTGGTTGACCATGCAGGAAGCAGCATAAACAGGATTATCAGACACCGGTCCGAAATACGCGCGGCACATCATTCTCGGGTTGATCCTGGTGCACGTCGTGGCCACCGCCTTCGACGCGATGGGGGACGGGTTCCTGTCCGCCTTCGTGCCGTGGCAGCAGTCGTGGGGCGCGTCCGTATTCGCCTTCAATATCGGGATCTTCGCGCTGTATCTCGCGATCCTCGTCGGGCCTACCTACTACCTCCGGCGCAGGATCGGGCCGGTGCGTTGGCGGTTCCTGCACCGCTTCGCGCTGGTGGTCTATATCCTGTCGGTGTGGCACACGTTGTTGCTCGGGCTCGACTTCACGTACTTCCCGTGGGTGCGTCCGCTCACGTGGCTGGCGCAGGTACCCCTGTTGCTGCTGTTCACGCGCCGCCTGCTGCGGCCGGCTCGCCGGGGCAGGTCCCCGGGCGGCGCGGCACGGCTGACCGCGCTGGCCGTCCGCTACGGCCTCGCCGGCCTCGGCGTCACGGCGGCGGCGGCGATCGTCGCGCTCGTCGTGTCGGGCCATTCCGGCTGGCCCGCACGGATCGGTCACAACCCGATGTTGCCGCGTATGACTGGTAACGCGTTGTTGCCGGTGTGGCTCCGGGTGGCGGTATCCGCGGCGTTCTTCGTGGTGCTCGTGGTGCACGTGTGGCATCTGGTCGACTGTGACCGCCGTGCCCGCGCCTGGCACGGCGGTCACGTGCTGATGGCGCTCGGAATGATCGATATGTTCCTGCCGACTCATGGCATGCTCGTCGGCGCCGGAGTCGGGGAAGGCGTGTTCGCCGCCGCGGTCGTCCTCGTCGCCGGCTTCCTCGTCGTGGAGGTGGTGCGCGGCGCGCGGGTCGGTGCGTTGTGGCTGGTGGGGGGCATCGACCTCGCGGCGATGGTGTACATGTTCGCGATGTCGCAGGTTCGGGTCTCCTGGTTGAGCTGGCTGCTCGTCGCGTGGTTCTGCCTGCAGGCGATCGGATGGGCGAGCGGCTGGCTCGGCGCCGCCGGACGCCGTGGTCTCGGGGGTTCCCCGCGCGCCCGTCCCGCCCTGGCCGGGACGGGGGGCCCCGGTGCCGCCACCCGACGCTCGGCAGCCGAGGACGTCGAGCGCGACTACGACGGAGCGCAGAGCCTGAGCGTCCGCGTGACGTTGCTCGTCATGAGCCTCGGGATGGCGTACATGTTCCTCGCGATGCAACTCGGCATGACCCACATGGGCGGCGGAGTGCCCGGTACGCCCGAAATGTGAGATATGGGCGGCATGCCGGGCATGTAGTGCGCCGGCGCTTCGGACGCCCTGCCGTTAGCCGGGTGCCGCGCGCAGCAGCACGGTGCCGTCGTTCGTCTCCAGCCGCACGACCCGGATGTCCGCCAGGGTGAGGTCCGTGCTGCCCGTCGGTTCGGCATCGCGCCCGGGCTCCACGCCCCAGGTCGCCACCTGTTGCGGCTTCCCGCTGCCGAGCGGGACCACCACCAGCTTGTATCGCAGTAGTTGCTCGGTGTCCGCCGGCCGCGGGTTCGTGCCCTCGTACTCACAGTTCACCTTGAGTCGAGTTCCCCACGGCATTTCCTGCAACCGCAACGTCGCCTGCACCGGAACGGGGCGGACCTGGGTCATCGTCATCCCTGCCGTGGAAACGGCCGGTGTCGTGCCGAGACCGCCCATACCCAGCACGACATCGGCGGCCAGGCATGCGGCAGCCGCCACGCCACCGGCGGCCGTCCAGCGGCGGCGACGGCGCCTGCTGCGCCGGACCGTTGCCACCAGCCGCGGAAGAACCGTGTCCGGAACGGGGCCCGGATCGAGGATGGTCATGTGCACCTGGTCACCCGGCACCATGCCGAGCAAACCGGGCAACTCGGCGAGCGAGGCGACGGCCTCCGCGCAGTCGGCACAATGCTTCAGGTGCAGCTCGTAGCCGCGGCGATCCTGCGGGCTCAGTGTCCTGTCACGTAGGCGGCATCGTAGTAGGCGTAGGGATCTGTGGGTTCGTTCACGCTGTCACCCCCACCTCCTCGAGAGCAAGGCGAAGTGAACGTAATCCGTAGTGCATTCGGGACTTGACGGTTCCATCGGGTATGTCGAGGATGCGTGCCGCCTCGGCGGTCGTCCTTCCCCCGTAGTAGCCGTGGACGATGACCTCGCGGTGTTCCGGTGTCAGACGCTGCAGGGCCTCCGCGACGAGCCAGGCGTCGATGCTGGCATCCGTGTTGTCGGTATGTGGCACGTCCGGCGGCTCGTCGCTGGTGACCTCTCGGTGTGTTCGCGGACTGCGCCACTCGTCGATGACGATCCGCCTGCCACGGTCAGCGCGAGGAAGGATGCGACGACGGTTCCCGCGACGAGCGTTCGCCCGGCGTGGGTGCGCGCTCGCGACGGGGCGAGGATCGTGGTGCCGCCCGTGCCGGATGGTTCCCCGACCGTGCCCGGCGGTTCGCACCGGTCTCGTACGCGGGGAGCTCCGAAGCGGAACCATGTGTAGTTCGCTACGGCCAGCGCGCCCACCCATGGCAGCAGGCCGGCGGCCAGGTCCGCGTGCCGGGCGACGAGCGGTGTGTGACCGACACGGGCGCCGAGCCACTCGCCCGCGTCGACGGTGACCGGCACGCATACGAGCGCCACCAGCGCGAGTACGGGCGTGAGGACTCCCAGCCTCCGTCGGGCCGCGGGCCATACCGCCGAGGCCACGGTGGACGCGGCGGCGAGCGGTACGGCGATCACCGTGACGTGCACGAGTAGCACATGTGTCGGTAGGCCGTTGATCTCGTGTGGCACGATTCCTACGAGCAGGCCGTTCACGCTGTGATCACCGAACCGTCGGCGGTTCTCACCGGAATGGGTGGCAGCGGCGAGGGCGCGGGCCCGTGCGTGACGTCCCCGGTCGTCGCCTGGAACACCGATCCGTGGCACGGGCAGTGCAGCTGCTCGCCGCGCGCGTTGACCGTGCAACCCTGATGGGTGCAGATCGCGCTGAAACACACCACGTGTCCCGGTTTCGGCTGCGCGAGCACGACGGGTTTGCCGTCGAGGCTCGCGGCGAGCGAACCGCCGACCGGGATGTCGGCGACCTTGGCGAGTACGTGACCGGAATCGCTGCGGGCCGACCGTTGCGCCGCGCCCGACCCGTCGTCGCCTTTCGCGCCGCAGCCGGCGAGCGCCACGGCGCCGACCCCGATCGCCCCGGTGCCCGCGCTCGCGAGTGCGGGCCGCCTGCTCATCCTCTCCTCGACGTTCACGATCACTCCTCGGGTCGATGTCCGTGACCCGTGGGGCCACTCACCACACGTACGGAGTGGAGCATGCGAAGGGTTCAGCGCCGCGACAACTTTCCTGCCGCCCGGATGGGGGTGCCCCGCTCCGGAGCGGAACGCGTCCCGGCCGCACGCCCTAGCGCACGAACCCGCACCTCTCGTAGAGCCGCTGTGCGCGCGGGTCGAAGTCGTATACCTCCAGCTCGACGCGGTGTAGACCGACCACGTCGAGGGCGTAGTCCAGGACCAGCCGGGTCGCTTCGGTTCCGGAGCCACGCCCGAAGACCTCCGGGCCCACCAGGGAGATCCGGAAGTTCACGGCGGCGTTGTCCTCGTCAGGCTCGTCGAGTACGGACTCGCCGAGGACGGCGCGGTCCTCGGCAAGCGCGATGACCCAGTCGGCGCGGTCGTGATGCTTCTGCCGGGTTTTGTCCAGCCACCGGCGGATTTCGGCCTCGGAGAATCGCCGGTGGGTACCCGTGAGGCGTGCGGTTTCGGGCTCGACCACCATCGACCAGATGCCGTCGAAGTGGCGAGCCGTGAGGGGTTCCAACCTGACCCGAGGGCCGTACAGGATCGGTTGCTCGCGGAAGCCATCCGAAGTGATCACCGACCATCGACGCAACATGCCGGTGCGGAGGCAACGTCGTTTGCTCCCCGGTGCAAGGAGGTGATCGCGAAACATCGCTGTCCGCTGGGAGCGGCGCAACCTCGGCCGCCGGATCCGGTCGAGCCACCGCCGTGGGAGATATCGGGGCTCGGTCCCCCAACGATATGACAGACGACCCTGGCGAGTCCGAAGCGCGAGCGAGGATCTTCTGAGACTGTGCGCGATACTGGGATCGAACCAGTGACCTCTACCGTGTCAAGGTAGCGCTCTCCCGCTGAGCTAATCGCGCGAGGCGGAGGCGGGAATCGAACCCGCGTACAGGGCTTTGCAGGCCCTTGCCTAAGCCACTCGGCCACTCCGCCGTTACCCGGGCTCCGCCCTCGGGTCAC
The DNA here is from genome assembly GCA_050698355.1 of Streptosporangiales bacterium. Lineage (GTDB taxonomy): Bacteria > Actinomycetota > Actinomycetes > Streptosporangiales > WHST01 > JBOHBN01. The sequence continues at coordinate 1,476 of JBOHBN010000002.1, read as the reverse complement.
CGACCCTGTCTCCGAGGGGCAGTTACCGAGCGGACGACGGGACTCGAACCCGCGACCCTCACCTTGGCAAGGTGATGCGCTACCAGCTGCGCTACGTCCGCATATCCAGCGAGTTCGACGTTCCGCCAGGCTCGCTGCGATGTGGGAAAATCTTAACGGATGGCCCCTCGCCGGGAAGCAGCGGGGTCCCCGCTGCCGTCACGGTCAAGATCATCCCAGGTCGTGCGGGATGAGCGTGGCCAGGGCGTCGTCGACGTCGACCCACAGGTGCTCGCTCCCCGGTAGTACCACGTCGTAGGTGCGGTCGAGGAAGTCGGCGAGTTCCTCGGCGCTGGCCTCGAACATGGCATGTCCGGACGGGGACGACAGTTCCACCACGACGACCTCGGGATTGTCGGAGGCGGGCCGAATGCGGACGTCACCCTCGCCGGCGGCGGCGATCAGGCCGTCCGCGAGTAAGTCGCGGGAGAACACCCACTCCACCCATCCGGTCTTGCCGGTGCGGAACGCCGCGATGATGGCGTACGGGTCTCGCGTGTCGTAGCGAAGCTCCACCTGTACGGGGACCGCGGGCGTCCGGGGCGCCAGCAGCTCGAACACCGCCGTGGAGGTGAGCGTCACGTGGTCGTTGCGCATGGTCGTTACCCTTCTACTCCTTCCCCGACCGGTATACGGCCGAGCGTCATGGTTGTGACGCACGAGAGACGTGAATCGCTCGCGGTTCCGGCGGAATTCACCCGTCCGTGCCATAAGCCATCGCGATACGCGACCGCTACACTTCGTACCGTATTCCGCTGCTGCACCACTCGCTCATTATCCCTATCGGGGCCGGTTGTCCATACCGCCAGTCACGCGAATGCGGCGAGTCGCTCGTCACGTCGACGTGAGCTTGAACACATATCGTAACACCCTGCGGTGCCACGCTGGCTCCACGCGACCAGGTGGGCGCCGACCCTGCCACTCGACGCTCGACGGGATCCGGTAGTGTCGCCTCCGCAGGGGGCGATTAGCTCAGCGGTAGAGCGCTTCGTTCACACCGAAGAGGTCGCTGGTTCGAAACCAGCATCGCCCACACAAAAATGGCCTGGCCAGAGACTTAGTTCGAGTCTCAGGCCAGGCCATTTCGCCGTCTGTGGGGTCACCCACTCAGCACGCAGCGGGCCCTCCTGTACCTGTCGTCGGGCTTCGTCGCTGTTGGTGGCACGGCGCGGCAGCCGGTCGGCGTCTCCGGCGATGTGTTCGATGGAGCTGCGCAGCGACGTCCCGCGTACCTCGGCCGGCCCGGCCAGGACCAAGCCGCGGATCAGGGCGCCAGCAGGCGCGCCCAATTCCTCGGCCGGCCGCTCGACCTCAGAGCCTGTTGGCGAATGATCATGTGGCTGGTTCGGTCGTGGAGGATGGTCGGGGCTGACCCCGGCGCGGTGGCGGTGGACTGTTCGCGAGTTCTCGGGTCAGACGGCGGGTCATGATCGTGAC
>JBOHBN010000001.1:0-14756 GCA_050698355.1 Streptosporangiales bacterium | reverse complement strand
GGTTTCGTCCAGTCGCGCCAGTCGTGCCTGCTGTGCCTGTCGCGCCAGCGTTAGGGGCCATGGCATGACTGGCGAACGCGAGCCATCCGGGCTACCTGACCTCTTCCCCGGTCGGGCCGGTTCGGCTCTTCCATCCGGCGGCGTAGAGGGACTGGAGTGCTCGCTCCCGCGCTTCGAGCTCTAGCCGCTCGGAAACGGATCGAGGCCGCCTTGCGAGTTGAAGCCGCGGGACACGAATATGACACAGATAGCCGTTGAGCGTCGGAGCCAGTCGGACACGACCGGACAGGGCACGGGAAAGCACCGTCAGCGTTTATGCAGGTCACAAAGGGTTTTTCGAGGTGAGAGCGGAGGGCGTGGGATTCGAACCCACGATGAGAGTCACCCCTCATAGCGGTTTTCAAGACCGCCGCACTAGGCCACTATGCGAGCCCTCCCGGGGCCGACGCGCACCCGGACGGGCGCGGACCCGCTCCCGCGAGCATATCGTTCCGCATACGGGCACCAGTCGACTTGGCGGTGCTTCGACGTTCAGCGCAGCCCGCGCAGTGCGTTGATCGTGGGAAGCGTGCCGGTGGCGGACAACGTGTAGCCTTCCCACGATCATGACGCCCCGCACGACCACGACGAGCTTGCCTGACCATCCGGTGCCGCGATGAGCGCCGTTGCCACCACGGGCCTGTCGCCGTTCATCACAGGCATCGTTCTCGCTGCCGCGGTGGCGCACGCCAGCTGGAACGCGATCGTGCACGACATCAGCGACAAGCTGGTGGCGTTCACGCTGTTCTGCACCGGCGGCGGGCTGGTCGCGATCGCGCTTGTGATCGTCTCGCCGCTTCCGCGCGGACCGAGCTGGCCGTACCTCATCGCATCGGTCGTGACGCACGTCGGCTACTACGTGTTGCTGATGCAGGCGTACCGGCTTGGCGAGTTCAGCCAGGTGTACCCGCTCGCGCGCGGCACGTCCCCGCTCGTCGTGACCGTGCTGGCGGCCGTATTCGTACACGAGTTGCCGTCGACGCTGCAGCTGGTCGGGATCGTGGTGGTGTCCGCGGGACTCGGGAGCCTCGTCCTGGTCGGGCGGCGGCCGGGTCGCGCGGACGTGCCGGCACTGCTGGCGGCGTTGGGCACCGGGCTCACCATCGCCACGTATACGACGCTCGACGGCATCGGCGTGCGGCTCTCCGGTAGCCACTGGGGGTACACCGGCTGGCTCATCCTGCTGGAGAGCATCGCGATCCCGGCAATCGCGTTCGCTCGGCGCGGCCCGGCGCTGTTCGGTCAGATCCGGCCGAGCCTCGCGAAGGGCTTGTTCGGTGGCGGGTTGAGCCTGCTGGCGTACGGGCTCGTGCTGTGGGCGCAGACGCAGGGAACGCTCGCGAGCGTCGCCGCCCTGCGGGAGAGCAGCATCATCGTGGGCGCGATCATCGGGACGCTGGTGTTCCACGAGCGGTTCGGCCGGCCCCGCGTCGTCGCGACCGTCATCGTCGTCGCCGGCATCGTCCTGCTGAACGTCTAGGCCGGACGGACCTCGAAGACCCGGTAGCCCTTTGCACTCGCGAGCCGTACGCACCCGTAACCCTCACCGACCAGCCACCGCTGCAGCGAGTCGGCGCCGAGGTTGCGCTGCACGACGAGGTACGCCGCACCGTCGCCGGCAAGGCGGCACAGCCACGTCTGCAGCAGGTCGTGCAGCGCGGGCTTGCCCACTCGTACGGGCGGGTTGGAGTACACGGCGCCGAAGGCGACGTCCGCCGGGACGGCGTCGGGCGCGGCGACGTGCACGTTGGCGAGGCCGAGCGCCTCGGCGTTGCGCTTGGTCAGCTCGCGGGCGCGGGCGTTGACGTCGACGGCCCATACCTGCGCGCCCGGCGCCGCGAGGGCCAGCGCGCACGCGATCGGGCCGTAACCGCAGCCCATGTCGAGGAACACGCCCTCGTCGGGCGGTTGCGGGGCGCGGCGCAGCAGCACCGACGTACCCGGATCGAGTCGGTCCGCGCTGAACACGCCGCGGGCGGAGACGAGCGTGACCTCACGGCCCGCCAGCCGAACGGTGATGCTGCGCTCCTCCGCCGCCGACGTCGGTGCGGCGCTGAAGTAGTGCTCGGCCACGCGGGCCCGTCAGCGCGGTAGCCGGTACTGGAACCCGGCGGCGACGGACGCGGTGAGCTGGAGGTACGCGTCCCTGGTCTGCTGGTCGAGCTGCTCCAGTAGGAACTCCGCGCCCTCCTCCAGGTGCGGGTCGAACGGCACCCGGACGAGCGTGCGGCACCGCGCACCGAAGTGCTGCTCCAGCCGGCTGAGGTCCACCGCCTTGTTCTGCGGGCGTACGGCGGACATCACGACGACGCCCGAGCGGACCAGCTCGCCGTAGTCGTGCGCGTCGAGCCAGTCGAGCGTCGCGCTCGCCGACCGCGCGCCGTCGACGGACGCGGAGCTGACCAGCACGATCTGGTCGGCGAGGCCGAGCACGCCGCTCATCGCGGAGTGCAGCAGGCCGGTACCGCAGTCGGTGATGCAGATCGAGTAGTAGTGCTCGAGTACGTCGGCGATCTGCCGGTAGTCGTCCTCGCTGAACGCCTCCGACACCGCCGGGTCAGGGTCGGACGCGAGCACCTCGAGCCGGCTGGTGGCCTGCGAGGTGTGCTGCCGGACATCGGCGTACCGCGTGATCATGCTCTTGGCGGACAGGAGGTCACGCACGTTCGAGCGCGTCTCCAACCGGATCTTCTCGCTCAGCGTGCCCCTGTCGGGATTGGCGTCGACGGCGATGACCCGGTCACCGCGCAGGGAAGCCAGCATCGCGCCGAGGCCCACCGTGGATGTGGTCTTGCCCACACCGCCCTTGAGGCTGAGCACCGCCACCCGGTAGTGGCCACCGGCCACCGGCGTACGGGCCTGCGCGATCATCTGCTGGCGCTGCGTCTCCTTGGACGACTCGCCCGGGTCGATCAACCCGCCGCTGACCTTGAACACCGCACGCCGCCAGCCACTCGCAGGCGCCGCCTTGCGCGGCCGCAACAGGGCCTGCGGGGACAGGCTGTCGGAGGTCAGCGGAAGGGGCTGCTGCGGCGCCTCCCCCGGCACGGGCGGCTGCATACCCGGCTGCTGGTACGCCTGCGGCGGCCCGTAATGGGGCGCCTGGTGCTGCCCCTGCTGGAACTGCCCGAGGTCGTAGCGGTGCGCCGCGGGCTGCTGCTGTTGCGGCCGTGCACCTTGCCCCGCTGCCGGAGGCGCGGACGGCTGCGGCTCGCCCCACCCCTGCTGCCACGGCTCGTGCTCCGACGGCCACTCGCCCGCCGGAACCGCGGGCGAGGCCGTCCACGGGTTGGGCGCGTGGTGGTCGGGGGAGTGGTGGTTCGAGGCAATCCCGCCGAGAGGTGGCGGCGCGGCGAACGGCTGGGGCTCCTCGGGTGGTGCCGCCGGCGAAGACGCCGGAGCGGGCCAGTCCCATTCCTGCTGCCGGTCAGACTCCGGTTCGGCAGCCGGCGGCTCGGGCTCCTCGTAGCGGGGTGGTTCCGTTTGCGCCGGCTGCTGCCACGCAACATCCGGGCTCGGCCCACTGGTGGCGTCCGGCTGCGGAGACTGCCACGCCTGCGCGGGCTCGACCTCCCACGTCGGAGGTGCCTGCTCGGATGTTGCCTGCGGCGCGGAGGCAGTCACGGGTTCGAACTCCCACGGGGGCGGTATCACGTGTTCGACGTGCATCAGCGGTTCCGCGAGCGCGGGTGACGAGCCGAACTGTGGCTCTGCTGGCCATGGCGGCTCGGGTTCTGCGGGCCCGGGCGGCGGCTCTGGAGGACCCGGCGGCTCGGGCTCGGGACCGGGTTGCGGCTCTGCCGGCCCCGGCGGTGGTGCTGGCCAGGGCTCCGGGTCGGGTGGCCCCGGGCCCGGGTCGGGTCCGGGAGACGGTGGGTCTGGTACCGGCCCCGGCTCGGGCGGGCGTGGATCGGGGAACTCACCGCTGGCGAACGGCCCGTGCGTGAACGGCCGGCCGAAGTCGTCGCGTTCGAGCATCTGGGTGGAGTGCAGCGAGGCGGGTTCGTCACCCGGCAGCGGCGGCGGCGCATCCCGTACGTCGGACGACGCGTCGTCGCCCTCCCAGGAGTACGAGCCCCAGCCGTTCGAACTCGGCTGGGCCTGTTGCCACGGGGCAGCGTCGGACTCCTCGTCAACGACGGTGCCGTGGTCCGGTGCTTCTGACTGCGCGTTTCGGTCCGGTTCGCCGGTCACGCCGGCCTCCTCCCGCGGAGACGAAGGGTCACCGATGCCTGCGAGTTGCTCGAACAGCGACCGCCCCTCGCTGTGGTCGCCCTCTCGATCGCGAGCCAACGGCCCCCCTCACTGTGACCTACATCGCATCGTCTCGTGGCGTGTCGGCCCCTAGCCTAAGCCCCACCGCGGCCCCGTGGGCAGGCCCGCCAGCTACGGTGGCGGGCATGCACGCGATCGTCATCGAGGAGCCGGGCGGCCCGGAGGCACTGCGCTGGCAGCAGGTACCCGACCCCGAGCCGGGCGAGGGCGAGGTCGCCATCGACGTCGCGGCGACCGCCGTCAACCGGGCGGACGTCATGCAACGGCAGGGCAACTACGACCCGCCGCCGGGCACCTCCCCCTACCCCGGGCTGGAGTGCGCGGGGCGGATCGCCGCGATCGGCGACGGAGCACAGGGCTGGCAGGTGGGCGACGAGGTCTGCGCCCTGCTCGCCGGTGGCGGCTACGCCGAACGGGTTGTCGCGCCCGCGACCCAATTGCTCCCGCTCCCCGGTGGGGTCTCGCTGACCGAGGCGGCCGCGTTGCCCGAGGTGGCCTGCACCGTCTTCTCCACGGTCTTCATGGTCGCGGGCCTGCGTCCCGGCGAGACGTTCCTCGTGCACGGCGGCGGCAGCGGCGTCGGTACGTTCGCGATCCAACTGGCCAAGGCGGTCGGCGCCGGCACGGTCTTCACCACGGCCGGGAGCGCCGCCAAGCTCGACCGGTGCCGCGAGCTCGGCGCCGACGTCACCATCGACTACCACCACGAGGACTTCGTCGCCCGCGTACGCGAGGAGACCGGCGGGGTCGACGTCATCCTCGACATCATCGGCGCGAAGTACCTCGCCTCCAACGTTGACGCGGCCGCACGGAACGGCCGGGTCGCCATCATCGGGCTCATGGGCGGCTGGAAGGCGGAGCTCGACCTCGGCAAGCTGCTCGCCAAGCGGGTCGCGGTCGTCGCCACATCGCTGCGCGGGCGCCCGCTGGACGAGAAGGCGGCGATCGTCTCGGCCGTACGCGACAACGTGTGGCCGGTCATCGAGTCCGGTCAGGTGCGTCCCATCGTCGACCGCTCGCTGCCGCTGCGCGACGCGGCCGAGGCGCACCGCATCGTCGAGCGCAGCGAGCACTTCGGCAAGGTCGTCCTCGTACGCGAATGAGACCCTGCCAGCGGCCACACGTGGCCGCATCAGACCTGCTCTAGACTCCCCGGCGTGGTTTACGGCCAGGTCCCCAACATGTCGCCGCCCAGCCGGCCCGCCCTGCGCGGCTACGCGGTCGAGGCGATCGTGGCGGGGCTCGTGCTCGTCTTCCTGGTCGTGGCGGTCGTGCCCACGTGGTTGCTCGGCGGTTTCCGGCAGGCGGCAGATCCGCTGCCCACGATCGAGCCGGGGCAGGCCGTGAAGTACGGCAAGTTCAAGATCACCCCCATCGCCGCGCAGTGGGTCAAGGCCAACCCGGACGACGAGACCCTCGACCCGGACGAGAAGCCGCACGACAAGCTGGTCGTCCTGGTGCGCATGACCAACCGCACCAAGAAGATCGCGTACAACGTGGAAGACGACTTCCAGATGACCCCGCCGGGACGCAAGAAGCCGGCGCCCGCGGACGAGACCCGCGCCGTCCAGGACGAGTACGGTTCGGCGGCTCCGCTCCCGGGCCTGCCGGAGAAGGTCGAGCTCAGCTGGGAGATGCCGACGGACACCACCCCGCCCTCCGACATCCGGGTCACCATCATGCGCGAGACGCACCGTGAGGGCTACTTCGACAAGAAGCTCGGCTGGTACAGCCCGCATCCCTGGGTCAACGTGATGCTGCCGGTCAAGCAGGCCGCCGCATGAGTACGTCCACCAACGGTCGGCACGGGATGTTCAGCCGCCCGACACCACCGCTGAACGAGACGACGCGCATCACCGGGAGGGGCGCGCTCGCCGTCCTCGTCTCGCTCGGCCTTGCCGTCGCGGCCATCATGATGCAGAAGGTCAAGCCGCCGGACGTCGCCAACGCGTTCGCCCCGTCGGTGAAGGTGCAGGGCACGCTCGCGCACCGCGTACACCTGCGGCAGGGAGACCTGACGTTGAAGAACATCCGGTCCGCGCAGACCCTGCAGGGGGGCAGCGGCGTCACGAGCCGCAAGGCGACCACGGCCGGAATATGGCTGGTCATCGACTACCGGTTCAGGCCCGCGCGCGAGCAGGAGAGCATGGACGTCACGCTCTACACCCGCGACCACACCGAGTACCCCGCGACGAGTCGCGCCGGCAGCACCGCGACATCGGACAGCATCTACGGCGAGCCCGGGTTCACCCAGGCAGGGGTGGTCGCCTTCGAGCTGCCGCCGCAGAAGCTGGCCGGATCCACCGTGGCGGTGGGCAACGACAGCGCGTACGGCGTGCCGCTCTGGGACACCCAGGCCGTCATCCCGCTCGGAATCGACAACGCCCAGGCGACCGAGCTGGTGCAGCAGGCGCCCAAGACGCTCAAGGTGGGGTCGAGCTGACCATGCTGCGCAAGTGGTTCAAGGAGCACCGCCGTTTCCTGGCGGCTGCCCCGGTCGCGCTCGTCCTCGGGTTCGCCTGGCCGGGGTGGCAGGCCTGGCACGGCAACGACCAGTCCGCGAGCGAGCCGATCGACGTCGCCGCGGGCGAGGCCGGTCACTACGCGGGCGCGGACTTCAAGCTGAAGCGTCTGCAGGTCGAGCAGCCGAAGTCACAGAGCACGGAGCAGAGCGCGCCGGAGGACGCGGTCGTGGTCGTCGCCACCTTCCGGGGCCGGATGCCGGACAAGAAGACGGAGAAGGACCTGTTCTGCTACTTCCACGTGCAGAACTCAGACGGCTGGCAGTGGGGGTCGGACTCCGCCTCGGTGCACGACTACGTGTCGGAGGACACCTCCGACCAGTGCAACGGGCAGACGCTGAACGACAAGTTCGAGGACGTCTACCCGAAGCCAGGGAAGTGGTTCGACTTCGCGGTGGCGTTCACCGTGCCGGAGAGCCGAGCGGTTGGGCTGCGGCCGACTCTTGAGTACCACGAAGAGTACCCGTACTACCTGCGTTTCGAGCACTGAAGCGCGACAGCGCGAGGTCGAAGGCCGCGGCGAGCAGGCAGATGCGCAGCGGCTCGAAGACCGCATCCACGCCCACGCCGATGGCCAGGTCGACGTTGCCCCAGAACGTCCCCGCGTTGTGCGGGCCGATCACGGTCGTGATCCCTTGCTCGAACACCGACGACAGCACCTCGACACCGCTGTAGAACACGCAGAACAGGAAGAACGCCGGCAGCCCGGCGGCGAGCATCAGCCGGATGGTGTGCAGCGGCGGCACGTACTTCTCCCGCACAGATGGCGGCACCTTCGCCCACCGCTTGACCACGTTGGGCGCGCGCTCGGCCGCCGCGGCGACGCGGCGGTGACCGAAGACGAGCGACCTGACGTCTTCCATCTCCCTGCTGTACGCGACTCCGGCGATCGCGAGCCAGGCGAGGGGCAGGGCGATGCCGTCCTTGAGCGCGGGGCCGAGGCCGGACAGCCAGCCCAGGTCGCCGAGCGCTCCGAACGCGCGGCCGAACTGGAGCGGTATGACCGAGCTGATGCTCGAGAGGTCGGGGACCAGCGAGCTCAGGTTCTGCCATGCGACAGTGTCGAAGAACCACACCTTTGTACCGCCCCACAGGCGGGTGATGCCGTAGAGCGCGAACAGCATCCAGTTCGCCTCGAAGACCGCCGTGACGATGCCGGTGACTGGGTTGCCGGTGGCCATGGTGAGCCGTTCGAAGACCATGCGCAGCAGGTACGCCACGATGCCGGCGGCCGCGAACCAGAGTGTGAAGTCGGCGACCGAGGGGGACGCCTCGATCGGGTTGATCGCCCAGGTGCGGTACGACATGTCCCGCACGTCGTCCTCGAACAGGTTCCACGCAGCGTAGACGATCAGGAACGGCATGAGCGTCAGGCTCACCGTGCGGACCGTGTCGCGGAGCCCGCGCCGCCCCGCGATCGTGGCGCGCTCGTCGAGCCGGCCCTCCTCCTGATGCACCGACCACACCGTGGGTAGGCCGCCGTGGACGCACAGGAACATCAGCACGTACGAGGCGAGCTTGCACAAGATGGCGAGGGCGAGGACGGAGAAGGCGAGCACGGGGATGTGCCGGTTCACGTGCGCCGCGGCCTCGGCGAGCAGGTCGTGCGCGCCGCGTCCCATGAGGTAGAAGACGATGAGCGGCAACCAGTAGCGGCCGAAAAGCCGTAGGGTCCGGCGCGGCAACGCGAGCGGCAGCAGGGACGTGTTCATCGCAGGGGGAGCCTACCGGCCGGCCTGTGGATGCGGCCCCGGTGGCGGGGCGTTGTAAGGCAGGATGGGTGGGTAGGCGAGTGAGGCAGGCAGCGACCGATGTGGAGCGCGAATGACAGGGTTCGGCAACCCGTACCTGGCGGCCCAGCAGCAAGGGGAGGATGGTGAGTCGGAGGACTCCCCGCAGCAGGTCATGGTCGTAGGCCCGGCCAGCATGGCCATACAGGGCGGCCCGCAGGACGGCGAGGAGGGTGGCAGCGAATCCCCGGCCGACATGATCCAGCAGCCGGCGAAGGTCATGCGGATCGGCAACATGATCCGGCAGCTGCTTGAGGAGGTACGCGCCGCACCGCTGGACGACAAGAGCCGCGCCCGGCTGCGCGAGATTCACCGGTCGTCGATCAAGGAGCTGGAAGACGGCCTGTCCACCGATCTGGTGCAGGAGCTCGACCGGCTGAGCCTTCCGTTCACGAGCGAAGAGGTGCCGAGCGACGCCGAGCTGCGCATCGCCCAAGCGCAGCTCGTCGGCTGGCTCGAGGGGTTGTTCCACGGCATCCAGACCGCACTGTTCGCCCAGCAGATGGCCGCGCGGGGGCAGCTGGAGCAGATGCGCAGGGCGCTACCGCCGGGCGCGCAGGGCGCGCAGGGCGCGCCGCAGCAGGAGTCGCCGCAGCCGCACCCGCACTCGGGCCCGTACCTGTAGAGGACGGTCAGGCGAAGAGGGCGGTCAGCGTCGCGGCGACGCCATCCTCGTCGTTGCTCGGCGCGTGGTCGACGACGGCAGCGAGTACGTCCGGGTGCGCGTTGCCGACCGCGTACGGCTGCCCGGACCACGCGAGCATGGCGAGGTCGTTGGGCATGTCGCCGAACGCGACCACGTCGGCCGGGTCGATGCCGCGGTCGTGACACAGGGCGGCCAGCATGGTGGCCTTTGTGACCCCCGGCGCGCTGATCTCCACCATCCGAGACGTGATGCTGGAGTGGGTGCACGTACCCAGGTCACCCACCGCCTCGCCGACGGTGCCCAGCAGCTCGTCGACGTCCATGCTCGGGTGCTTGGCGATCAGCTTCGCCGCCGGCCTGGCCGCGACCTCGTCGGCATCGACCACGCAGTGCGGGTCCCTTGCCTCGTACTCCGGTTCGGCCGCGAACCACCAGCCGAACTCGGCTGCGAACGCCACCTCGGGCACGGCCCCGCGGACCGCCGACACCAGCTTTGCCGTCCGTACCGGCTCCAGCAGCTGGGAGCGCAGGAAGCTCTCCGCTTGCATGTCGACGAGCAGCGCACCGTTGGAGCACACTGCGAGGCCACGCTGGCCCGTACGGCTCGTGACGTCGCCGAGCCACCTCGGCGGGCGCCCGGTGACGAGGACGACCTCGGCGCCGGCAAGCTCAGCGACCGACAGTGCGGCGAGCGTACGGTCGGACAGCGTCCCGTCCGACCGGAGCAGGGTGCCGTCGATGTCCGTAGCGACGAGACGCGGCAGGCGGTGCGGCACCCGCCCACCGTATCCGTACTGCCGGCTCGCTGGCTGCTCGCGCTGTCGTCGTGCCCTGACAGCACGGCTCGCTGGCACGAGAGTCCGGGCGGCGCCTCGTATACCGCGCTGCGCTTCTCGGGCGGGACGGGTCCCGCGCTGCTCGGCGTTCCAGCCGATGAGCTGCGGGACCGCACACCCGACCTCGACGAGCTGTGGTCCGCTGCCGAGGTCCGAGCGCTCGCCGACCGAGTGGCGGCCGACCCATCGTCGGCGCTGGAGGCATGGGCAGCCGAGCGGTTCACCTCCCGGCAGGTCGACGTCCTGGGACCGGTCGTGTTCCGGATGGCGCGAACCGGCACGGCCGTAGCGGTGATGGCGAGCGAGCTCGGTCTCAGCGCACGCCAGCTGTACCGACGATGCCTGCCTCTGTTCGGCTACGGCCCACGACGGCTTGCGCGGGTGCTGCGCCTCGGCCGCGCACTCGACCAGGCGCGGACGGGCGCGCCGCTCGCCCTGGTCGCCGCCGAGTGCGGCTACGCCGACCAGACCCACCTAAGCCGGGAGGTGCGCGCGCTGGTGGGCACGACTCCCACGACCCTGCTGACGGGCTAGGAGGCCGGCAGCGGGGCGAACAGGTCGACCGTGGTGCCGTCGGGGTCGTGTACGACGGCGTGGCGCATACCCCAGGGGGCGTCCCACGGTTCGAGGTGTCCCTCGTAGCCGGCCGCCGTGAGGGCGAAGGCGAGAGCGACCCGATGACCGCCGCTGGGCGGGGACCAGGCCCGGTCGAACGACCGGATGGTCTCCTCGGTGTCCCAGGCGATCCTGATTCCACCGAGATCGGCATCGACGTGCGGCTGGTCGTCCGCGTCGGCGGGGACGTCCACGCCCAACCGGCGATAGAAGGCAAGGCTGGCGGGCATGTTGGATACCACGAGTTCGATAACGGCGGGTTGCGGTTTCATGGCCACGACGCTGGGCCAGTACCAGCGTTTGCGTCTTGAACGTTTCGGACGCCACCGACCCCGGGTCTCCGGGCGGGTCTACGTACTCAGGTCCAGGCGAAGAGCCGGGTCTGGGGCTCCTCGACGAAGTCGGCGATGTCGCGCAGGAAGCGGGAACCCTGCTCGCCGTCCACGATGCGGTGGTCGAAGGACAGGCCCAGGGTCGTCACCATGCGCGGCACGACCGCGCCATCGTGAACCCACGGCTGCTCCCGGATCGCACCGGACGCGAGGATCGCCGCCTCGCCCGGGTTGAGGATGGGTGTCCCGGTGTCGACGCCGAAGACGCCGACGTTCGTGATCGTGATCGTGCCGCCCTGCATCGCCGACGGCGCGGTCTTGCCGGCCCGCGCGGTGTCGGTGAGGTCCTGCACCGCACACGCCAGGTCGGCCAGGGAGAGCTGGTCGGCGTCGCGCACGTTCGGCACGACGAGCCCGCGGGGCGTGGCCGCGGCGATGCCGAGGTTGACGTAGCCCCGTACGACGATCTCCTGCGCCTGCTCGTCCCACGCGGAGTTGACGATCGGGTTGCGGCGTACGGCGAGCAACAATGCCCGCGCCACCACGAGCAGCGGGCTGACCCTCACCTCGGCGAACTCCGGGAGCTGCTTCAGACGACGCACCAGGTCCATCGTCGCGGTGGCGTCGACAGTGACGAACTCGGTCACGTGCGGGGCGGAGAACGCGCTCTGCACCATCGCGGACGCGATGTGCTTGCGGACGCCCTTGACGGGGATGCGCGCCGTGCCATCGGCCCCGAAGGACAGCTGGGGAACCCCACCGCTCGCCGGCACGGCCTCCGGTAGCCGGCTGGGTGCGGCGGCGCCGTTCGCCTGGGCGCGGACGTCGTCGCGGCTGATCGTTCCCTGCGGGCCGGTGCCGGTGACCGTACGCAGGTCGACGCCGAGGTCCTTGGCGAGCTTGCGCACCGGCGGCTTGGCGAGCACCGTGACCTGGCTGGCGGGCTGGGGCTCCTCCGGCTCGGGCCGGGCGGGCTCCTCGGGTTCGGCCTCAGCCGGCTCGGCTGCCTCCGCCGGCTGCGGCGCGGCCTGGCCGCGCTTGCGCGGCCGCCGCCTGCCTGAGGCGGCCTTCGACCCGTACCCGACGAGCACGCTGGTGGACTCGCTCTCGGCCTCCGCGGCCCCCGCGCCGTCCTCGGCCGCCTGCTCGCCCGCAGCCCCGGCGACATCGACGGTGACGAGCGGCGACCCGACGTCTATGGTGCTGCCCTCCTCGGCGTGCAGCTCCCGTACGGTGCCCGCCCACGGCGAGGGCAGCTCGACGGCCGCCTTCGCCGTCTCGATCTCGGCAAGGTCCTGGTTGACGGTGATCTCGTCGCCCGGCTGGACCAGCCACTTCACGACCTCACCCTCGACGAGGCCCTCGCCCAGGTCCGGGAGGTTGAACTGCCTCAGCGCCACGAAGGCCTCCTGTCAGTACGCGAGCGAGCGGTCGACGGCGTCGAGGACCCGGTCCAGGTCGGGAAGGAAGTGCTCCTCCAGCCGCGCCGGCGGGTAAGGCACGTCGAAGCCGGTGACCCGGAGCACGGGTGCCTCCAGGTGGTAGAAGCACTGCTCGGTGACCCGCGAGGAGATCTCCGCCGCCACGCCCGCGGCGCGCGGCGACTCGTTCACCACCACAAGGCGGCCCGTACGCCGCACAGACTCGTACACCGGGTCGAGGTCCATCGGCGACAGCGAGCGCAGGTCGATGACCTCCAGCTCTCGGCCGTCCTCGCTCGCCGCCTTCGCCGCGTCGATCGCGGTGCGCACCATCGGTCCCCAGCAGGCGAGCGTGCAGTCGGCCCCGGATCGCACGACCCGGCTCGCGTGCAGCGGGGCCGGCGTGGCCCCCTCGTCCAGCTCGGCCTTCTCGTAGTAGCGGCGCTTCGGCTCGAAGAAAACGACCGGGTCGTCGCAGCTCACCGACTGCTGGATCATCCAGTACGCGTCGGCGGGGTTGGCGCACGCGACGACCTTGAGCCCGGCGGTGTGCACGAAGTACGCCTCCGGCGACTCGCTGTGGTGCTCAACGGCACCGATGCCGCCACCGAACGGGATACGGATGACCATCGGCACCGGCGTGCGGCCATGGGACCTGTAGTGCAGCTTGGCGACCTGGTTGACGATCTGGTCGAAGCCCGGGAAGACGAACCCGTCGAACTGGATCTCGCAGATCGGCCGGTACCCGCGCATGGCGAGCCCGACGGCGGTGCCGATGATGCCTGACTCGGCGAGCGGGGTATCGAAGACGCGGCCCTCACCGAAGTCCTTCTGCAGGCCTTCGGTGATGCGGAAGACGCCGCCCTGCAGCCCGACGTCCTCGCCCATGATGAGGACCTTGGGGTCATTCTCCAGGGCCTTGCGCAACCCCATGGTGAGGGCCTTGGCAATCGTTACGGCAGTCATGAGGCGGCCTCCTCGAAGCCGGCGAGGTACGCGGCGTACTCCTCGCGTTGCGCCTCGACCTCCGGGTTGCCCTCGGCGTAGATGCCGGCGAAGAGCCGGTCCGGGCCCGGGTCGGGCATCTCCACGCAACCCTTGCGTAGCTTCGCGGCGAGGTCGTCGGCTGCGGCGTCGACCTCGTCGAAGAACGCCCGGTCGGCCTGCCCAGTACGGGCGAGGTGCCCGCGCAACCGTTCGATCGGGTCCTTGAGCTTCCACTCCTCGACCTCGCTGGCGATCCGGTAGCGGCGCGGGTCCTCGTTGGTGTGCGCGCCCATCCGGTACGTGTGCGCCTCGATCAGGGTCGGCCCGCTGCCCTCCCGCGCCCGGCGCAGCGCCCGCTTGGTGACCTCGTGGACGGCAAGCACGTCGTTGCCGTCCACGAAGACGCCCGGGAACCCGAAACCCTCGGCGCGCCGGTGGAGGGGTGCGCGGCTCTGCCGTTCGACCGGTACCGAGATCGCCCACTGGTTGTTCTGGCAGAAGAACACGAGCGGCGCGTTGAACACGCCCGCCCAGATCATCGCCTCGCTCACGTCGCCCTGCGAGGACGCCCCGTCGCCGAAGTACGCCACGACGGCGTCCTCGGCGCCGTCGCGCTGCATGCCCATCGCGTAGCCGGTCGCGTGCAAGGTCTGCGCGCCGATGACGATCGTGTAAAGCGCGAAGTTGTACTCATTGGGGTCCCAGTCGCCGTGGTCGACGCCGCGGAAGAGCCCGAGCATCCGGAGCGGGTCGATGCCGCGACACCAGGCAACCCCGTGTTCGCGGTACGTCGGGAAGACGTAGTCGTTCGCGGCGAGGGCCCGGCCGGAGCCGACCTGGGCGGCCTCCTGACCGAGCAGCGAGGCCCAGATGGCGAGCTCGCCCTGCCGGGCGAGCGCCGTGCCCTCGGTGTCGATCCGCCGCACCAGCATCATGTCGCGGTAGAAACCGCGGAGCTCCTCGGCGGTGAACTGGGCGTCCTCGTACCCCTCCGGGCTGAGCCGCTCCCCCTCCGGGCTGAGCAACTGGACGTACGGTTGCGGGGCGGGCTGGGCCGCCAGGCTGTTCTCCACGGTCACTCGAGCACTCCTCGTCGTCTCGGGCCGGTACGGGATCACCAACACCGGGCCGCGCCGCCACGGGGTGCGGCGCGGATCACGCGCCGGCCCACGGCGTCGCTTCTCTTGCCGTGGCCCGCTCGGCGACGCAGGTAGCGTCCCGGGCGGGTGGTGCGATGCTACCGCCGCCGTGCGGAGTATGGGTGACGCGCTCGTTCTCCCGCATCCTCAGACGA